>JAYVQC010000015.1:0-39474 GCA_043757045.1 Akkermansia sp. | reverse complement strand
CGAGACGCCGCTACAGGGAAACTGTGGTCGCGTCTCGGTGCTCCTGATCATTGGATGCGCTATGCGGCGCGGGTGGAATTGGAACGGCAGCCTGCGGGCGAATGGGCGGGACGCGCGTTGGTGGAAACCAATTCTGCCGCCGCGCTCACCGCTTTGCTGGGCCTGAGTCGAGTCGGTGAAAAACCGTTGCAGCCGAAGATCGTCGCGCGAGTGAATCAACTCAGTGCGCGTCCACTCGATGCTGATCTGCAACTCCTCGCCCTCCGCGCGCTGGCGGTGAGTTTCATCCGCCAAGGTCGACCCGAGGCCGCAGCCGCGCAGCGCGTGTTCGACGTGTGGGAGCAGCAGTATCCGGCGCGTGATGCGCGCGTGAATCAGTCGCTCTGCGAAATGCTCGTCTATCTCGGCTCCACGAACGTCGTCGCCAAAACCATTCCGCTGCTCGCCGCCGCCGCGACGCAGGAGGAGAAATTTCATTACCTCTTCACGCTGCGACTGGTGACGAACGGCTGGTCGCTGGCGGAACGCAACATCTACTTCGACTGGCTCCGCCGCGCGCGTACGGAATTCAACGGCGCGAACATGCTGCCCACCGCGCTCAACTACATCCGCACCGACGCGGAGTCCACATTGTCCGTCACCGAGCGCGCCGCCCTCAAAGCCACGCTGGCCGCGCTCGATCAGCGCGCGCCTGCGCCCGCGACCACGGCGGCGCGGACCTTCGTGAAGGAATGGGCGATGAATGATTTCGCCACGGGACTCGATGCGGTCGCACGCGGTCGCGAGGCCGCGCGCGGCAAGGAGTTGTTCGCCGAAACCGGCTGCGCGCAATGCCATCGGCTTGGGAGCGAGGGCGGATTCATCGGCCCGGACCTGACGGCGGTGTCGTCGCGCTTTGACCGGCGCACGTTGCTGGAGAGCATCATTGAGCCGTCAAAGGTCGTGGCGGAAGTGTATCGCCCCGTGACGATCACGCTGAAGTCCGGCGCGATTTACGATGGTCGCGTGGTCAGCGAGGACACGACCAGCCTCGTGCTGGCGATCAATCCTGCCGACCCCGATCAGCGCCGCAGACTCGCGAAGGCCGACGTGGCCTCGCAGCGTGTGTCGGAACTTTCACCGATGCCCGCCGGCTTGCTCGACACACTCACGCGCGAGGAGATTCTGGATTTGCTGGCGTGGGTTGAATCCGGCGGCAACGTCCGGCACGCTCACTTCCGCAAATGAGTTCTCCATGAACACCGCGTCACAAAACTTGCCGCATCACCTTGGCATCCTGCGCGCGCGGCTCGAACACCCGACCGATTACGAAAAGGCGCTGCACTATTTTCTGGAAGAGTTCGCGGGCGACAAGCCGTTCATCACCGCCAGCGATCCGGTGGAGTCGCCCACGCTGGTGGCGATTCTCTCGCGCATCGCCACCGGCGCGCTCGGGCGGGCGGCGGAAGTGGAGCAGGCGCGCGTCTCGCATCTTGTGGCGCACCGTTTCTATCACGGCAACGCCGCGCTGGAGGGCCGCGTGGTGTTGTTCTTTTACTTCGTGGACGCGGGGCAGGGGCTGATGGCGATCATTCCCGGCATTCAAGGTGCGGTCGAGGTCGCGCGCTTCCACATCCCGGCGGGCCTGATGAATCCGGGGTTGAACTGAAGTTTTCTGGCGCGCCACACCGAGGCGGGCGCGATTGCGTTGGAATTTTCAACCACCACCTTTTAGCCTCACGCCATGCCTGAAAAGTCGTTGAACACCATCGCCCGTCCGCAACGCGACCTGTACGAAAAAGGCGTGGCCGCGATCACGCGGAACAATCTGGACTACGCCATCACCATTCTGGGCGGCGTGCTGAAAATTGAACCGGGGTTTTTCGAGGCGCGGCAGGCCTTGCGCGCGGCGCAGGTCAAGAAAGCCGGGGCGGCGCAGACCGGGTTCTTCAAGAAGATGCTCGGCGGCGCGGCCTCGCAGCCGGGACTGGCCAAAGCCCAGATGTCGTTGAAGAAAAATCCGCTCGAAGCCATCGAGGCGGCGGAGGAAGTGCTGAACAGCGACCCCATGAGCACCGGCGCGCACAAGCTGCTCGCGGACGCGGCGCTGGAGGCGGGCCTGTTCAAGACGGCGATTCTCTCGCTGCAAATTCTCTCCAAGAACAATCCCAAGGATCGCGAAATCGCCATGGAACTTGGCGACGCCCTCACGCGCGCCGGCCAGAACGAGGAGGCCGCGAAGGTTTATAACGACATGCTGCGCGTGCGCCCAAACGACCCGGAGGTTTTGCAGCTCATGAAGAACGTGACCGCGCGCCACACGCTGAACGAAGGCGGCTACGAGGAGGTGGCGGAAACGGGCGGCTCGTATCGCGACTTGCTGAAAGACAAGAACGAGGCGGCGCAACTGGAACAGGCCAGCCGCATCGTGAAGTCCGATGACGTGGCGCAGGACTTGATCAACCAGTACGAGACGCGGCTGAAGGCGGAGCCGAACAACTTGAAGCTGCTGCGGAACATTGCTGAGACCTACGCGCAGAAGAAGGACTTTGACCGTGCGTTGGAATACTTCGAGCGCATCCGCGCCACGGAAGGCGCGACCGATCCCTCGCTGGAGAAAGTGATCGCGGACACGCAGTTGAAAAAATTTGATCACTTGAAGTCACAGCTCGACACGGGCGCGGTGGATTATGATCAGCGCGCGGCGGAGCTTGATGCGCAGCGGGCGGTCTTCCAGCTCGAAGCCGTGCGCCAGCGCGCGGAGAAGTATCCGACGGATTTGCAGATGCGTTTTGATCTCGGGCAGCTTTATTTCCACGCGGGCAAAATCAGTGAGGCCATCCAGGAATTTCAAAAGGCGCAGAACAATCCGCAGCGGCGGCTCTCGGCCATCATGTATCTGGGCCGCTGCTTTGCGAAGAGCGGCAAGAACGATCTCGCAGCGCGCAAAATTCAGGAGGCGCTCAAGGAGAAGCCCGGCTTCGATGACGAAAAGAAAGAGATGCTCTACGAACTCGGCTGCATCTTAGAAAAAATGAACAAGCCGGACGAGGCCATCGAGCATTTCAAACAGATCTACGAAGCCGACATCGGCTACCGCGACGTGGCGGCGAAGGTGGATGCTTACTACGCGTCGAAGGGGTGAGTGGGGCCGTGGTCGCGGTGCGACTAGTTTCTTCTACTTCACCAATTTACGGACTGCCCGGATCAGCGCTTCAGCCTCGGCGTCCGTGCCAATCGTGATGCGGAGATACGCGCTGACCTCCGGCTGCTTGAACCAGCGCACGAGGATTTTCTTCGCGCGCAATTTATTCAGCCACTCAGACGCAGGAAATTTCGGCGGCTTGGTCAGGATGAAATTGGTGGAACTGGGCAGCACCTCGAAGCCGAGTTCGCGCAACGCCGCGCTCAGCCGCTCGCGGGTGGCGATGATGCGCCGAAAATTGCGACGGTAGTGCGGCAGGTCCTCCAGCGTCGCGAGCGCGGCGACCTGACCGAGGCCGTTGACGTTGTAGCTGTCGCGAATTTTGTCCAGCGCCCCGATGAGCGCGGGATGCCCCACGAAGTAGCCGACGCGCTGGAAGCAGAGCGAGTAGGCCTTCGAGAAGGTGCGCGCGATGATGACGTGCGGATGCTTCAGCGCGAGCGCGAGCGCGTTCTCCGGCGCGAAGTCCACGTAGGCTTCATCGAGCACGAGCACGCCGCGCTGTGCGCGGCAGAGTTGGTCCAGTTCCTTCGTGCTGTAGCCTCGACCGCTCGGTGCGTTCGGCGTGGTCACGAGCGAGAGTGCAGCCTGGAAATCCCACGCGCTCTTTTTCAGAGACGGAAGGGACGGCAAGGAGAAGTCAGGCTGGAGCGGAACCGCATTCGTCACCGCGCCGTGTGTGGCGGCGAGCACGGGATAAAGCGAATAGCTCGGCGTGAAATACTGAACGAGCGTCTCCGACTTTGGACCTTGGACCTTGGACCTTGGACTCGGCTCGGCAAACGCCCGCACCGCCAGCGCCAGCAGTTCATCCGAGCCGTTGCCCACGATGATGTTTTCCGCAGCGCAGCCGTGGAGCTTCGCCAGCTTCTCGCGCAACGAGGACGCGTTGGGATTCGGATAGAGCCGCAGCCGCCCGTCCACCGCCGCTTGCACCGCGCGCAATACTTTCGGCGCGGGCGGATACGGGTTCTCGTTCGTGTTGAGTTTGATCAGCCCGCGAATTTTCGGCTGCTCACCGGGGACGTAAGGATGCAGCGCGCGGACGAGCGGGCGGACGAGGCGATCGGGCTTCATGCGTCTGGGAAAGGATTGCGGCGGCGGTTCTCCTGTCCGGGAACGCCGTGGGCAAAGCTCACCATCTTGTCCTGCGAATTGAATTCCAAAATCAGCACATGCCGCTTCATCGAAGCGCCGTAGGTCCAGGTCAGATTTTTTTTGTCCGTCGCCCACCGGCTGAGGCGCGGCTGGCCGAGCACGGCGACGATCTCGGCGGTGGTCATGCCCACGCGCATTTTATCGAGTTGGTCCCGGCTCACGGCGGGACTGAAGGTGCACCAGCGCGCGAAGAGGCCAAAGCCGCCCACGACGCCGATCGTGACGAGCAACGCCACCAGCCAGAACTCGATGGAATGGAGGTTCATCTATTTGCTGCGGATGCTGGCAGAACGCCCGTGCGCGTCCAGTCCCTCGGCGCCGGCGAAAACTTCCACGGCCCGCAACGACTTCTTCAGCGCGCCGCGCGAATACTCGACGACACTGGTGCGGCGTTGGAATTGATCCACCGTCAAGCCCGCGAAGGCCGCGCCCGCGCCGCCCGTGGGCAGCGTGTGGCTGGGCCCCGCCACGTAATCGCCGAGCACCGTGGGCGAAAAATTGCCGAGGAAGATCGCGCCCGCCGTCACCACGCCCCCGGCCACTTTCGCGGCCTGGCGGGTCATGATTTCGCAATGCTCCGGCGCAAGCCGGTTCGTCAGCGCCACGCCGTCGGCGATGGATTTGACGTGGATCAACCAGCCGTTGTTTTTCAGCGCGCGTTCGATGAGGGCGCGGCGTTTGAGCTTCGGCAACTGGGCTTTGATTTCCTTCTGCACCGCCAGCAGCAGCTTCGCGGACGTGGTGATCAACCACACGCGCTCGTGGCCCGAGCCGTGTTCCGCCTGCGCCAGCAAATCAGCGGCGGCGAAGCGCGGGTTCGCCGAGTCATCCGCCAGCACCAGCACCTCGCTCGGGCCGGGCAGCAGATCAATCGCTACGTGGCCGAACAACAAACGCTTGGCCGCGACGACGTAGGCATTGCCGGGGCCGAAAACTTTTTGCACATGACGAATGGTCGCCGTGCCGTAGGCCATTGCGGCGATGGCTTGCGCGCCGCCCGCGCGGTAAATCTCCGTCGCGCCCGCCGCGCGGGCCGCGTAGAGCAGCGCGGGATTGATCTCGCCCGCTGCGTTGCACGGCGTGCAGACGACGATCTCGGGACAGCCCGCGACCTTGGCCAGCGTCACCGTCATCAGCGCGGTGGACATGAGCGGCGCGGTGCCGCCGGGGATGTAAATGCCGACGCGTTGAAAGGGATCAAACTTCTCGCCCACGCGCCCGCCCTGCGCGTTCGTCGCCGACCAGCCGCGCCGCAACGCGCGACGGCTGAAGGTCTCGATGTTTTTGCGCGCGGTTTCCACGGCGTCGCGCAACGTGTCGTCGGCCTTGAGCGACGCGGCCATCAGTTCCGATGCCGTGACGGCGAGCTGTTCCGTCGTCACCTTCGCGCCATCGAAACGCTCGGTGAGTTCCAACACCGCCGCGTCGCCGCGCGCATACACGGCTTCCACAATGGCGCGCGTGCGCTCCTCGACCGCGCGGTCGAACAGTTCGGATGCGCCCGTGACGCGGCGCAACTGCGCGGCGAAACTCGGGTCGGTGTGACGGAGGACGTTCATCAGGGCGGGACGGTAGCAAGAAGACGCGGGAGGACAAAATCCAAATTCCAAAGTTCAACCGGGTGGCACGCTGCAACTCGTGAAAGCAATTCTGCAAATTCACGCTCCCCGAAAGCGGCGCTAAAGCGACCGCACTCCAAACGCTCCGCGAGTGATCAGGCGTCTGATGCTGCGCGCCAGCGTTTGGAGTGCGGTCGCTTTAGCGCCGCTTTTTCAACGCCACGAATCCTCGGGCGGTTTGGAATTCGCGAACTTGGAATTTGTTTGGGTTTTGGTTTTTGGGATTTGGAATTTCCTCTTTCCCCGCCCGCCCGCATTCTCCGCGCCGATGTTGTCATGGATTCCACACGCGCCGGGTGAGCCGGTGCTCGCGCTCGCGCCGATGCAGGACGTGACCGATCTGCCTTTTTGGAAGCTCATGGCGCGGCACGGCGGCGCGGATGTTTATTACACGGAATTTTTTCGCGTCCACGCCACTTCGCATCTGGAGAAACACATTCTTCAATCCGTGCTGGAGAATCCGACGGGCCAGCCCGTGGTCGCGCAAATGATCGGGAACGACATCGAGGCGCTGGTGCGGACGGCGAAAGAACTCCAGCAACTGCCCATCGCGGCCGTGGACCTGAACCTCGGCTGCCCCGCGCCCATCGTGTACAAAAAATGCGCGGGCGGCGGCCTGCTCCGTGAACCGGCGCGCGTGGACGCCATCCTCGGCGCGTTGCGTGAGGCGATTCAACCGCCCTGCCGTTTCACGGTGAAGACGCGCCTCGGCTTCGACACGATGGATGGCTTCGATGAACTGCTGAAAATTTTCGCGCGGCACTCGCTCGACTTGCTCACCGTCCACGGGCGCACCGTGCTGGAGATGTATCGCACCGAGGTACATTACGATTTTATCGCTCGCGCGGTCGAGGTGATGCCGTGTCCCGTGCTGGCGAATGGCAACGTGCATTCGCCCGCGCGCGCGGAGGAAGTCTTGCGGCTCACCGGCGCGGCGGGACTGATGATCGGGCGCGCGGCGATTCGCAATCCGTGGGTCTTTCAGCAAATCCGCCAGCATCGCCGGGGCGAAACTTTGTTTCAGCCTTGCGGGCACGATGTGCTGGAATACATCCGTGAACTCTACGAGGCCGTCTGTTCGCCGGATGTAAAGGAAGTGTCGCAAGTGCAGAAGATGAAAAAGTATCTGAACTACATCGCGGCGGGCGTAGAGCCGGAGGGAAAGTTCCTGCACGACATCCGGCGCGTGGAGACGAAGGTGGAATTCTTCCGCGTCTGCGCGGCGTTTTTAGAACATGGTGAGCCGATGCCGGTGGAGCCGTTTCTGCGCCCGGCCACGCCCTCGGAAGTGTGATCTTTAGAACTGGCGGCTCATCACCTTCGCGCCGCCCGGATTTCCACTTTCGTCCCCGCGCGGAAAGTTTATGATGTCGCGAATTCTGAAAGCCTTGATGAAAACTCCTTTCTGGCGACGGCTGTTCCTGCTGTGCAGTTTGTTTTTCCTGCTCGCGCCCGCGTCGCGCGCCGCCGTGTGGAACGTCAGCATGTTCGACTTCTATTTCACGCCCACGAACCTGACCATCGCGGCAGGTGATACGGTGGTGTGGAGCAACAAGGTCACGCGGGCGCATGATGCGACGCATTTTGATCCGGCGAATCCAGACATTCTGCTCTTCGCCTCGCCGCTGCTCGCACGCAACGAATCCTTCGCCTTCACATTCACCAACGCGGGATTCTATCCCTACATCTGCGCGGTGCATTACTTCGCGCGCCCGCAACAAACCGGCACGGTCACCGTAATCAAACCGAACGAGCCGCCCACCATCACGCTCACCAATCCCACGGACGGCGCGGTGCTGTTCGCGCCCGCCAGTTTCACGCTCTCTGCCCACGCCGCCGACGCGGACGGCGCGGTGACGCAGGTGCAATTTTTTGTGAACGGTGTCGCCGCCGGTGTTTCGACCGGCCCGCTGTTCAGCACGGAGTTGAACAATCTGCCCATCGGAAACTACGTGTTCACGGCCATCGCTACGGACAACTCGGGCGCTACGAATGCTGCGCCGCCGGTGAACATCACGGTGCAGGAAAAACCGCCCGACACCTTCACGCTCACGCTCGGCGTGAGTCCTCCCGGCACCGGCGTGATTCAAACTTCACCCGCGCCAAACGGGCCGGAGGGCCGCTACGTGGATGGCACCGTCGTGACGCTCGCCGCTATCGCGGGCGGGGGCTTCGTCTTCACGAACTGGTTGCCCGGATTCATCACGAACAACCCGCTCCTCATCCTGGTGAAGTCAAACACGGTGCTGACGGCGGAGTTCGTCCCCTACATTCCACCGCGTCACACGCTGACGGTGGTGGTGAATCCGACCAATGCCGGCGTGGTTTCCATCACGCCGGGGCCGGACGAGGATGGCGAGTATGCGGATGCCGCGCCAGTGGCGCTGGCGGCAGCGGCGAATCCCGGATTTCGTTTCGCGAACTGGAGCGGCGCGACCAACACCACGAACAACCCGCTGCTGCTCGTGCTCGATGGCGACAAAACCGTGACCGCAAACTTTGCCGCCATCCCGCCGCTGGACTTCGCCATCGTGCGCGGCGACTTCGCCGGGCTGATGCTGGACTCCAGTGAAATCAATTTCACGACCAGCGGCTTTCTTTCACTCCGCATTTCCAGGACGGGATCGTATCGCGGCCTGGCGGTGATCGGTGGAATTCGTCAGACGGTGCGCGGCCAGTTCGACCGTTTCGGCTACGCGCCGCTGGTGCTGCGCGGCGGCACGTTGAGCGGTTCACTGCAATTGAGCGATGACAACGCGCGCCTCACCGGCACGATCACCGACGGCGAAAAATCCCCCGCGCTGCTCCTGCATCGCGAGCCGGTCGCAGGTCCCCCGCCCGCGCCGACGGGCGAGTACACGTTCATGATCGCGAACACGCCCCCGGTCCCCGCGGCGGGCTTGTTAAAACTGAGCGTGGCTGCGGACGGCGCGGCGCGGGTGCGCGGCACGCTGGGCGAGGGCGCGAAAGTTTCCGCACGCGGCTTCGTGGCGGCGGACGGGCAACTGGCGTTGTTTGATCCGCTTTACGCGGGACGCGGCGCGCTGCTGGGCTGGGTGAACCTCACCCCCGGCGGACTCGTGCAAGGCACGGCGCGCTGGTTCCGCCCGGCGGATTCGCGCAGCCAGACTTATCCCGCCGGCTTCGCCATCGAGGCCCCGGTGAACGGCATCTCCGACCGCGTGCAGGCCAAGCGCGGAAAGAATTTCGGCTTCATTCAGAACGACGCGCTTTGCGCGCCGGAACAAAAGTAGTGTGACGGACGCCGCGCCTGCAGCAGGAACAGCAAGCGGGGGCGCTTGCTGGACTAGCGACAGGCGAGGCGCCTGTCCCACTACTCAACCTCGCCTTCCCGTTCCTCGCGCCGCACTCTCGCCCCCATGACGACGCTCATCATCGCCACGCGCAACACTCACAAGGTGGAGGAAATTCGCGGCATCCTCGGCGCGGGCTTTCACTTTCTCACGCTGCGTGATTTCCCAAACGCGCCGGCCGTGGTTGAGGATGCCAACACCTTCGCCGGCAACTCGACGAAGAAAGCCGTCGAACTCGCCCGCTGGCTCTCCGTTCAAAGTTCGGAGTTCAACGTTCAACGTTCAACGTTCGTGCTGGCCGACGATTCCGGCCTCGAAGTGGACGCCCTGCACGGTGCTCCCGGCGTCCACTCCGCACGTTTCGCCGCGCTCGACACCGGTGCGGATGGAAATTCTTCTGACATGGACAACAACGCCAAGCTCGTGCGCCTGCTGCGCGACGTGCCGGAAGCGAAACGCGCCGCGCGCTTCCGCTGTGTCATCGCATTGACGCCGCTGGTACCGCCCGCGCCCGTGAGCGCCTCGCCCGTCTGCGCGACGGACGAGCGTGAACTGCGGACCGAACTGTTCGACGGCGCTTGCGAGGGACGCATCGCGCTCGTGCCCGGTGGCACCAAGGGTTTCGGCTACGACCCGCATTTCATTCCCGATGGGTTCAACCAATCCTTTGCCGAACTCGGCGAGGAAGTGAAGAACCGCATCAGTCATCGCGCGCAGGCCCTGGAGAAACTGCGGGCTTGGTTCCGGTAGGGCAGGCGGGAAGTTTTCCTAAGCGGGTGCGGTCACGGCGCGAATGGCTTTCAGTCGCAGGAAAGGTTCCTCCGCCGCGCGCGACGCCGCCACATCCACGACGAACTCCGCCACCCAATCATTGTGTTCCTCGGGATCCACGAGCACCTGCTCGACCTTCCACGTCAGCTTGTCTTCGGCGGGGACGACGTAAGTGTGCCGCGCGTTGCGGGCCTCGGGATCGAGGCGGAGGTATTCGTGGTCGGCGTAGTAGAGTTTGAATTGCTGCCCCAGTTCGCTCGCCGTCCACGGTGTGCAGTCCAGTTTGTCGGTTGAACTCAAATTTCCAAGCGCGGCTTCGAGATCGTCGTTGATCACACCACGGAGGAAGTTGAACACGCGCGTCCGAATCGCCGCCGTGAACGCCTTCGTGTCACGGGTCACGTCGCGCGCGGCCTCCTCCGCACCAGGCGGGCGCACTTCTTTCTGCTCGGCGCGCGCGACGTAATTCGGGTCACGCATCCGCTCCCATTCTTCGAGGAGACTCGAATCGGTCTGGCGAATCATCACGCGCAGATATTCTTCCATCTCACGGAGCGTGTCGTTCTTCGCGGCGTCGGGGACAGTTTTCGTCAGCACCTTGAAAACGTTGTTGATGTGGCGCAGCAGCACTCCCTCCGCGCGGTGCAACTCGTAGTCCTTGATGTAATCGCCGAACGACCGGAACTGCTCGAACATCTCGCGCGCGATGGATTTGGGCCGGATGTTCTCCTGCCCGACCCACGGATGTTTGGCCGCAAACGCGTTGAAGGTGGAATAGACGAACTCGCGGCAGGGCTTCGGGTATTCGCACTTCTCCAGTTCGTCCATGCGTTCCTGATACTCCACGCCCTCGGCCTTCATATCGGCTATCTTCTGGTCCTTCACGCGGTCGAGCTGTTTGCGCAGCACGAAGTCGGGATCTTCGAGAATGGATTCGACGAGGGTGAGGAGATCGAGCGCGTACTCCGGTGACTCCGGGTTGAGCAACGGAATCGTTTCGAGCAGGTAGAGCGACAACGTCTGATCCATCGAGAAGTTCTCGGGGAGTTCGATGTTGATGCGGAGTTTTTGTAGCGGCGTCTCGTGAGAGCGCCGCACTTCTTCGCCCGAAGCAGGAAGTTGGCGGCGCTCTGACGAGACGCCGCTACGCGGATGAGTGAACTCCACAATCCGCCTCTCCACCAGCGCGCGAAACAACTGCCAGCCGCGCGTCCGATGCGCCTGCTTCTGCTTCGGCGACTCGTGCGAATCCGCGATGAGCCGTTGCATCGCGCGGCAACCGTCGCCATCGCGGCTCAGGACATTGAGCAACATCCCGTGCGACACGGCGAAGCGGGACTGCAACCGTTCCGGCGCGGCCGCGATGAGACGCGCGAACGTCTGCTTGTCCCAGTTCACGAAATTTTTCTCGGGCGGCTGGCGCTTCACGGTCTTCTTCCCGTCGCGCTTGGACTTCTCCTCCAGCTTCAAGTTCTCCACCACATGCTCCGGCGCTTGCGCGACGACCCAGCCGGCATCATCAAAACCTTTGCGGCCCGCGCGTCCGCCGATTTGGTGAAAGTCCCGGGCCGTGAGGATGCCCGTCTTCTGCCCGTCGAACTTGCAGAGGCGTGTGAAGAGCACGGTGCGAATCGGCACGTTGATGCCCACGCCCAGCGTGTCCGTGCCGCAAATCACTTTCAGCAAACCCTTCTGCGCCAGTTGCTCGATGAGCACGCGATATTTCGGCAGCAGGCCCGCGTGATGCACGCCGATGCCGTGCCGCAGCCAGCGTTTGATCTCCGGTCCATAGGGACTGCTGAACTTGAAGCCCTCGATGGCCTGCGCGATGGCCGCCTTCTCCTCCTTGGAACAGACGTTGATGCTCGTGAAGTCCTGCGCGCTCTGCGCCGCTTCGAGCTGGGTGAAGTGGACGACATAGACGGGAATTTTTTTCTCCGCGACCAGCGTTTCCAGCGTCGTCGCGAGCGGGAGATCGGAGTAGCGATGCTCCAACGGCACCGGACGATCCTTGGAAGATACGGTCACAGTTTTCCAGCCGTTCAACTTCGTCAGCCCTTCTTCAAAGAACGTCGTTTCGCCGAGCGTGGCGGACATGAGGAGGAAGCGCGTGTTCGCCAGCGTGAGCAGCGGCACCTGCCAGGCTCCGCCGCGCTCGCGATCCGAGTAGTAATGAAACTCGTCCATCACCACGTCGGCCACGTCCGCGTCCGCGCCGTCGCGCAACGCCATGTTCGCGAGAATTTCCGCCGTGCAGCAGAGAATGGGCGCGTCGCGGTTGACCGTCGCGTCGCCGGTGCTGAGTCCCACGTTGTCCGGGCCGAACTCGCGGCAGAGCGCCATCCACTTCTCGTTGACCAGCGCCTTGATCGGGCAGGTGTAAACAGATCGCTTGCCTTCCGCGAGGGATTGAAAGTGCAGCGCCGAAGCCACGAGCGATTTCCCCGAGCCGGTCGGCGTGTTGAGAATCACATTGTGCCCCTCGAACAGTTCGAGAATGGCCGCCTCCTGCGCCGGGTAAAGCTGGAGCTTGCGCCCCTCGACGTATTCGAGGAACTGCCCGAGCAACGTGTCGCTGGTCACCGCATCGCGCGGCGGCAGCAAATCATAAAGTGTAGCGGACAAAGCGCGCGGACTCTACGGAGCGAAGGGGAAAAGTGGAAGCAATGCAGTTTGCCTATGGCGAATCATGACTCGCGGGCCAGGCTCTCCAGCTTTTCCAGCGAGAACACATCGCCGCCGCGCAGGAAGAAGCGCGTGATTTGCTCGCGCAGTTGGCGGTAGAGGGCGGGATCGGTTTGGGCGAGTTGCGGCGGGGCGTCGCGCCGGGCGAAGCGGACGAGCGCGGCCAGTTCGGCCCAGCGCTTTTCATGCAGGCATACGTCGATTTGCGCTTGGTCAGCGAGCAGGCGGCGCGCAGTCAGTTCTTCTTCGCGAGCATTCATGTTCACGGTGCAAAAACTTTGAAATAGATCAGGTTTTCCGTCGCGCTCTCCCGGGCGGGCGGGGTGAAGCATCATTACGATGCGGCGCACTTGGGCCAAATCGGGACGGTGGTGGCTGATGAGAAAACGGATGTCGCTCAAATCCTTCGGCTCGGCGCGAATGAGCTTGGCAGCAATCAAATTCTCCACCGGCGGACGATACAAGTGCAGCCGGCCCAGGCGTTCGATGAGCACCGGCTCGAACTGACCGAGTTGCGTCAGGCCCGGCTCGACCAGTTGCAGATAGGGCCGCTCCGGGTCGAGGGTCTGCTTGGGATCAAAGAGCAGTCCCGCCTTCTCCGCCGCCGCCTTCAATTCAATGCGGTCGTAGTCGCTGGCGGGTTTCCAGATGTCGAGGTCGGCGGAGGTGCGGCCGTCCATGCCGCCGAAGAGGCACGCCGCCAAACCGATCAGGCAAAGCCGGAGCGGCGGGCCATCCTTGCCAAGAGCCTGGGCCAGTTCGCCAAGAACCAGCCACCAAGCTTCGCCGTTTAGTTCAAGTTTCAGGGGCATCGCGAACGCGGGCGACATTAGCGACCTGACGGCACTCAGGCAATTTCCGAAATCCAAGAGTCCCTGACGGGTGCGATTAGAAGTGGCGGGCACGCCAGCAGGAGCGCGGGCGTCTCGCCCGCCGGTGCGCGCCGAAGGTTTTCCACCGCCCCACGCGGTCTGGGCGCAATGGCCTCTGGTTCCATTCAGCCCGAACTCCGAAGTCGGAACGGGTGGAACGGGCTACCAGCCCGTCCCGCCCGGCTACCAGCCGGGCGGAATGGGAGGGAGCGTGGATTGGAAATGGGCGCAGCAAAACTTTCCTGCGTCCTCCTCCGTTCCGCGCGGCTGGTCGCCGCGCGGCACAGGCAGGTTGCCTGTGCTACCCCGGCGGCTACGCCGCCCCGACTTCGGAGTTCGGGTTCAGGCGGGCGGGACGCCCGCGCTCCTGACCGCCACTTCGAATCACACCCGTCCCTGACGTGTTGCTTGACCGCCGCCCGCCCCAGTTCACACTCCCGCCATGCGTCACCCGATTATTTTGTTGCTCGCCCTGTTGTCGTTGAGCGTGGCTACTCACGCCGCCGAGACTCCTCTGCGCCGCTACCTCTATCTGGGTTCCCCCGACGCGGCGCAGCCGGATACGAACGCCGCGCGTGGTATCCTCGTCTTCGACATTGATAACGGACACAAGTTCGTGCGGCGCATTGACGTGCCGTTCAAGGAGGGTCTGCGCGGGTTTTGCGGGAGCGTGAAGAAGCACGCCGTTTATTACACGACCACGAACCGTCGCCTCGGGGCCTACGATCTCGAGTCGGAGAAAATTCTCTGGGAACAACAATTCGACAGCGGCTGCGACCGCGCGTGTATCACGCTCGACGGCTCAAAGCTCTACGTCCCCACGGGCTGGTGGCTCAAGGCGACGAACAGCGGGTTCCTCGTGGTCAATGCGGACGATGGAAAACTCATCAAGCGCCTGCCCGCCGGCGTCGGCGCGCATAACAGCCTCGTGAGCCTGGACGGCCAGTTCGCGTTCCTCGGAACCGAGACCAATCTCTGGGTCTTCAACACGAAGAACGACCAACTGGTGTTGAACGTGAAGGATTGCGGCGAGCGCGGCGTGTTCCCCTTCACGGTGGACAGCAAGAATCGCTTCGCCTACGTCAGCCTCGGCCAGCACGTCGGCTTTGATGTTGTGGACTTGAAAACGGGCGAGGTGCCGCATCGGGTTTTTGCGCACGACATCGAGACGCGCAGCAAACTCATCCCGCACCGGACGCACGGCGTGGGGTTGACGCCGGATGAGAAGGAAGTCTGGGCCAGCGACCAGGACGGGAAGAAACTGTTCATCTTTGACAACACGCAGAAGCCGCCGCGCGAAGTGGCGCATCTGAACCTGAGCGCCGGCGGCCACGGCTGGATCACGTTCAGCCTCGACGGCCAATATGCGTGGTGCCACACGCCGGATGTGTTCGACGTGAAGACGCGCCAACTCGTGGCCACGTTGAAGGATGAGACGGGCCGGCTCGTGAGCGGCTCCAAGTTTATCGAAGTCCACTTCCGCGACGGCAAGGTGGTGGCGATGGGCGACCAGTTCGGACTGGGCCGCGCGCGTTGAACGGAACGCGGAAACGCCGGCGACTCCCCGGCTACTTCGCTGCCACCGGCTTCAAATAACCCTGGTCGAGCTTGCCGCAGGACCAGAGCAGGCCGCGCGTGAGGAAGTCGAGATAGCGCGGATCGCTCACCGTGGCGTTGTTGTGCCCGATGGTGGTGCTGAACACGCGGGCCTTGCCAAACTCGTTGGCCCAGGCCACGACGGTTTCCACGGTTTGCTCGGTGACTTTCTCGGTGCCGTCCGGGTTCTTGGTCTTCTTTTTAATGATCTGCTTGCCGCGCACGAGCGGCGTCGCGGTGGGGAAAATCTGCACGTTGTTGTACAGCTCCTCCTTGATCGTGGTCCAGTTGGTGAACCCTTCCGTCGCGGGATGTTTGGCAATTGTGAAGTTCAGTTCAATCGGTTCCTGCGGGCCGTGGCCGCTGGATTGAAGGCCGAGGTAATCAAACCACGCCGAGCGTTCGTCGCCCGCCTTGGTCTTGGTGCCGGCATTGCCCACGCGATACGAGTGCATGGCGCAATGAAGGTTCACGCCGGGCAGTCCCGCGCGATGTGGCGCGAGCACGGCGGCGATGACGGCAGGATCGCTCACGTCGGCGGCGCATTCGTCGTGGATGACGACGTCGTAGCCCTTGGCGTAATCCGCGTTGCCGAGGATGGCGAGCGGCGGCTTGGTGGATTTGTCGTCCGTGTGGGCGAGGTCCACGACGACATACGCGCGCGCTTCGAGACCCTTTTTCAGAATGTCCTTCTGCTTCGCGTAGTCATGGCAACAACCGCCAGTGATGAGCAGGGCGCGCAAGGGTTTCGGCTCCGCGCCGCTGACGTTGAAGACTGCGACGACTGCACCGATCAAAACGAACTGGGTGAAACGCATAATTTTGTTGTGAGTAGCAGACGTGACAAAAGCCCGATGCTTCAAACCTTCTCCGGCACAATGAACGGCGCGCGGTAATTGCGCGTGAGCATCGCATTGGCCTTCGCGTTGCCGATGAACTTCTCCGTCTTGCCGTTCATCTTCAGCGGGACGCCGAGGGTGATCTTGTCTTGCGTGATGTCCACGTCGTTCTTCGCGAGATGCTCGGCCATGCGCCCGAAACTCTCGACCATGCCCTTGTCAGCCTTGAGGGCTTCCTTGATCTCATCCGGATTTTTCTTCGCGCCGAGACGATAGGAGATGTTGCCGGTGTGACAGAGCGCGCTTGAAAGATGGCCTTCGAGAATGTCCGCGTTCAAATCTTTCTGACTCCGGCTCTTCACGGCTTTGATGAAGTTGGCGAAATGGTTTTCCGTGCCGGTGAACTCCTTGAGCACATTGCCGTCCTTGTCGCGGGCGGTGGTCTTCGAGTAGCTGCTGGGCACGGTCACATACCCACCTTCACATTCGATCACGACACCGACACCCTCGCCCTTGTATTTGTCCATGTTCTTGGCGTCGGTTTTTTCGGGCAGGCCGCGCACTTCAAAAATGAGCGGGGCTTTTTCATACCCATGATAAATGATCTGCGTGTTGGCCGTCTCGCCGTCATCCACGTAGCCGAGCCGCCCGCCCGCGCTGAGGACGAAGGGCGCTAGTTCCATTTCCCCCAGAAACCAGCGCGCAATGTCCATCTGATGGATGCCCTGGTTGCCGAGATCGCCGTTGCCGTAGGCCCAAATCCAGTGCCAGTCATAATGAAATTTCTGGCGCATGATGGGCAGCATCTCCGCCGGGCCGGACCACAAATCATAATTCACATCGGCGGGCGGCGTCTGCGGCCCGGCGACCTTGCCGATGCTCGGGCGCGGCTTGTAGCAAAGGCCCCGCGCGATCAGAATTTTCCCGAGATGACCTTCGTGGACCCATTTCACGGCCTGACCGATGGCCCCGAGCGAGGAGCGTGCCTGGGTGCCGGTCTGGACAATCTTCTTGTACTTGCGCGCCGCTTCCACGAACTTTCGGCCCTCGAAGACATTGTGCGACACGGGCTTCTCCACATACACGTCCTTGCCCGCCTGGATCGCCCAGATGCCCGCGAGCGAATGCCAGTGGTTCGGCGTGGCGATGGACACCACGTCCACGTTTTTGTCTTCCAACACCTTGCGGATGTCGCTGACCTGCGTGACCGGCGTACCGGCCTTGGCGAACTTGTCCACTTCCTTGCGCAGCACCGTGCTGTCCACATCGCACAGGCTGGTGATGCGCACGCCGGACATTTTGCCAAACTCGCTCAGGTGCGACTGGCCGCGCCCGCCGAAGCCGACGACGGAGATGCGCACGTCACTGTTTGAGCCGGCGACCTGCGACCAGGAGCGCGCCGTCCAACTGACAGCGGTGGTGGCCAAGGCGGTGTGGGTGAGAAAACTGCGGCGGTTGAGTGCTTTCATAAATTGGGTGGGTGTTGGGTGCGATGCTCTGAAAATCATTTGGCCGTGGTGTATTCCTTGTAGCGCTCGGCGACCTTGGCCTGCTTCTCGTCGCCCTCGTGAATGTAGAAACGGTATTTGAAAGTCACCGACTTGCCCGCCGGGATGTTCAAGTTGCCCGCGCCCGGATCCTTCTTTTCAAAGTCGTGAATGCCGAACGGATTGGCCGCGAACAGCCCGTAGTCGCGCACATGCCAGTAGGTCGGATGCACCGGGTTCGACGGATGATCAAAAATCGCAATGCCGACCGTCTTGCCGTTGATCGGCCCGTTGTAATCGCACCACTCGCCACGCTTGCCCCAGGTCTGCGCGTCCAGCACGCCGCTGCTCAGGACGATGTGGCCTTTGCCGGGCTTGTTCTTGCCGTGGACGAGGCGCATCTCTTCATTCACGCGCACGGCCATCGTACCTTCCTTCGTGTCGCCGAAAAGAACATCGCGATCCGCCGGAGCTTGAATGGTGATTTCAAAATCGAACACGCGCTCGTTTGCCGGACGGTTCCACACGCGGAACACGCGCTCATCCGTGCAAACGGTTTTGCCATCCGGCCCGACCCATTTGTTCGTGGATTTCATCAGGCCGAAGTCCTTGCCCGAAGTCACTTCGCTGAAACCGGCGTGTTGAATCTTCCCGGCCTTCGGCGTCTCGGCCCAGAAGTCCACGCCGTT
Source organism: Akkermansia sp. (assembly GCA_043757045.1). GTDB lineage: Bacteria > Verrucomicrobiota > Verrucomicrobiia > Limisphaerales > SIBH01 > JANNGC01. The sequence continues at coordinate 21,260 of JAYVQC010000015.1, read as the reverse complement.
CACCGCGCCGTGCGCGAACCACAGCGAGCGGTGATGCGGATGATCCTTCTCCTCACCTTCCGCGTCGGGATTCATGGGCCAGCTCCGCGTCATGTTCACGCCGCCCGGCCCGATGAGCGGATAGTAATAGGTGTGCTTCGTCGCGTTCGTGGTCGTGACGCCGCTCTTGTCGGTCATCAACGCCGGGTGCTGGCGCATCTTGAAAAAGTAATCCGTGAAGAACTCCCCGTTGATCTCTACGCGCACGCGGTCGTTCGTCTGGATCATTTTCACGCCTTCCTCGGCGGCACGCAGGGTCAGCGAACAGGCGACGAGGGCGCAGCAAAGCGCGGCGCGGAGCAGTGCGGATAATGACATGGCGCGAACGTATCGGCGCGAAAATATCGGAGCAATCAGAGATTTCATGGGCGCTGATTGTGACGCGCGGAGGGACGGCAAGGTTCGCGCGGGAAGCTGTTAGTTGTAGCAGCGAGGGCTGGAGCGGCGAGCATGGGTTGGCATGGTGTGCCATCGTGACAGCTCATGCCGAGCGATGCTCGGCGCTCCCTTCACGCGCCGTGGCCTGCCATCGGTCCCGCGAGCAAGCTCATCAGATACGGGATCGGGCACTGCATCAGTTGCACGTTCTCGATGTGATGCGCCTGGCAGAACTCGCGCGCCTCGCCGGGGTCGTTGAAGGTGATGGCCTCATCGAGTCGCGGCACCCACACGCCGGAGCGTTTGAGGTAACGACCGTTCAACTGGCTGCGCAGCACGTATTTCATAAGCGGGTCTCCGTGGAGGTGTGCAGGGAAATTTCTTGGAGGGAAAAAGTCTCATCATCATTCGCCGTCAAGGATTCCGCGCGGAGGAATTTCTCCAAGTCCGGCCGGCCCGAAAAAAGAAACCGCTCGACCAACGGCGCGTCGTGTCCGCGCAGGCCGGGTCGGCGGTTCAGAATTTTTTCGAGTGAATTCAATTGTCTCCCAGGCGCCCGGTCTGGCTGTTGTACCATTCGCCGGCGCGCGATTGCAGCCACCCCTCCCATTCGGACGCGCGGGCGCCGTGGAGGAGCGGCATGAGATACGGCGCGAGCCGGAGCACGGGCTGGGTTTCGTTGATGTGATGCTGGCGTTGATACTGTTGCGCGGACTCCAGCGCGTCGAACGACAGCGCATTGTCCGCGCGCCGGACCCAGCGGCCCGGCGACCGGTAATAACGTCCGGTAGTTTTGTGACGAAGCACGATTTTCATAGAAGCAGGGACAGGCTACCGCGTCACAATTAGGAAAAAAATCAGGGGCAGGACGGCGGACGCCTAGGAGGAATTACGTAGGCTCATGGCCGGGAAGGCGCGGCGTGCCCTCCGCGAACCGCCCGTCGCGGGTGCGCGTTCCATTGGGTGGAACCCCGCGGGCGGCCCTTGGCCCGCTCACCGCGCGAACAGCCGCTCGAACTGGAAAATCAATTCCAGCCCGGTCACGAACAGGAAGGCGAAGACCACGCGCATGAAGTTTTTCTCGGAGATGCGTTGGTTCATCCACACCCCGAGCCAGACGCCTAGCGGCACGAGCGGGAAGAATATCGCGCTGGTGATCAGCGTCTCGCGGGTGATGAGCGCGCGCGTGGCGAAGATGGGCAGGTGGATCTGCGACTGGTCAATGCAGAAAAAGGGCATCTTGAGCCAGTTCACGAACGTGAAGATGAGGACGTTGGTCGCGACGAAGGTTTCTTTCGGCAGCCGTTGCGGGATGAGGAACATGCTCATGATGGGACCTGCTCCGTGCGCGAAGGTGGAGGTGATGCCGGTGGCGAGGCCGATGGGGACGCCGACTTTATGGTTGGGTGAGAAGGCCCCTTCGGCGCGGAAGATTTTATCCTTCACCAGTTGAAAGAGCACGAAGGTCACGGCAATGCAGCCGATGGCGATGTTCAGTTCACGCGCGGAGAAGCGGCCGATGAGTTGCACGCCGATGACAATGCCGGCGATGACGCCGGGCAGGACAAACTTGAGATTCTCCGCGCGCCACTTGCCCCAGTAGTTCCAGAGCGAGAAGGCGTCGCCCGCGCAGAGCAGCGGCAGAATGATGCCGATGGCGTCCTTCGGGCCGAAGGTGAGCACGGCGAGTGGCGTCGTCAGCAGGCCAAGCCCGCCGCCGAAGCCGGCCTTCGAGATGCCGATGAAGAGCACGGCGATGATGGCGAAGAAAAGTTTCGGCGAAAGTTCCGGCACGGGCGCGGATGGAACACGGCGTGGGGAGAAAGGCCAAGCTTCAAACGGCGCGATAGCTCCTGCCTTGAGGCGGCAGCCATCCTGGCTGCCAGTGAGCCGTGGCTTCCAGCCCGGCGGAAAGAAGCCCGCCGCGAATTTGACGCTGAAAACACTCCAGCATCTCCGCGAGTTCGCGCGTTTTTCCGGGCGGCTGGAAGCCGGCCCTCACTGTCGGGCAGGGATGCCTGACGCCACAACTCACTCGACCATTTACAACCGCCCCGCGAGCGCGGAGATTTCTGCCATGACGAATGTAACTTCACTCGAACTGAGCCGCGATTGCGACGCGGTGCAGATTCCCCACGGCTCGCCCATTTCGCTGCCCAAGGGCACGCCCGTGGACATTACGCAGACGCTCGGCGGCACCTTCACCGTCCACGCGCACGGCGGGCTTTACCGCATCGCGGGCAAGGACGCGGACGCGCTGGGCCTGGAAATTCCCGTTGAGGAAAAAAAGGCGGTCGTCCCTGCCGATGTGGACGAAAAGCAAATCTGGGAAATGCTTCGCTCGTGCTACGATCCGGAAATCCCCGTGAACATCGTGGACCTCGGCCTCGTGTATGACCTCGTGGTGGAGAAACTTCCTTCCGGCACGAACAAGGTGAGCGTGAAGATGACGCTCACCGCGCCCGGCTGCGGCATGGGCGGCGTCATCGCCGGCGACGCGCAGCAAAAAATCCTGACGCTCGATGGGGTGGAAGAGGCGGACGTGTCCGTGGTCTGGGATCCGCCGTGGCACCAGTCCATGATCTCGGAGCAGGGGCGGAGGATTTTGGGGCTGGAGTGAGGTTGGCGTCGGTAAACAAATTGTTAGGCGATGGAAACGCCCACTGAAGAGCAGCTCAATCCAGTGCCCGAGGACTTGGACGGCCAAGTGGTAGTGAAGCATCTTCTCGGTAAGAACATCGAAGGAGCGGTCACACTCCTTGAGGAAAATAGCGCACACTACCAAGAGGACTATACGTGGATGGGAGCTAAAGCGTTTTGTTATTACTGCCCTGCACTCGTTCGTTACCTACGGAGTTCCAAAGCTACCAACGACTACCTATTCGCTTACGGTATGCTCGGCACATTCAGACATCGACTCACGCACGAGGGCGTTCTCATTGCCCCGGCCATTCTCGTCATCGAAGAGTTCTGTGTGGTGGTAGAAACTGAGTCAGAGCGATTTGGCTTTGATGACGATTATGCCAAGCGCGCTCGATGCCGAATCGCTGAACTGAAAGCGAAAATTAATTCTTTGAGAGCGCATGAAGCGACGGCCTAAACCATGTGCGGCAGCGAACGGCGCATGGTTGCAAGTGGCGCATCTCGTGGCGGAGTCACTGAGTTTGAGTTGTTAGAAGGACAGGCTTGAAGCCGTGTCCTACTGCGGCAGCACAATCACTTCCCCGAGCCGCACCCAGCCGATGCGCTGCTCCGCGTCGCGCACTTGAATCCAAGTGCCTTTCGCGTCGAGCACCTGCGCTTCCGCGCCGTCGCGCAATTAAAACGCGTCTGCGTTTTCTCCATCGCTTCCAAGCTTGTCCTGAATCACGCGAAGAGTATCGTCACGCCATGATTCAGACCGTCGAAGCCATCGTGGACGAGCGCGGGACGGTGCGCCTGCTCGAACCGGTTCACCTCGAACGCCGCCATCGGGCGCTGGTCACCATTCTCGCCGACGAGCCAACGGAGGCCCACGAGACCGCGTTGTTGAGCGAGGCGGCACTGGCCGCAGACTGGAACCGACCCGAGGAGGACACGGCATGGGCGCACTTGCAGCAGGCTCGGTAGTTCTCGTTCCGTTTCCGTTCTCCGACTTGTCGCAGAACAAGCGGCGTCCCGCCGTGGTGCTCGCGGGCGCAGATCGCGGCGACTGGATTCTCTGCCAGATCACGAGCAGCCCCTATTCGGACGCGCAGGCCATCATGCTCAGCGATGGAGATTTTGCCAGCGGCGGGTTGCGGCTCGTCAGCTACGCGCGCCCCGCCAAACTGTTCACCGCTCACGAAAGCCTGTTCGTTTTCGAGGCCGGTGTTTTGCACGCGGCCGCGCTCAAGAAAATCACGGACGAAGTCGTGGCCATCATTAAGGGCAGTTAGGCCACGCGCCCATCTGCGTGAGTTCCGCGTTTAACTGCGGTTCAGAATCACCTCCCCGGCAGCACAATCACTTCCCCGAGCCGCACCCAGCCGATGCGCCGCTCCGCGTCGCGCACTTGAACCCACACGCCTTTCGCGTCGAGCACCTGCGCCTCCGCGCCGTCGCGCAACTGGAACGCAGCCTGTGATTCATCCAGCGGGCCGAAGCGCGCCGTAACTTCGCGCGCGACCACGACGGCCTCGCCGCTCCGGTGATCGTGCAGGGACGCCAGCAGTCCCGCGCCCGTCAGCAGCGCCAGCGCGAGCAGCGCGGCGGCGGTCTTAAAGTAACGGCGGCGCGTCCATTCGCCCGTGGCGAGGACGAAGCACATGGCCCAAAACGCGGCAACGGTCAGCGCCGTCCACTCGTTCAGCGTGGCGAGGCGCACGAGGGATTTGGCGAAGGTCAGGCGCGTGCGTTCGTCGCTGTAAATTTTTCCGCGCACGAACTGGAGGTTCGCGCGCAGCGCGGTGTCGCGCGGCGTGAGCCGTTCGGCGAGACGATACGCGGCGATGGCGCGGCCCAACTGGCCGGCCTTGTAAGCCGCGTTGCCCAGATTGAACCACACGCTGGCCGTGGGCGGATTGGTGAGCGCGAAGGTCTCGTAGGCTGACACCGCTTCAGAAAATTTCCCCTGCTCGTAGAGGCGGTTGGCCTGATCGAAGGCGGTGGGAGAATCGGCGGCGTGCGCGGTGAACATCACGGCCAAAAAAATCAAAAACATGGTCACGCGCGCCAGAGCTTGACCGGTCCGAAACGGAATCAGAACCAGGCCTGAAAGAGCGGCCTCTCCACCCGTCGTCTGGGGCCGGTCTTTGAATCCTGAAAGGATTCCATAAATCAGCCCAGCGTTGCGTCGCCGGGACGCTACGCTGGGTGGGCGTGTTGATGAATTCATCAACTCTGAAAGAGTTGAATCACCGGGCGAAGAATGGAGCGGGTGATGATGCAACCCTTTCAGGGTTGAGGAAAATCTTGGGGACACGTTTCCCAGGGTAGCGCGACGGACGCGCAACCCTGGGCTGGATGATTTCAATCCTTTCAGGATTGAGGATGAGCCTTCTGACATGCGGGCGGTGAAGCAGCCTGAAAGGCGCGCTCCGAGACGCTGCATTCGCTCGCTCACAACTTCCTCCATTCCTGCAAGCCGCGCAGCGCCTTCTCCAACTCGGGCGCGACGGCGGAGAGTTCTTCGCTCGATTTCACCGGCGCGTAGCGGGCGAGGTTGCACTGCTGAAACAGCGCCTGGATCGTCGCGCACAATTCCGCCGGGGCGCCCGCCGGACGCAGCCGTTCCGCGACCACGGCCTCGGTGATGGAATTCGTCGGCACGTCCAGGCACTCGCCGATCTGTTCCTGCAAACACCGCGTGACGGTGCCGAAGAAGGCGTCGGAATTTTTCGCGGCGGCGTGCTCGCGCAATTCCACCAACCCTTGCCGCAACTTCTGCATGACCTCGGCGCGGCGACGTGCTTTCGGATCGTTGGCGAGACGCTCGCCGCGTTTGCGCCAGACGAACAGGCCGAGCCACAGCGCGGGCGGAAGCACCTGCACGCCGAGAAACCACGGGCGCACGAGAAGCGGCGCGCTCACGAAGGTCGCGCCGAGATGCGGCTTGATGTGCGCGAGGTCGGACGCGGGCTGGGCGGGCGGGGCGTTGCTCGCGCCGGGCAGGCTGGGCAGGGCGACGGTGCCGCCGGCGGACGCGCTGACGTTGAGCGGGATCGCCGGAGTGGTCAGCGTGCGGAACACTTTTTGTTCCGGATCGAAGAAGGAAAACGCGAAGGCCGGCAGCGCCTTGATCCCCGCGCGTTCCGGCACCACGACCTGCTCGAAGTTTTTCGTGCCGACGTTGTTGTTCGGATCACCGGACTCCATCGAACTGGTGGCGGGATACGTTTTGAATTCGTTCCAGTCTGGCTGCGGCGGCAGGCGCACGGCGTCGAGCGCGCCGCGTCCGGCGATTTTCACGCGCACGGTGATGGGGTCGCCCGCCGCGAGATTCGTGGGCGCGGCGGTGGCGGTCAGGGTGAAATTTCCGACCGCGCCCGCGTAGGTCGGCGGCATGTTTTGCGTGGGGACGGGCAGCACTTGAATCGTCGCCTGCTCGGTGGCCATCCGCACTTCGCGCTCGGGTCTTCCGAAGAAGATGTTTCCCGGCTGCCGGCCGTCCGGCACGAGGATCGCCGCCGTGGCCGGGCCGACGGTGACGAGTCCCGCCTTGACCGGCGTGATGGGCTGCTTGAACGAGACGACGGCATAAACCTGGTTGCTGATGTTCACGCGCGACTCGGTGGGCTTGAGCCATTTGCCCGCCGTGAGTCCGGCGTCGAGCGGCAGTTGCGGATACTGCGTGATGCGCGCCTCCTGAAAATAAACCTGCAACTCGACTTCGGAAACTTCACCCACGTAGAGCTGCCGCTTGGGCAAAATCAGTTTCACAAACGACGCTGGCATGGCCGCGCCGGGCGTGGTGATGGCGGTGCCGGGCTGGACCACTCTCACCGCCAGCGGCTGCGAGCGGAGAATCTGTCCGTTGGCGTTGAACTGCATCGCGGGGATGGTGAATTCGCCGGCGGTGGCGGGCGCGAGCTGGTAGGTGAAGGTCTGCTGCGAGATGCCGCGCGCGAGGTCCATGTTCAGCGCGTTGCCCTGGCCGACGACGCGGAAATTCGGCAGGGCCGGCAACGTGGGCTGGCCGACTTGCGCGCCGTCAAAGGCCAGCGAATACGTGACCGTCTCGCCGAGCACGATGACCGGACGATCCACGGACGCGGTGAGCGACGCGGCGCGCGTGGAAAGCAGAGTGAGGCAAAGCACCGCCACCCAGGCCACGCCCAGCGCGGTCCGTCTGACGAGGAAGTGATTCCATCCGGCTCGTTCCATTTTGCGCCGGATGTTTTGCATTCACCGGCAGTCGCACGCAAGGGCGCAGTGACCCCAGGCCGCCTCGCCGAGTGAGCAGCCCGGACGGGCTGGGTCCCTTGTTTCCAGATTGAAAAGCCCGCCGCGCTCCATGCTTTGACTTCAATTCCAGCCCGTATAGCTTCCCGCCGATGTTTGTTGCCCGCCCCGGAAGGGCGGTGACGGTCTGGAGAAATTTACTTTTGTGAGCACGGCCAAGCCATTGCCCGATATCAATCTGCCGTTCGTCGAACGGCTCTACAGCGATTTCAAGCGCGACGCCACCTTGGTGAGCGACGACTGGCGCAGCTATTTCCAGCAGATGGAGAACGGCGACGGGCCGCTCGAAGTGAAGATCGGGCCGTCGTTCCGTCCGGCCAGTTTGTTTCATGCGGGCGAAAGCGCGCGCGGCGGCACGGCGCGGTCACAGGAGCGGGTGGATCATCTCATTCGCGCGTATCGGCTGCGCGGACATCGGGTGGCGAGCATTGATCCGCTGAACCGGCCCCGGCCCATTCCGCAGGAACTTGATCCGGCCTATTTTGGTTTCACGCCCGCGCACATGCAGCGGCGTTTCTCGGTGCAGACCATGCAGGCGGGCGGCAGCCTGACGCTCGAACAGATTCTTCAGCGGTTGCGGAACACCTACTGCCGTTCCATTGGCGTGGAGTACATGCACATCGACGACGTGAACATCCGCCGCTGGCTCCAGTCACGGATGGAGCGCACGGAGAACCGCCTGACGCTGACGCGCGACGAGCAGATGCGCATTCTCACGCGGCTGACTTACGCGAGCGTGTTCGAGGAATTTCTGCGCAAGAAATTCATCGGCGCGAAAAGTTTTTCCCTCGAAGGATCAGAGAGCCTGATCCCGCTGCTCGACCTGGCGATTGAAAAGGCGGGCGAACAGGGCGTGCTGGAAATCGTCCTCGGCATGGCGCATCGCGGACGGCTCAACGTCCTCGCGAACATTCTCCACAAGCCGGTGCGGCAGATTTTCCGCGAGTTCGCGGATGCGGATTACCAGCACTACACCGGGCGCGGCGACGTGAAGTATCACCTTGGGTTCAGCAGCGACTGGCAAACGAGTTCGGGCAACTCCATTCATCTCTCGCTCTGCTTCAACCCGAGCCATCTCGAATATGTGAACCCCGTGGTCATGGGCCGCGTGCGCGCCAAACAGGATCGCGTGAGCGACACGAACGGCGAGCGCGGGCTGCCCATTCTCATTCACGGCGACGCGGCGGTCGCGGGCGAAGGCGTGGTGCAGGAAGCGCTCAACATGAGCCAACTGGGCGGCTACTCGGTCGGCGGCACGCTGCACATCGTCGTGAACAACCAGATTGGTTTCACGACCGGCCCCGACGAGGGGCGCTCGACGGCTTATGCGACGGATGTTTTCAAAATGTTGCAGGTGCCGATCTTCCATGTGAACGGCGAAGACCCCGAGGCCGTCGCGCAGTGCGTGCGGCTGGCGCTGGATTTCCGCGCGCAATATCGCCGCGACGTGGTCATCGACATGTATGGCTACCGTCGCCTCGGCCACAACGAGGCCGACGAGCCGGCGTTCACGCAGCCATTGCTTTATCAAACGATCAGCGAGCGCAAGTCGGTGCGCGAAGGGTATCTCGATCACTTGTTGAAACACGGCGGCGTGACGCGCGAGGAGGCGGAGGAAATTGCCGCCACGCACCGCAATTTCCTCGAACGCCAACTGGCCGAAGCCAAGAAGTCGGACTATCGGCTGCAAGTCGAGGACCAGCGCGGCGTCTGGGCGGGCTACGTCGGCGGCGAGGAAAAGAATGTCCCTGAAGTCGCAACCGGTTTTCCCGAGCCGAAGCTGGCCGCGTTGCTCGACGCGCAAACGCGGCTGCCCGAGACCTTCAAGCCGCACCTGAAGATCAAAAAGTTTCTAGAAACCCGTCGCGAAATGGCGGCGGGCACGGTGCCGCTCGATTGGTCGGCGGCGGAGTCATTGGCCTTCGCGACACTGGCCGTGGGGCAACATGCCGTGCGCATCAGCGGACAGGATGCGCAGCGCGGCACGTTCAGCCATCGGCACGCGGTGCTGCATGATTACAGCACGGGCGAGAAATATGTTCCATTGCAGCATCTCGCGCCGGAGCAGGCGGCGGTGAGTCTCATCAACAGTCCGCTCTCCGAGAACGGCGTGCTCGGCTTTGACTACGGCTACAGTCTCGAAACGCCGGAAGGTCTCGTGATCTGGGAGGCGCAGTTCGGCGATTTTTGGAACTGCGCGCAAGTCATCGTGGATCAGTTCATCGCCAGCGCGGAGGCGAAGTGGAAACGCTTGAGCGGCCTCGTGCTGCTGCTGCCGCATGGCTTTGAGGGCGCGGGGCCGGAGCATTCTAGCGCGCGCATCGAACGGTTTCTCGCCATGGCCGCAGAGGACAACATCCAGGTGGTGAACCCCACGACACCCGCGCAACTGTTCCACGTTCTGCGCCGCCAGGTGCTGCGCTCGTGGCGCAAGCCGCTGGTCGTGCTCACACCGAAAAGTTTGCTGCGTCACGCGAAGGTTGTGTCGTCGCTGGCGGATTTGGCGGAGGGAAGTTTCCAGAGAATATTGCCGGACTCGAATCCGCAGCGCGCCAAGGTCAGCCGCGTGCTCTTGTGCAGCGGGAAAATTTATTACGACTTGGAGAAACACCGCGAACAGCATCAGCGCGAGGACGTGGCGATTCTGCGCGTCGAGCAATTGTATCCGTTGCGCCCCGAGCATATCGCTGCGGCACTGGCACCCTACGCGGAGAACACGCCGGTGGTCTGGGTGCAGGAGGAGCCGCACAACATGGGCGCGTGGCGTTACATGCTGGTGAATCACGGCGAGCGACTGCTCGGGAAGCATCCGTTCAGTGGCATTACGCGGCCCGCGTCCGCGACGCCCGCCACCGGCTCGCACACCAGCCATGAGCGCGAGCAGGAAGAAATTTTGGCACGCGCCTTCAAAACGAACTGAGAATTTTTATGACTGTTGAAATCAAAGTCCCCGCCGTGGGCGAATCCGTCAGCGAAGTAACCATCGAGCAGTGGCTCAAGCAGGAGGGCGAAGCCATCGAGCGCGACAAAACCCTGGCCGTGCTCGAAAGCGAAAAGGCCACGGTGGAACTGCCCGCCGAGGCCTCCGGCACGGTGAAAAAACTTCTGAAGAAGGCCGGCGAATCCGCGCAGGTCGGCGAGGTCATCGCCATCATTGATACCGAGGGCAAACCCACCGTGAGCACCACGACGACGGCGGCTCCGAAAGCGGAGAGCAAGCCCGCGCCTGCTGCGCCGGCGAAGAAATCAGCATCCGCTTCGGAGACGAAGGTGGAAGTCAAAGCGCCCGCCGCACCGGCCAAGAGTGAACCCACGCCCGCGCCCGTCAGCGTGTCCCCGTCGCCTGTCCCCACGCGCGTTTCCGCTGAGCCAGTCGATGCCAGTGGTGAGGAAGAGATTGTGCCGATGACTCGCCTACGCCGCACGCTCGCGCGCCGACTCGTCGAGGCGCAGCAAACTGCGGCCATGCTCACGACCTTCAACGAAGTGGACATGTCGGCCATCATCGCGCTCCGCAAGGAACACGGCGAAGCCTTTCTCGCGCGGCACGGCGTGAAGCTCGGCTTCATGTCGTTCTTCGTGAAGGCTTCCGTGGATGCGTTGAAAATGGTGCCGGAGGTGAACGCGGAAATTCGCGACGAGAACATCGTCTATAAAAATCATTACGACATCGCTGTGGCCATCGGCGGCGGCAAGGGACTCGTGGTGCCGGTGCTGCGGAACGCCGAGCGCCTGAGCTTTGCGGAAGTGGAAATCGCCATCGGCGATTTCGCGAAGCGCGCGAAGGAAAACAAATTGAAGCCCGAGGAATTGCAGGGCGGCACCTTCACCATCAGCAACGGCGGCATCTACGGCTCCATGCTCTCGACGCCGATTCTGAATCCGCCGCAGAGCGGCATCCTCGGCATGCACGCGATTCAGGACCGCCCCGTGGCGCGAGACGGTCAGGTGGTCATCCGCCCGATGATGTTCCTTGCGCTGACCTACGATCACCGCCTCGTGGATGGCCGCGAAGCCGTGACCTTCCTCAAACGCATCAAGGACGCCATCGAAGCCCCGGCGCGGATGCTGATTGAGGTGTGAGGGGGAGCTGTTACGTGCGTTTTCTCAGCGGGGCAACTGTCGTAAAAAAGAAGCCGCCCACAAGAGCGGCTAAATTGGACTGCGTCCGGATTATCGCATGATAATCACCGGTGGAGAATTTCCGCCCCGGCCAACGGGTGTTTCCCCGCGCCCATAGGAGATTACTTTGCCGCCTTCAAACTTCACGTAGTAGGGCTGGTGAATCCAGCCGCCCTCATCTTCCCGATACCACAGCGTTTCAGTCCTGCCGTCGCTCTCCGTGCTGTGGGGTTGCCCGAGAACCTTCGCTGTTTCTTCGCGGGTCATGCCGATCCGTACTTGGTTCATTTGTTTGGCCCGTATCCAGCCGCTTTTGCAGCCCACAAACAGGGTTAGGCAGGCTAGGGCGCATAGAGTCCATGTCTTAATCTTCATTGGTAGTTCTTTCGTTTTGGCGGATTGCTATTGAGGCAGTGGTTGGTAGCCCTTGTTCGACAATTCCGAAATGTAATGGCTCACGGCACTATTGATGGGGTAGGCGTTGTCGTTCGATTGGATGGTTGTGGGTTGGTCGAACGTGGCTTTGATGGTCGCCAGTGTGTAGGAAGTGTTCTCCGCCTCGCCTGAAAGTATCGAAAGCGTGCTGCTTAACAGGCGCGGACCGGGGATGGTGCTAGATGAAGAAACCTGAAGAAAGCTCTCCCGGCCAGTGCTTCGCTCATAAGTCTGACGCACTATCCCGTTGTTCGTGCTGGCAAAATTACGAACGGCAATGTCCGTCCACCCAGTCGGACCCGCCGCGCGGAACCGTTTGTAACCCGGCCCGTCATCAATGGTGTAAAATCTCCGCCCGGCAATTCTCAGCGTCACCACGGCTACGGTGCGAGTGGAAAGAACGCTATCCGTGAATGATTTTCCGGCCAGGCGATACGTCTTTTGGCTGCCGCCCGCCGTGGTCGTGCTGACTTCCTTGAACTTGTAAATAACCAGCGTGCCAAATGAGTTAGCGCAAGCTAGTAACAGAATCCCGATGAGTGTGAGTTGCTTTTTCATATGTCGTTCGTGTTGGTTGCTCAGGTTCAGCGTTGGGGGTTTAAGGAAAGGCGTGCTACCAGCACACCCCATAGAGGCTGCCACACCCCAGGAAGCATGTGCCAAGCTACCCGCCCGTTCTGGGCATTTTCATGGCCGGGTTCTTCCTGCGAAAAGCGGTAGTTTTCCATGGTTCCCCAATCCAACGCTGAATCTGCGGGCCGATGTGACACCAGCCACCAGCAGATCGTCAATAGTTCACCACTGATAATTCTCGACGGGTTGACGGGTGAAATCCATCCGTGGATGGGTGAAAATCATGGGCGGACGCCTGATAATCAGTCGGGGACAGTGATTTTAGCCCATCGTTTCCTGAAAAACACCGCAGCACCGGACAGGGCTGGAATTTCTTCTGGCACCGCCTTGCCCCTCCGCTATCGTTTCGACCTTCAAACTGAACTGAATTAACGCAATGGAACCTAAAGGCGATATCGCACTCATCGGACTGGCCGTGATGGGCCAGAACCTCATCATGAACATGAACGACCACGGCTTCACCGTCGTGGCCTACAACCGCACCGTGGACAAGGTGGAGCACTTCCTCGCCAACGAGGCCAAGGGCAGCAAGGTCATCGGCGCGACCTCCATCGAGGACATGGTCAGCAAGCTCAAGACGCCCCGCCGCGTGATGATGCTCGTGAAGGCCGGCCAGCCGGTGGACGATTTCATCGAGCAGCTCATCCCGCACCTCTCGCCCGGCGACATCATCATTGATGGCGGCAATTCGCTCTTCGACGACACGAACCGGCGCGTGAAATTGTGCGAGAGCAAAGGTCTGCTCTACGTCGGCACCGGCGTGAGCGGTGGCGAAGAGGGCGCGCGCAACGGCCCGAGCATCATGCCCGGTGGCTCGCCCGCCGCATGGCCGCATGTGAAGGCGATTTTCCAGGGCGTTTCCGCGAAGGTCGAAGGCGACGTGCCGTGCTGCGACTGGGTCGGCGAAGGCGGCGCGGGCCATTACGTGAAGATGGTTCACAACGGCATCGAGTACGGCGACATGCAGCTCATCTGCGAAGCCTACAACATCATGAAGAACGGCCTCGGCATGAGCGCCGACGAGATGCACCAGGTTTTTGCCGAGTGGAACAAGGGCGATTTGGATTCCTACTTGATCGAAATCTCGCGCGACATTCTCGCGAAGAAGGACGAGGACGGTTCGCCGCTCGTGGACAAGATTCTCGACACTGCCGGCCAGAAGGGCACGGGCAAGTGGACGGTGATCAATTCACAAGACCTCGGCATCCCGATCACGTTGATGGCGGAAGCGGTTTACTCCCGCTGCGTTTCGGCGTTGAAGGACGAACGCGTGAAAGCCGCGCGCAAATTGAAAGGCCCGCGCGCCACGCTCACCAGCATCGCGGCGAATCCGGAGAAGAAGAAGGCGTTCATCGAAGACATCCGCCTCGCGCTCTACGCCTCGAAGATCGTCAGCTACGCACAGGGCTACATGCTCATGCGCTCGGCGGCGAAGGAATACGGCTGGAACTTGAACTACGGCGGCATCGCGCTGATGTGGCGTGGCGGCTGCATCATCCGCTCGCGTTTCCTCGGCAAGATCAAGGAAGCCTACGACAACAACCCGAAGTTGATGAACCTCCTCGTGGACGATTATTTCCGCGCCGAGATCAAGAAGGCGCAAAAGGGCTGGCGCAAAATCGTGGCGACCGCCGCGCTGCGCGGCATCCCGGTGCCCGCGTTCAGCACCGCGCTAGCATTTTACGATCAATATCGCTCGGCGGTGTTGCCGGCGAACCTGCTTCAGGCGCAGCGTGATTACTTCGGCGCGCACACCTACGAGCGCGTGGACAAACCGCGCGGCGAGTTCTTCCACACGAACTGGACCGGCCGCGGCGGCACCACCGCTTCGAGCACTTACAACGTGTAGCCTGTTTTGACCGCGACGCGTGAGAGCGCGGCGAAATCTAAAAATTCAACGCCCGGTGGTTTCGGCCAGCGGGCGTTTTTCTTTTGGTCCGAGGGGTTTGATCCTTCAACTTCCGGCCACTGATGAGCGCTGGACTTGCCTGGATTTTATTGTGTGTCGCCGGCCTGCTGGAAATCACCTGGCTGCTGGCGATGAAGCATTCGCAAGGCTTCACGAAGCTCTGGCCCACGGTCTTCGTGTTCGTCCTCGGCACGTTGAGTTCCGCAGAGTTCGTGGCCCTGGACGGCAAGGCCCTGCGCCGGGCGCTGCAAGTCGGCGGCACCGCGCCGGTGCTGGTCCGCGCGTGGGCCACGCGGCGGAAAACCTCGGCACCTTACGCCTCCTGGCGCTGAACTTGTTGCACCGCGCGAAGACCAAGCAGCACGGCCTCAAAGGCAAACAAAAGAATGCCGGCTGGGATCACAGCTACTTGCTCAAACTTCTGGGAATTTAGATGCACCCGATGCGTCTGGCGTCCGACAAAACCTTTGACCCCCAAACGCCCTTTGCTAGGTTCCGCCGAGTGTTCTCAGCGTCCTTCAGCTTTTACGGATGGTTCGCCGGCTCCTTTAGCCGGGCGAACTCGCGGAGGCTGCGCTGATTCATCGTCAACCTGCCGCGGGTCGCCACCCGCGGATTTTTTTTGCGCGGTGACGATTCCGGCTCAACCCACTGAAACATGATCATCGTTCTCAAACCCAACATCACGAAACGCGAGGAAGCCGACGTGCTCCGCGAAATCAAGAAGCTCGGCTACAAGCCCCACGTCATGCGCGGCGTGGAGCGCGTCGTCATCGGCGCCATCGGCGACGAGCGGAAGCATCAGACGCTGGAGACGCTCGTCTCCTGGCCGCAGGTCGAAAAAGTGATGCCGGTGCAGAAGCGCTTCAAGCTGGTGAGCCGCGAGGCGCACCCGGGCAACTCGACCATCACGCTGCCGAACGGGACGGTGATCGGCGGGAAGAAGCTCGTGGTCATGGCCGGGCCGTGCTCGGTGGAGAGCGAGACGCAGTTGCTGACCACGGCGCACGCGGTGGCGAAGGCGGGCGCGACGGTGTTGCGCGGCGGAGCCTTCAAGCCGCGCACGTCGCCGTATGAATTCCAGGGCCTCGGCGAGAAGGGTTTGAAAATGCTGGCCAAGGCGCGCAAGCAAACCGGGCTGGCCATCATCACGGAACTGCTTTCCGAACAGCACGCCGAGATGGTCGCGGAGTACGCGGACATTCTGCAAATCGGCGCGCGCAACGCGCAGAACTTCCAGTTGCTCATCGCCGCCGCAAAGACCGGCAAGCCCGTGCTGCTCAAGCGCGGTCTCTCGATGAAGATTGATGAGTGGTTGCTGGCCGGCGAATACGTGCTGGCGAACGACAACGCGAACCTGATGTTCTGCGAGCGCGGCATCCGCACCTTCGAGACTTACACGCGCAACACGCTGGACCTCTCGACCATTCCCATCATCAAGAAGGAATCGCATTGCCCCATCGTGATTGACCCGAGCCAGGGCGCGGGCAAGGCCGACCTCGTGGCCGCCATGAGCAAAGGCGCCGCCGCGATGGGCGCGGATGCGCTGCTCATCGAGGTGCATCCGAATCCCGCCGAAGCGTGGAGCGACGGCGCGCAGCAGTTGACGCTGGAAGGTTTCGCGAAGCTGATGGAGGAGTTGCAGCCTTTCATTGCGGCGGCGGGGAGGGAGTAGGTAGGTTGAGGATGCTATGGAACCAACCGAGCGCATCCTGATCTGGACCTTCGGCAGCATGACCGATGCTGATTTGGCGGCGAGCCAGCTCCGCAGTGCGGACATCAATTGCGCGGTCACGAGCGACGATTGTGGGGGCATGTTTCCGCCACTCGGGATCATCAAACTCCTCGTGGACCGAGAAGTCGCCGATGCCGCCCGCGATATTCTTCGACAAGCAGCCGTGGGTTCCGAGCTGGTGACAGAGGCCGGGGAGACAGCGAACACCCCCGTCGTGAGCGGTACCCCACCCCGCGTGTATCGTTTCAATTCAGGCTTAATCGTCGGGCTAATCCTCGGCGCGCTGCTGCATTACAGCTACCGGCATTACTTGGACAGCCGGGATCGAACGGATCGTTATGACCATGACGCTGATGGCATTTCGGAGGAAGAAGGGATCTGGCGAAAGGGAGAAGTTGTCGAGTGGAGAAAGGACCGCGATGGCAACGGGCGCTGGGACTTGTGGACCTACTACCAGCATGGCCTGCCGATCCGCGATGAAATGGACGACAATTTCGATGGCAAGGCCGATGGCTGGTTCGCTCTCTCGCCCCGCTCGACATATGTATCTGGGCAACTGGACACAGATTTCAATGGAGTGCCCGATGCCTTCAGCATCTATACGAACAACATGTTAAAGCAGACCGACTGGCGGCCCAACGGCACCAACGTCGTCTTGCTCCGCCAACTCTTCCGCCACGGCGTGCTGGAGGAGGAACTGCGCGACGTGAACGGCGACGGATTATTTGACGTGAGCATCCTGTTTGATCGATTCAGCACGCCCATTCGCACGAACAGCTTGCGCCCCACCACGGAGTCTCCGTAAGTCGTGACCAAGGCGGACATGGAACTTGTTCCAAACCGGGGGCGCCACCTAGATTCACGCCATGCACGCGACCGCCGTCGTCGAAGGAAAAGTTGTCCGGTTCAAACTCTCTCCGGCTCTCGCTCGCGCTCATCGCGAGAATCGTCGTCGGACCATGACCGATTCTGAGGCGGTTCGTTTTGTCGAGGGCAAGCGCCACGAACGTGGTTTTAAGCGGACTGATGCAATCCAACGTCGGCATTGACTCACAGCGTCTCCGCGCCGCTTTAGAGAAGGCGACGGCGGAGTTGCTTGCCGAGCGCAACGCGCAGGGCTTTTGGGAGGGTGAACTGAGCAGCAGTGCGCTTTCCACGGCTACGGCGGTGACCGCGCTCGCCCTCGCGCTGAAGCACGGCACCAATTCCCAATCCCCAATCCTCAATCCTCAATCCTCAATAACCCCCGGTCTGAAGTGGCTGGCGGAAAACCAGAACACTGACGGCGGCTGGGGCGACACCACGAAGAGCCTGAGCAACATCAGCACCACGACGTTGTGCTGGGCGGCCTTCGGCGCGGCGGGGGCGGATGAGGAATTTGCGGAGACGGTGCAGCGCGCCCGCGACTGGCTCGCGCGAGCCAGCGTGCCCCCGGCGTCCCGCCGGGTGGAATCTTCCGAACTTGCGAGTGCTGCCTCTACTTTCACGTCGCGACCCGGCGGGACGCCGGGGGCACTTTGCACGGATGCGCTCGCCCGCGCCATCATCGCGCGCTACGGGAAGGACCGCACGTTCTCCGTGCCCATTCTCACGATGTGCGCGCTGGCGGGCCGGCTCGGCGAGGGGCGCGCGGCGTGGCGGCATGTCATCCCGCTGCCGTTTGAACTGGCGGCGTTTCCGCATCAACTGTTCGCGGCGCTGCGTTTGCCGGTGGTGAGCTACGCGCTGCCCGCGCTCATCGCCATCGGACAGGCGCGGCATGTTCATGCGCCGTCGCGCAATCCCATCGCACGATTGCTCCGCAACGCGACGCGCGAAAAAACTTTGCGCAAGCTCACGGAGATTCAGCCCACCAACGGCGGCTTCCTCGAAGCCACGCCGTTGACGAGCTTCGTGACCATGAGCCTCGCCGGGAGCGGGCAGGGGAATCACGTTGTCACGCAACGCGGGCTGGAGTTCCTGCTGAAGTCGCAGCGCGCGGACGGCAGTTGGCCGATTGACACGAATCTCTCGACGTGGTGCTCGACGCTGGCCATTGACGCCATTCCTCAATCCCAAATCCCCAATCCTCAATCCTCAATCGCCTGGCTGCTCGCGCAGCAATACCGCACCGAGCATCCCTACACGCACGCCGCGCCCGGCGGCTGGGCGTGGACGGATTTGCCCGGCGGCGTGCCGGATGCGGACGACACGGCGGGCGCGCTGCTCGCGCTGGCTAAGTTGGAGAAGGCAGAAGGAAGAATGCAGAATGCAGAAGTTTTGCGCGCGGCGGAAATGGGCGTGCGCTGGCTGCTCGATTTGCAAAACCGCGACGGCGGCATCCCCACTTTCTGCCGCGGCTGGGGTGCGCTGGCCTTCGATCAAAGCAGCGCGGACATCACGGCGCACGCGATTCGGGCGTGGCGGGCGTGGCCGGATCAATTCTCTGCTTCACTGCAAAAGCGGATGGCTGATGCGGAGCGAAAGGCGGTGCGCTTTCTCCTGCGCACACAGCGCGAGGACGGCGCGTGGGCACCGCTATGGTTTGGCAACGAGCACGCGGAGGGAGAATTAAATCTCGTCTATGGCACGGCCCGCGTGCTGGCGGCACTGGTGCCGCCGGAACCGGAAGCACCGGAACTTTCCGCCGTAGTGCGCGGCGCGAACTGGCTGCTCGACGCGCAGAACACCGACGGCGGCTGGGGACACGGCAGTGACGGCGCTTCCTCCACCGAAGAGACCGCGCTGGCGTTGGAAAGTTTGTCTGCTGTCGCGCGCGCAGAACTGTCCGCACGGCCCGCGAAATTTCAGAGCGCGGAGTTGAAACAACTCACCGCCCAACTGCCGTCGGCTTTGGCTCACGGCGCAGCATGGCTGGTCAGCCGCGTGGAATCCGGCGCGTGGCGCGAGCCGTCGCCGATTGGTTTTTATTTCGCCAAGCTGTGGTACTTCGAGCGGCTGTATCCGATGATCTTCACCGTCGCCGCCTTGCGCAGCGTGGCCGAATCACTCGGCGAGCCTCGCGAAAAAAGTTGAGGCCAGGGTGTGGGACCGGCGCCCTCGCCGGTCATTCGTCTCGCAGGCGCCCCCGCCTGTCGAACTGCGGGCGGGGGCGCCCGCGAGACTAACGACAGCCGGGGGCGGCTGTCCCACTATCTGCCCCCGCGCCCCGATGGGTCGGAAAGTTTTCCAGTGGCGCGTTGGTTGGAACCCCGTCAACTTCCCGCCATGTCTGTGCGACCCCGCGTGGTGGTGATTGATGACGAGCCTTCGGTGGCCGAGATGACGGCGTTCGCGCTGTCGTCGCAGGGCTTCGCCGCCGAGTTCGCCATCTCCGGTCCGGCCGGTCTCAAGCTCGTGCAAGACACGTTGCCCGATGCCGTGGTCTGTGATGTGCGGATGCCGGACCTCGACGGCGAGCAGGTGGTGCAGCAACTGCGCGCCGATCCGCGCACGCAAAAAATCCCCGTGCTCTTCCTGAGCGGGCAATGTCATCCCAACGAAGTCACGCAGGGCGACGCCTTCATGCAGAAACCGTTTCATCTCAAAGAACTGGCGGAGACGGTGGCGCGGATGATTGCGAAACGCGCCGCGGTTTGAGGAGCGCGGATATTCGTGTCCACAGCAACGTGTGGCGACGAGCAGCGTGAGCCGGGCGTGAACCGGTCTGACTTCAAGGCCCGCAGCGAAAAGAAATATTCGCGCGTGCCTGGCTTACAACTCCGCCGCGATGTACGGCTCGAACTCGCGGCGCAGATGCGGCGGGATGCGCGCCTTGAACTTCGCCAGCTTCCCCTTGTAGTCGCGCTCAATGACCTGGGCCACGGCGTGCAAGCGCGCCATGACCTGCGGTTGGTCGTGCGGGATTTTCAGCTCCACGAACTCACGAATCGGGCGCAGCGCGGAACTGAGTTCGCCGAGCAGCGGTTCGATCCCCTCACCGGTCTTCGCGGAGATGGCCACGGCGTTCGGAAATTTTTCGCGATAGCGCGCGAACGCGCCGTGCATCTGGAAGCGGTCGATCTTGTTGAAGACCATCAGCGTCGGCTTGTTCAGCGCGCCGAGTTCTTCGAGCACCGCGTTCACGGCGGCGATTTGCTCGTCCGCCTGCGGGTGGCTGATGTCCACGACGTGCAGCAACAGATCGGCCTCGATGACTTCTTCGAGCGTGGCCTTGAAGGACTCGACGAGACCGTGCGGCAGCTTGCGGATGAAACCCACGGTGTCGCTGAGCAACACGTTTTGATTCGTCGGCAGGCGCAGACGGCGCGTCGTCGGGTCGAGCGTGGCGAAGAGAATGTCCTCGGCGAGCACGGTCGCGCCAGTGAGCTTGTTGAGCAGCGTGGACTTGCCCGCGTTCGTGTAGCCGACGATGGAGGCGAGCGGCCATTCGTTGCGCTTGCGTCCGACGCGCTGCGTGGAGCGCTGGCGCACGACCTTGGCGAGTTCTTCGCGCAAGTGGTCAATGCGCTCGGACAGTTTGCGGCGGTCCACTTCGAGCTGCGATTCGCCTTCGCCACCCCTCATGCCGATGCCGCCGCCTTGGCGCGACAAGTGGCCCCAGTAGCGGGTCAGTCGCGGCAGCAGATGTTCCATCTGCGCGAGTTCGACCTGGAGTTTGCCTTCACGCGTGCGGGCGCGTTGCGCGAAGATGTCGAGAATGAGCGCGGTGCGGTCGAGAATCTTGCACTCGAAAATCTTCTCCAAGTTGCGCGTCTGCGCGCCGGTCAGTTCGTCATCGAAGATGATGGTGTCCACGCCGAGCGCCTTGCACTCCTTCGCAAATTCCTCCGCCTTGCCGCCGCCGATGAAGGTGCCCGCGTTCAGCCTCTCGACTTTTTGCGTGCCGGTGCCGGCGACTTCGCCGCCGGCGGTCTGCGCGAGTTCGGCGAGTTCCTCCAGCGATTCCTGCACGTCCCCGGCGGTGCGGCTTTTGAATTCCACGCCGATGAGGAAGACCCGCTCCGTCCGCCGCCGCGCTGTTTCGATGAGTGCTTTCAATTTCTAAGAGCCTTTCTGAAAATTCGGCCTGGGTAGCACAGGCCACTGGCCTGTGCCGCCGGGCTACCAGCCCGGCGGAAGGGTGAGGGCGGCGCAAGGCAGGCAGGT
>JAYVQC010000014.1:0-39499 GCA_043757045.1 Akkermansia sp. | reverse complement strand
GCGTCTCGTCAGAGCGCCGCCATCTGAAAAATTAAATGGCGGCGCTCTCACGAGACGCCGCTACAACGTCACCGCCGCCACCGCTGAGACATTCTCACGGAGATGCGCGCGGTTGATGGTGCCGATGATGACACTCGTCACGCCCGGCACGGCGAAGATGGGGCGGAAATTTTCTTCCGCACGGCGCGGCACGGCGCCGCTCGCGAGACTGCCAGAGCCAAGCCCCTTCTTGATCACGACGCCTTTGCCGAGTGCCGCCGCGCGACGGATGAACGGCTCCATGCTCGTGTCATCGGCGGCGTAGGTCACCATCAGCACATCGGCCCCGCGTTCCAGCGCGAGCGTGCCGCCTTCGGGTGAATTGATGGATGCGCCGAAGCTGCGAATCTTTCCCTCCTGCTTGAGCGCGGCCAGCGTTTCCAGCACGGCACCGCTGTTCATCGCGGCAAAATCATCGCGCGGACAATGCACCAGCACCGAGTCGAGCCGGTCGGTTTTCAACCGGCGCAGGCTCCGCTCGACACTCAGCCGTGTGTGCGCGGCGGAGAAATTGTAACTGGATTCGCCATCGGCAAACTCCTCGCCGCACTTGGTCGAGATGACGAACTGCTCGCGCCGCGTGCCGAGCAACTGGCCGAGACGTTCCTCCGCGACTCCGTACGCGGGCGCGGTGTCGAGCAGGTTGATGCCGAGGGCGAGCGCGTCGTCGAGCAGTTGTTGAATCTCGGCATCGGTCGGCAGCGTGAACGTCGGATACTTGATCTTCGTGTTGCGGCCAAACTTCACCGTGCCCAGTCCGAGCACGCTGACGTTCAGGCCGGTCGAGCCGAGCGGGCGTTGCGGCAATTTCACAGCGTCCTCCATTCGCGCACTTCCTCCCAAGGATAACGCGCCGGCTCGGCGGCGGGCAGCGGGAGTGCGGCGATGCGGTGCGAAGGCGTCACGCCGAGTTGCTCCAGCCAGCGCAAGGCTTGCCGCGTGAGTGCGGGCGCAAGCGCAAGTTTCGTGGGCCATGCGAGCGCGGCGTTGCCGGTTATGGTGAGCGTGGGGCCGCTGGGTAAAAGTTTGTTTGCGAGCGGCTCGGCGCGATCCACATCGTGTATGGCCCAGGAAACTTTTTTCCAGTCGAGCCACGGGAACAAATCCGTCATCTCCGAATGCGCCCAGCGCAGCGCCTCGGCATCGCTCATGCCGACGGCTTTCTCCGCGATGTTGCCGCCGATGTACCAGACGTTCTCACCATCGAGTTGGTGTGTTGTCACCGTGACGCGCGGCTTCGGCTCCGGCACGAGACAATGCGCGAACAACGCGTGCGGCAGTCTGCGGGCGAGAAACATTCGCAACGAACGCCGCTGCGCGACTTTGGCCTTCTCCAAACCGATTTGCTCTGCGAACCACTCGTTCCCCTCGCCGGAAGTGAACACGCAGGCGCGCGGCGCAATGGATGTTCCGTCGGCAAAAACAATTTCCACCACGCGCTCACCGTCGCGGCGGATGGATTTCACCGCGGCCTGATGCGTGTTCTCTTTTCCCAACGCCGCCAGCACCGTCTTCGTCGCGAGCACGGGTTCTTCGAGTCGGTAGATTTTTCCGCTGAACTCGCGCGCCTCGAAAACGGCGGGCCACTGTGCGCGTTCCAGCGTGTTCACGTCGCTGCGCAGTGCTTTCGTGGCGAGCGCACCGGCGACACGGTTGAGCAGGCCGCCGGTGGTGAACATCAGCTGGTGCTCGGCGAGGATTTCCGTCCCGCGCAAATCCACTTCGCCGCGTCCCGCGATGCAGTCCATCCAGATCTTCGGCATGGACGATAGCGCCTCGGTCTGCGGTCGGTTCACGCCATCGAAGGTGTATTTCACACCGCTGTGGATGATGCCCTGTGACGCAATGGTCTGGCCGTGGCCGAGGGCATTCTTCTCGAAGAGTGCGGCGTGGAAACCGAGGGCGCGCAGGCGGCGGAGCAGCCACAGGCCGGCGATGCCGCCGCCGAAGACCGCCACATCCAGTTCTATTGCTTCGCGCACGCGCGGACGTTACGGGCGTGGAAAGTTTGTTGTCCATGTTCGAGTGCCCATGAGGTGAATCGCGGCAGGTCAGGCTCAAAGCGGCGCTAAAGCGACCGCACTCCAAACGCTCCGCGAGTGACAGGGCGTCTGATGCTGCGAGCTAGCGTTTGGAGTGCGGTCGCTTTAACGCCGCTTTTCCGATGCTCAAAACCAAGTCCGACCCGCTGAAAAATCCACGCTCACCTTCCGGGTGACATCTGTCCGAGTTGCCCTATTCTTCGCCTCAGTTTTTTTAAAGGAATATTTTATGGCAAACGAAACACAGACCGCTTCACGTCCGCCGCGCCGTTGGTTGCGCCGCATTGGTTTTCTTTTGGGCGCGCTCGTCGTGCTGCTCGTCGTCGCGTGGTTTGTGGGCACGAGCAGTTGGGCGCTCAAGTCCATCATCCTGCCGCGCGTCAGTGCGGCGATGAACGCGAAGGTCACGGTGGATGACGCGAGCATCTCGCCGTTCTCAGCGGTCACGCTTAACAACTTAAAAGTCGAAACCACCGGCCCCGAACCGCTGATCACCGCGAAGGAAATCCGCCTGCGCTACAGCCTCATGGACATCATCAAGGGGAACATCAACGTCAGCGAAGTGACGCTCGAATCACCGGTCATCAACTTGATTACTTTTCCCGATAGCGAGAACAACCTTCCCAAATCCGCCGGAACCTCAAAGCCACCAAAGGCCAAAGCACCTCAGCAGGCCACGGCTGGTAAACCAACTCAGTTGAACTTAGGCAAACTCACCCTGAAAAATGGAACCGTTCGAGTGATTAACCAATTGCGCGCCGCAGATGCATTTCCCATCGACTCCATTGAACTCAGCGGACTCAATATCACAGTCGAGAATCTTGGCAACGGTCGGTCAGGCAAACTCGCTTTGGACTCCGTTCTGAAAGTAGCCGTTGGCTTGAATGCGCCAACTAACGGCTCAATTGCGATCAAGTTGGCTGGCGGCTACGACATTACACTCGACGCCCACCTCAAACCACAAACCGCCAAGGGCAAGACCACCGTGGATGTCACCGAGGGCAAAGGCGCGTTCGCGCAAGTCGCCGGCATGGGCGTGGTGCTGAACACGGATTTGACGCCCACGCAGTTGAACGATGTGAGCGTGCGCGTGGCGCAGAACGGCAAGAATCTCGCCGCGCTCACCGCGAGCGGGCCGTTCAATGCCGAGACGATGGAAGGCAAGCTCGCCGTGGTGTTGTCCGGCGTGGACCGCCAAGTGTTGAGCATTGTCGGTGGGCCGCTCGGTCTCGACTTCAACCAGACCGCGATCAACTCCACGAACACGATTGAGCTGACGCAGAAGGGCCGGATGATCGCCGTGAACGGCGCGCTGCTCGTTGGCAATTTTTCCGTGACGCAACAGGGCCAGACCACGCCCGCGCTCAACGTGCAGAGCAGCTACGCGCTGAGCTACGATCAGTCGAACCAGACGGCGGTGGTGCAGACGTTCGCGCTGAACGGCGTGCAGAACGGCGCGGAGTTTTTGCGCGGCACGCTCGCGAAGCCGATGCGGCTGGAACTCGGAAAAGCGTCCGGCGCGGTGGATGAATCGGCGTTTGATTTGCTGGTCACGAATTTCAACCTGCCGGACTGGCGCGCATTCCTCGGCACGAACGTGGCGCTGACCAGCGGACGCGCGGGCGTGAACTTGAAACTGATTTCGCGTCAGGCGGGCAAGGAGTTGCTCATCGCCGGCACCGTGAGCCTCGATGACGTCACGGGCACGATGGACGCGAATCGCTTTGATCGTTTTGCGACGGCGATCGATGTGGATGTGGCGTTGCGCGGGCAGGATTTGGAAATCAAAAAGTTGGCCGGAACACTGCGGCAGAGCGGCCAGGCGGGCGGCAAGTTTGATGTCGCGGGGCGTTATCATCTCACGAATCAGGTGGGTCTGATCACGGCCACACTCACGGACTTGAACCAGCACGCGCTGAAATCATTTCTCGCGGCGGCGCTGGGCGACAAGCAGTTGGAGTCTATCACCATTAACTCGAAGACCACCGCGAAGCTGGATGGTGCGGACAAAATCGCGGTGCAGACGGAATTTCACGTCGCCAATCTCGTGGTCAACGATCCGAGCGGCCAAGTGCCACGCACGCCGCTGGCCGTGGATCTGACGGCGGACGTGGCGAAGGCGGGACAGGTCGTGGACTTGCGCGCGGTGCAACTGGCGCTGACCAAGACCGAGCGCGCGCCGAACACGCTGAACCTCGCAGGCCGCGTGGACATGACGAAGTCGAACGCGATGTCCGGCCAGTTGAAAATCACGTCACCCGGTTTGGACGTGACGCCCTATTACGATTTGTTCGCGGACAAAAAGCCGGTGACGGAAACGACGACCAAACCCGCGATGCCCACGGAAACCAAACCCGAAGTGGAACCCGCGCCGATGACGCTGCCGTTTGCGGCGTTCACGGTGGAGATGGACATCGCGAAATTCTTTCTGCGCGAAGTGGCGATTTCCAATCTCGTCGCCAAGACCGTGCTCGACGGCGCGCGGGTGAACGTGAATCCGTTCACGCTCACGCTGAATGGAGCGCCGGTGAATTTCATCCTGCTCGCGAACCTCGCGGTCGCGGGCTACGAGTACGACGTGAACGCGAAGCTCGCGGGCGTGCCGGTCGAGCCGCTGGTCAATTCGTTCGCGCCGGAACAGCGCGGGCAGATGAAGGGCGACCTGTTCACCACGGTGCAGATCAAGGGCGCGGGCGTGACGGGACCGAACTTGAAGAAAAATCTCGGCGGCCAAATCGGTCTAACACTCACGAATGCGAACGTGCAGGTGACACAATATCGTTTGGCGAAGGAAGTTCTGACCGCCATCGCCATCGCGCTCCGCTCGCCGCAAATCGCCGAGTCGCCGCTGAACTGGATTGACGCGCAGATGACCATCGCGAACGGGACGGTCACGATGCCGGGCGCGAATTTTGAAAGCTCGGTGCTGCGCGGCGGCGCGAGCGGCACAATTACGATGCAGAACGTGCTGACCAACTCGACGTTGAACAGCCTGCCCGTGGACATCGCGCTACGCCGCAACGTGGCGGATGCCGCGCGCTTCACGCCCACCGGCACACCGACGAACGCGGCGTTTGTGCCGCTCCCGCGCTTTGTCAGCGTCGCCGGCACCGTGGGCGAACCGAAGGCGAAGATTGACACCATTGCCACGGCGCGGCTGCTGGCGAGCACGGTGGGCAATTACCTCGGCGGCGACGCGGGGCGTGTGCTGCAAGGGCTCGGCAATCTCGGCGGCGGTTCCGCGACGAACGCGGGTGGAACGAATGCCGGTGGTGCGAACGCGGTGGGCAACTTGCTCCAAGGTGTCGGTTCACTTCTGCAAAAGCCCGCGAAGACCAACGCCGCCGACACGAACGCGCCCGCGAAGAAATCCGGCGGGTTCAAGCTGAACGACTTGATCAAGTAATCGGAGCACCGGACAGCCATGTCCGGTGGAGCCTGCGGAACAAAGGCAAATTTAGTGAACCGCTAATGGACGCTAATCAACGCTGATGAGGAACGCCGAGCCTCGCTCGGCTTGGGGCGGATTTTTAATTCGTCAGGCCGAGCAATGCTCGGCGCTCCGTCTCCAAGGCGAACCGTGCAACCACCGCCTGATTCAGTTCCTTGATTAGCGTGAATCAGCGTCCATTAGCGGTTCAAAATTCTGCCCAACTACTTCGCCTCTTCCTTCTCGTTCGTGATCATTCCACTGAGCAGCCCGACCTTGTCGCCGCCGCTCCAGGTGCCGGCGTAGGTGTGTTCGTAGACCAGCACGCGCGCGGAATAGGTGCCACCGCCGGGAATTTTCAGATTGTCCACGGTGATGACCGGCGTGTCGCCGGCCCATTTCACTTTCACCGGGATGGGCATGATCATTTCCCGGCCGCCGTAGTTCATCTTGGATCCGATCATCCACGAGTCGCCATCGATCTTTTTCGCACCGATGATGGTATATTTCTCCTCGCGCTCGGGCGTGAGCTTGCCGTCCTGCACGAGGCACCAGCGCCCGGTCATGGTCGCCTTGCTCATGGTGGCAATGAACTTGGCTTCAAGTTCGTCTTGCGTAAGCGCGGGTTTGGCGGCGGGAGCGGCCTTGGGTTTTTCCGGCGCGGTTGGCTTGGGTGAATCTTGGGCGGAGGCCAACGCCGTGGCGGCGATGAGCAAGGCGAGCGTGGTTTTCATAGTCGTCCGGCGTTGGACGCGAGCGGGGGCGGGAAAGTCACAGGGAAGTTCGCGGCTCTCCCGGTTCGGGGGCATGACTCGGATAAAGTCCGCCCGTTCAATTGTGAACGGTGCCGCGATGCGCCCTGTTCCACGGCAACGGCCAAATGCAACTTTACAACCCGATGCTCGCCTGTAGCCTGTGGCCCCTATGCGAAAAATTGCATTGCTGACGGCCCTGTGCGCCGTGGTTTTTTCCGGTTGCGCGTCGCGCATCACGAACCTGACGCCCACGCGCCAACCGCGCAACGCCGCTGGCGTTTATCCCGTCGAGTTCGTCTGGGACACGCAACAGCAGTCCGTCATTGATGGCTCGCTCAAGCCCGTGGTCGTCATCGGCATGGAGCAATATCCGATGCGGCCCGCGCTCAACATTGCGAACCGTTTCGAAGCGGTGATTCCGGTGCCGGCGGACAAGAGCTTCACGGTCTATAACTTCAAGGTGGATTTCATGTATCGCGGCTACGGCAGTCCCAAGCAGGACAGCAAGCTCTCGCCGAGTTACCGGCTGGACATTGTGGACAAGTGACCTGAGCGGAAATTTTTCGAGAAGGCGGCGGTCGTGAGGACCGCCGCTTTTTTATTTGGAGCGCGGGTTTTTAACCCGCAGCAACGTGAAATGGAGAGCGGTGTCCGCAGGCTCCTACACCCTCAACTGGCGAACATGGCTGCGGGTTGGAAAAACCGCGCTCCGTTCAGTCCAGGAACTTCTTCGCGATGGCGCAGGCGTTGTGCCCGCCGAAGCCGAAGGAGTTGTTGATGATGGCGTCCACCTTCGCCTCTCGCGCGGTGTGCGGCACGTAGTCGAGGTCGCAGAGCGGATCGGGATTATCCAGATTGATCGTGGGGGGGAGAATCTGGTGCTGCAGCACCTTCACGCAGATCGCCATTTCCACCGCGCCCGCCGCGCCGAGCATGTGGCCGGTCGCGCCCTTGGTGGAACTGACCGCGAGCTTTTTCGCGTGGTCGCCGAAAACGGTTTTGATGGCCTGCGTCTCGCACACGTCGCCCTGCGGGGTCGAGGTGCCGTGCGCGTTCACGTAGTGGATGTCGCTGGGATTCAGGCGCGCGTGCTTGAGCGCCATCTTCATGCAGCGCGCGGCTCCTTCGCCTCCGGGCGCGGGCGCGGTCATGTGATTCGCGTCCGCCGTGTTGCCGTAGCCGACGAGTTCGCAGTAGATGCGCGCGCCGCGGGCCTTGGCGTGTTCCAATTCCTCGAGCACGAGCACGCCCGCGCCTTCGCCCATGACGAAACCGTCACGGTCTTTGTCGAACGGGCGTGAAGAGCGTTTCGGATCATCGTTGCGCGTGCTCATGGCGCGCATGGCGCAGAAGCCGCCGATGCCGATGGGCACAATCGTCGCCTCGGTGCCGCCGGCGAACATCACTTTCGCATCACCCATCTTGATCGTGCGCCAAGCCTCGCCGATGGCGTGCGTCGCGGTCGCGCAGGCGGAACAGGTGGCGACATTTGGCCCGCGCAGTTTGTAGTACATCGAGAACAATCCCGAGGACATGTTCAGGATGAGCATGGGAATCATGAACGGCGAGAGCCGTCCCGGCCCGCGCTCCATCAAAACCGTATGCTGGTCTTCAACCGTCTTGAGACCGCCAATGCCTGAGCCGAGGAACACGCCGACTTCGTCGCGGTTCACTTTGTCGAGATCGAGTCCGGAGTCCTTGAGCGCGTCGTAACCCGCCGCCACGCCGAACTGCGCGTAACGGTCCGTCCGGCGCATTTCCTTCGGCGAAGGGAACGCCGCTGCGCCGTCGAAGTTTTTCACCTCCGCCGCGATCTTGGTGTCGAACTTCTCGGGATCAAACTGGGTGATGCGGTCAATGCCGCACTGGCCCGCGAGCAGATTCTGCCACAGCTCGTCCATGCGCCCGAGAGGCGAGACGACGCCGAGACCGGTGATGACGACTCTGCGTTCTGAATAGTTTGCGGACATAGAAAGCAAAGGGGCAGCCCCGCGTTTGGACGAAGCTGCCCCGGCAAAGCCTGCGGATTACTTCTGGCTCTCTTCGACGAATTTGATCACGTCGCCGACGGTCTGGAGCTTCTCGGCTTCCTCGTCGGGGATTTCGTTGCCAAACTCCTCTTCCAGCGCCATGACCAGCTCGACCGTGTCGAGTGAGTCTGCGCCCAGATCCTCGATGAACTTGGCGTCGGGCGTGACTTGGTCCGCGTTGACGCCGAGCTGTTCGACGATGATTTCCTTCACTCGCTGTTCGATACTTTTTTCAGACATGGTTTTCTCCGTTAATTGTGCGCGTTCTCTAGGCCACGCTATAAATGCCGTCAAGCCCCGATTCTGAAAGCGCCGGTGCGAGCCGCGCATCTTTGGTGGAGAGAATTCTTTTTAGCGCCGAGACGCAGAGGCGCAGAGGAGAAAATCAGAAACAGTCGGCCTGGTGTTCGGTCGGGCCGGATTCCGCGCTCGCAGATTTTCCCACTCTTTCTCTCTCTGCGCCTCTGCGTCTCTGCGCTAAATTGTCCTGTCTCACGAACCGCAGAATTCCCACCGCCCGCGTCCCGAACATTTCCGTTGCGCCGCCCCTTGGCTTCCCTCCAAGCTCTCGCCCTGTCCGAGAGTGCGTCATCCCAAAACCCACGGTATGAAACCTGAAAAGCCCAAAAAGGCCAAAGCCCCAGCCAAGCGTACGCTTAAGAGCGTGAAGGAAAAGTTGTCCTCCCTCTTCAAGCGCAAGCCCGTCGCCGCCAAAGCCGCGCCCGAGCCGGAGGAAAAGAAGCCCGCACCGCGCAAGAAGTCTGAAGCCGCCACGCCGCCGCCGCTGCCGATGAAGGTGAAATCAACCGTGCGCCCGGCCAAACGCGCCGCCGAACCGCCGAAGAACGCCGAGGTCGCCGCCAAGGCCGCGCCCGCCAAACCCGCCAAACCCGCCGTCGCTGCGAAGAAGATTTCCATCCCGCCCATCCTGCTCGAAGGCGATGAGCCTTCCACCCCGCGCCCCAGCGGTCCCGGCGAACGCTACGTTCTGCCCAGCGGTCCGTCGCCCGCCTCCGAGAGCGAGACGGTCGAACTCCCCGAGTCCTATGGCACGCAGCGTCTGCTGCTCGTGGCCCGCGATCCGCACTGGCTTTACGCCCACTGGGATTTCACCAACGAACAGCTTCGCAAGCACAACGCCGCCTCGCGCGACAAGCACCTCGTCGTCCGCGTCTATCGCGGCGCGGTCTCCGGCACGCCCGTCGTCGAGCAGCACGTCCATCCCGAATCGCGCAACTGGTTCCTGCACGTCGGCCAGGGCGGCACGAAATACGTCGCGCAACTCGGCTACTTCAATCGTAGCGGCAAATGGGAAACCGTGGCCACCTCCGCCGCCACGCTCACGCCGCCCGATGTGCTCTCCGACGACACCAGCGTGCGCTTCGAGACCATTCCCGTGGAAGTGCCGTTCCAGAAACTCCTCGAACTCGTCAAAGGCGCGGTCGCCGAACACGTCCCGCTCATCGAGGTCATTCAACAGTTGCGCGCAGCGGGCTATCCCGAACTGCCCGCGCTCGTCGCCAGCGGCGGCGGCCATGTGGGCGGTGGTGCGCCCGCCGCCACCACTTGGACTCCCGCGCAGGAAGCCGCGCTCGCCAAAATCATCAGCATTGATGAAGTGCGACGCGTGTGGATGGGTTCGCTCGAAATCACCGAACTGCTCCGGCGCTCGCTCATGCAGGAAATGTCCTCGCAAGCGGCGGCCATGCTCGCGGCGGGCGAACTCGGGGGCGGCGCAGGCGAAGTTGGCGGACTGTCCAGCGTGTCGAGTCCGTTCGGCGGTGAAGGCAAGCGCAAGGGCTTCTGGTTCAACGTCAACGCCGAGCTGATCATCTACGGCGCGACCGAGCCGGACGCGGCCGTGACCATCGGCGGGCGCAAGATCAAACTGCGGCGCGACGGCACGTTCAGCTTCCGCTTCGCACTGCCGGACGGGAATTACGATCTGCCCGTGCAGGCCACGTCCGCCGACGCCAGCGACTCGCGCCGCGCGGAACTGCGCTTCAGCCGCGCCACGCAATATCGCGGCGAGGTCGGCGCGCATCGGCAGGATGCCGCGCTCAAGACACCGCGAGTGGAGAATGTGGGGTAGGCAGAATGTTAGCGTCCTCATTCGATGCAAACATTCCTGCTAACTTGGAATCCGAATAAGTGGCCGTGGAAGACGCTAGACGCCGACCACGATCACGCCCGCAAGCAGGGTTTCCTCGACAACCGATGGAGTTGCGGACGCAGCAAGCGTCTTCGATCAGGTGACCGCGTCTTTTTGCTCCGGCTGGGTCAGGAGCCGCGAGGTGTCATGGCATCTGGCGCAGTCACTTCCGATGCGCCGTTCCTTGACGAACACTTCACCGAGAGCGGACGCACGGCACTCTACGTCTCTGTTCGCTTCGATGTTTTACTCCATCCAGATCGCGAACCGCTTTTGCCGCGTTCTCACCTCGATTCGGGCGCACTGGCTGATGTCCACTGGGAGACGCAAGCGAGCGGCATCACCATTCCTCCAAATGCAGCCGCAGAACTTGAGGAACTTTGGCGCGCGTTCCTCACTCAGCGTGGCTACTCGCCCATCGTGCTTGCCGATGAGGTTCCTGCTGCGGAGCGATACTGGGAAGGAGCGTTGCGTCGCGTCACCGTCAACGCCTACGAGCGCGACGCCACAGCCCGGCGAGCCTGCATTACTCACTTCGGTACAGCTTGCCAAGTATGCGGTTTCGATTTTGGTGCAGCCTACGGCGAGATCGGCACTGGTTTCATCCACGTTCATCACACACGTCCACTTAGCGACGTACGCGAAGGCTACGCTGTTGACCCGCTGAAAGATTTGGTTCCTGTCTGTCCTAACTGTCACGCAATGCTTCACCATATTTCACCGCCATTGCCAGTTACGGAACTCCGGAACCGTCTTAAAGATTCGAGCGCAAAGAGGCGAACGAAGTGAGCATCCTCCCCCGAGATGCTCGCTGCGCTCGCACCCCGACTCGGAGTCGGGGTAGTATCGGCTCGACGGAGTCTCGCCCCACCACGCTGGTCGCGGAGCGACCGCATGAATGTAGCCTGTAGGCTTCAGCCCACGGTGCCACCCGGACGAGCGTCGCGGAGCGGAGCGACGCATGAATCCCCCAGACCATCGCGGCGTTCCCTCACCCGTCGCTCCGCGACGAAGTTCCAGGGTGGAACGGGCTACCAGCCCGTGCCGCCCGGCTACCAGCCGGACGGAAGAGAGGGAGCGTGGACTCGGGACAGGTCGCGCCAAAATTTGCGGACGATCCTCCCCGTTCCGCGCGGCGAGTCGCCGCGCGGCACAGGCGGGTCGCCTGTGCTACCTGGCGGCTGCGATGCCCGCGCGTGGTTTCGCCCTTTCAGGGCTGGGTCAAATCGGGACGTCATCCCAGGGCTTCGCCCTGGGCTGACGAATTGCGCCCCGTTGGGGCTGGGCCACGAGTCTCGCCCCGCCATGCCGAACCGTGTCGTTGACGCTCGGGTCAAAAACTCTACATTCCCAACGTGCTGACGCTCGATCACAGTCCGGTGCAGTCCAATCCCGAACTCATGGGCGGCACGCTCGTCTTCCGGGGCACGCGGGTGCCCGCGCAATCGCTGCTCGACTACCTCGACGACGATTACACCCTCGGTGAGTTTCTAGACATGTTCCCCTCCGTGCAGCGCGCCGACGCGGTGGAATTTCTCCGTTTAGCGCGCGGCACTCCCCATGAGGATCATCCTGGACGAGAACCTGCCCAGGCCGCTTAAAAGCATCTTCCCCGGCCACGCCGTGACTACGGTTCAGGAGGAAGGTCTGGCCGGCACCGTCAATGGCGAGTTGCTCGCCAAATTGGAAGGGAACTTTGATGTCTTCATTACCGCCGACAAAAATCTGCGCTACCAGCAAAACTTGGCGGGTCGCACCGTGGGGATTCTGGAACTGCCCACCAATCGTCTCCCGTTGCTTCGTCCGCTGTTTCCGCGCATTGCGGCCGTTGTTAAGACCGTCACGCCCTCAGCTTATGTCCAGATAACTTTCTAGCGATGCCATCATCCGCTGAAAAAAATCGCGGTTGGGAAGCCGCGAACACCGCTCAAACCTCTTCCAACGCTTTCGCCGCGTCGCCGAACTTCGGCGGGCGCACGTTCATCTTGTCCATCATCGAGAGGTAAAGCCGGCACATCTGGCGCTCGGGTTTGTCTTTGTAATCGAGGATGCGTCCGCCTTTGAGGCGGCCACCGGCCCCGCCGAGCAGCACGACCGGAAGCTGATCGTTGTTGTGGTTCCCCGTCATCATGCTGGAGCAATACATCAGCATGGTGTTGTCGAGCAGCGTGCGATTGCCTTCCTGGATGGCGTCGAGCTTGCGCGCGATGTAGGCGACTTGTTCGAGGAAGAACTGGTTCACCTTCAGCCAGTCCGCCGTGTCGCTGTGCGAGAGCAGATGGTGAATCATGTAATCCACGCCGAGGTTCGGGAAGCGCAGCGAGCTGTGGTCGTTGTTCAGCTTGAGTGTGGTGATGCGTGTGGTGTCGGTCTGGAATCCCAGCACGAGGATGTCGCACATCAGCTTCATGTGCTCGGCGATGTCCTGCGGGATGCCGTCGGCCGGACGCGGGTGCTGGCGCACGGCATCATCCTTCGTGAGCGTCGGACGCCAGCCCTGCAACTCGCCCTTCTTGCCGGCGTTCTCGATGCGCTGCTCCACGTCGCGCACCGAGTCGAGATACTCGTCGAGCTTGCGCTGGTCGTTCGCACTGATGTGCCGGCGCAGGTCCGTGGCGTCAGACAGCACGGCGTCGAGCACGCTCTTGTCGCCCTTGCTTACCTCATCCTTGAACAACCGGTCGAACGCGAGCGCGGGATAAATCTCCAGCGGCGTCGGCGTGGTCGGCGAGCTCCACGAAATGTGCGAGCTGTAGAGCATCGAGTAATTCTTGTGGACGGACGGATTCGACTTCTCGCAACCCAGCACCAGCGACGGAACTTTCGTCGAGCGTCCGTAAGTTTGCGCGAGCAACTGATCAATGCTCGTGCCGGAGCGAATCTCGCCGCCGGACGCCAGCGGTGCGCCGGAGAGCAGATTGCCCGTCTGCGAGCTGTGGATATTTCCCTTCGTGGACTCGTCGTTGTAGAGGCCGCGGACGAAGAGCATCTTCTCGCGGAAATCGGTGAGCGGCGCGAGTACCTTGCCAAGCTCCATTTGTTTGCCCTCGCCCTTGGCCCACCATTCCTTGGAGTGAAAGCCGTTGCCGGAAAAAAACACCGCCAGGCGCACGGGCGCTTCGCTGGCGGGCTTCACTCCGGCGGGCGGCGTGTCGCCCCAGACCGTGAGGGACTCCATCCACGGCAGCGCCATGGTGACGCCGACGCCGCGAAGAAAC
Source organism: Akkermansia sp. (assembly GCA_043757045.1). Lineage (GTDB taxonomy): Bacteria > Verrucomicrobiota > Verrucomicrobiia > Limisphaerales > SIBH01 > JANNGC01. The sequence continues at coordinate 25,833 of JAYVQC010000014.1, read as the reverse complement.
GTGCGACGGGAAAATTGGTGCGAGTTCATCAGGCTTCAGTTCAAATTTGTCTCAACTCTGACGCTGGCCGGGTAGAAATCCTTTCAAGATTTTCCGTGCCTCAACGAGATTTCAAACCCGCGATCCACTCCGCCAGTTTCGCCTCATCCAGTGCGGCGGTTTCCTGGCGGAAGTTTTCCGCCACGCGCATTTTCTTGTACACGCGCTGGAGGTAGCTGGTCGTGAAACGCTCGCTCACGTTGTGGAGCAGAAGTGGGTTGCCCGTGTTGATCGCCGCCACGCCCTCGAAGCCGCCGAGCTTTCGCAGGCCCGGCGAGAAGATGTCGCGGGCGAGAAAACCTTCGTCGCTCGTGGAATCGAACTGCGCGCAATCCGCGACCAGCGCGTCGCACGCCGGCGCGGCGAGCATGGCCCAAAGCCCGGCGCGACCCGTGCCGTTCAAGACCACGGTGCGGCCTTTGCCGTGCGTCTGCGCGAAGGCGCAGGCCGTGACCAAATCCTGCACGCGCTCCTGCACGTCGGTGCGGTTGTAGCCGGTGAAAAAGTTTTTCGTGTAATCGCGATTCGCGTCCGCCGCCGCATCGTTGTTGCCGCCCGTCTGGAATAAATCCACGAGCAGCACGGCGATGTTCCGGTCGAGGAGTTGTTTCGCGAGTCCCTTCGGCGTGCCGTCCCCATTCACGTAGCCCGCGCGGCCCTCGGGATGCGCGAGCACCACCATCGTGCGCAGCGTGTCGCGGCGCGGCGTGATGATCGTGACGGGCAGATGATCAGCGCGGCCCGTGCGGCCCAGCGTCAGTTTCGTGGTGGTGTAATTTTCCGCCTTGGTGATTTTGTCCGGCAGCACCATCAGCCCGCGCTCGACGAACTCGACTTGCAACGAGCGTTTCCACATCGGGATCATCTGCTTGCGGTAGCGTTCGAGCAGCGGCGGATTGACCGGCGCAAAAGTCCACCAGTCGTTCGTCGCCTGCTGGATAAGATGCGCCGTCAATTGCTGCTCAGTCAGAGCGTCGGCGGGAAATTTGCCGTCTGGGAACACGCGCAGCGCGGCATCGGGTTCTTTGGTGTAAGCCACTTCCTTCAACGCCGACGGCCGCGGCGCGCGCCAGAGATGTTCGCCAAAAAACTGATACACCGCCTCGCGGCTCGTCTGGTTGTAATTGTGATTGTAGTCGAAGCGCACGTAGCGCAGGCGGTCGCGGTGGTTCATCAGTGCGTAGATTTTTTCCAACGCCGGGCCTTCCACGGTGAGCGTGGCGCGCGTCCAGTCGCCCGTTGCGCCGACGATGATTTGCGGGCGCGGCGCGGCGCACGCGGCGATTTCCATGTTCGAGTAATCCACGCGCAGGCCAGAAACATTCTCGCACGAGCAGCCGCCCTGCATCGAGTGCGAGACCATGACGATGGGCGCGACCACCGCGAGGCGATCTTCAAACGCGCCGAGCATGAACGTCTGTGTGCCGCCGCCGGATTCGCCGGTGCAGGCGATGCGTTTCTTGTCCACGTCGCGCAGCGATTCGAGGAAGTCGAGGGCGCGCACGCTGTTCCATGTTTGCAGGCCCATCTGGCCAATGTGCCAGAGCTGGTTGGTGAGATGATTGGCGAAATTCCGGTGCGTGGTGTAACCGGGTTGGCCGACCGGCTGTGCGAACTGCGTGTCGTTGTAGCCCACCATGTCCCACGAGAACGCAATGAGTCCCTGCTTCGCAAAATTAATGCAGCGCGCGGCGATGCTGCCGTCCTTGTCGTCCGCAAAACGTCCCGTGTTCCAATGACCGTGGGGATTCAGCACGGCGGGGAACGGACCGCTGCCTTTGCCCACGGGGCGATACAAATTTCCACCGACGTAAAAGCCGGGGTAGCTCTGGAAATAAACTTTCTCGACCGAGTAGCCGTCGCGCTCGATGCGCCCGAAGACCTGCGCGTTGAGCGGCGTCTTCTCCGGCATGGGCCACAGGCCGCAACTCACGAGCACCTGCTCGCGAATGGCCTGCGCACGCTTTTCCCATTCGGACTTCGTTTTAATGTCGGGGAAGGAGCGCAACGTGTTCAGGGTTTTCACCGTGGCGGCGCGCTGATCTTTTTCGGGCAGGGCGAGATCGGCGGCGCGCAAGACATGAGGAGTCAGCAGCACAGCGCCCGCGCAGAGAATGTTCGCAATTGTTTTCATGGAGTGCGGCGACGCTAGGAGAAAGCGCGGGAAAGGGAAATTCCAAATGGATGAGCGATTGATGATTACCTCCGTTGAACGACGAGACTGGAAAGTCTCGTAACCTGCCGGCTGGAAAGCCGGCGCTACGTCGTAACGCCGACATTTCTGTCGGCAAGTCGGGAGCCTTTCGAGCCTCCCGTTCCAAGCCACGACCGCAGAGCGGATTTGGTTTTTGGATTTTGGGATTTGGTTCTTCACCTCCGCTCTCCATGCTCAACCCGTGACGAATGTTGACAAACTGGCCTTGCAAATCATCAGCCGCGCGAGCCGCGAGCGCCCGGCGGACGGGCTGCTGCGCGAGGAACTCAAGACCGCCCGGCTGCCCCGCACGCAAAGCCGCGCCGTGGCGGAACTGGTTTTCATGTGGTTTCGCTGGTGCGCTTTTGTGGATCAGGAAGCCAGCCTGGACAAGCAACTGCGCGAGGCTAGTGCGCTCGCCGGACGTTTCGCCTCCGAGCCGGAAACATTTTCGACGGATGAATTGCGGAAGGCCGTGCCCGCATGGATCACGGGAGAACTCGAACTCACGCGCGAGTGGCTGGTCGCGTTGCAAACGCCGCCCGTGCTCTGGCTGCGCGCCAAACGCGGCCAGCAGCGTGACGTGGTGCGCGAGATCGGCAACTGCACGCACGGCGAAGGGCCGCTGGCCGACGCGCTGGAATATCACGGGGACAAAGATTTGTTCCGTGAGCCGGCATTTCAGGCGGGAGCCTTCGAGGTGCAGGACATCGCCTCGCAAATCGTCGGGCTGCTCTGCGATCCGAAACCTGGCTCAACGTGGTGGGACGCCTGCGCCGGCGAGGGCGGCAAGACGCTGCACCTCTCCGACCTCATGGAGAACAAGGGAATGATTTGGGCGAGTGACCGTTCGCAGCCGCGCCTGATCCGGCTCAAGCAAAGAACCGCGCGCGCCAAAGTTTTCAACTACCGCGCCGCGCGCTGGGATGGCTCGGCGAAACTTCCGACGAAGACGAAATTTGACGGCGTGCTGATTGATGGCCCGTGCAGCGGAGTCGGGACCTGGCCGCGCAATCCGCACGCTCGCTGGACCACGACCTTGCAAGATGTCGAGGAACTGGCGGCGATTCAGCAGCGCCTCGTGTTGAACGCGGCGGCGGCGGTGAAGCCGGGAGGCAAACTTATTTATGCCGTTTGTACCCTGACGCGCTCTGAGACGGACGCAGTGGCAGATCTTTGTTCACCGCAGTTAGCTGGATTCGCACCGTGTCCGCTGCCTGCCTGGCCCAATGTGCCGCCAGCAGCATCGGCCCGGACGCATATTTGGCCGCAGACTTTTCGGGGGAACGGTATGTTTGTAATGGCGTGGGAGCGTATTTCATGAAAGTGAAGCGTTGAGTTTTGAATTGGCGGCCTAGTCCGAACGAAAGTAGTCGTCAATGATGCCGGTCTTGCTGTCCTCGAACTGCTTGTTCGGCCCGGCAGAGCGGATGAGCACTTCGTTGTTCTCAAAATAGATTTTCAGGGGCGTGCCCCACGGGTCGATGATTTCCCCCTTGCTGTTCACCTCCGCCTTTTTCACGGCGAGGATGATGATCCTCTTGGGGTTCTGACCTTCGAGCAGAGCCTTGGCAATCTGCACCGGGGTTCCGGTTGGGTAACTGCCGACGTGGGTTTTGTATTGGTGGAACGCTTCAAACAGGTTGTCCACCTCGGCGTTGAAGGCGCGGACGGGCTTGTCCTTTGTCCATTTGCTAGCCGCCGACCACCCCCAGACTGCCCCAATTCCGAGCAGCAGTACGAAAGCGATCAGGAGAATCTTGCGAAACGCGTTGGCTGATTCATTCATGCCTAGCCCTATCGCAAGAAGCTTGCCAGCCTGGAAAAAGTAATCAGTGAGACAGTGAAATCGTGATCCGTCAGGACAGTCGGGGGCTGGTGGAGCCAGCACGCTCATGGCACGGCGAGGCGGATGAAGGTGTTCGACATGCCGGCAATCTGCGCGCGCAACTGATTCCTGATGACCCGCTGCGCGCTGCCGTCGCCGAGGCCGATGATCCCGACGTTCTCATGAATATCCTGGGTCCAACCGGCGGCCGAGGCCGGAGTGAGCACGCGGAGAAATCCATTGCTCAAGGTGCCGCCCGTCAGGAAACGGTCGCCGCTGAGAATGCTGTTCGGCGCATCCTCCCGCGCGTCGAGGCCGACGAAGTAACTGAGGTTGGTGTTGGAGAGCTGCGTGAAGTTGGTGGCCTCGCTGCGTGACCGGTCGGATCGGCAGTGCAAAATCTTGGGCGTCACCAGTTCGTTCGACAGGGCCTGAAAGTGGCGGAAGACCTCCGGCGTGTTCGCCCACGCCAGCGAACCCAAGGCGTTCGTGGAAGAGAACGGATATTCTCCGCCGAAATCATTGGCCCAGAGCCGATACGCCAGGCCGACCTGCTTCAGGTTGTTGAGACAGCACAACGCCATCGGAAATTTCCCGCCATGCGGACGGGCGAGCACAGGCAAACACGACAACACTATCACCCCGAGCAGCGCCATGCTGCACACCGCCAGCGCCGTGACTTCCCAACGCGTCAGCCCCACTTGTTGTTGCGCTCGTAATTTCATGGCACGGCCAGCCGGATCACCGCGTTCGTCATTCCGGACACATGTTGCCGCAGTGCCACCGACGTCATCTGCTGCGCGCTGCCGTCGCCGAGGCCAATGTTCCCCGCGTCATGGTGAATCTCCTTGGTCCATCCGGCGGCAGCACCGGGAGTGAGGACGCGCAGGAAGCCGTTGCTCAACGTGCCGCCGATGAGGTTGCGGTCGCCGCTGAGGATGCTGTTCGGCGCATCCTCCCGCGCGTCGAAGCCGACGAAGTAGCTGAGATTAGTGTTAGAGAGTTTTGCAAAATTAGTGACGGCCAACCGCGCCGAATCCGCAGGGCAAGCCAGAATTCTAGGTGTGAACAGTTCGTTCGACATCACTTGGTAATGGCGGAAGACTTCCGGCGAATTCACCCACGCCAGCGAGCCGGCGGCATTGGTTGAAGCGAATGGGTAACGATCTTCGCGATCGTTGGCCCAGAGCCGTGAAGCCAAACCAACCTGCTTCAAATGACTGATACACCGAATGCGGCTGACTCGGGCTTTCGCGCGAGTCAGGCCTGGAATGAGAATGCACGCCAGCAACGCGATGATGGCCACCACCACGAGGAGTTCGATAAGCGTGAAAGCTCGCTGGCTGTTGCGTTTTGTGTTCATGGCACCGCCAGCCGAATCACGGCGTTCGTCATCCCGGCCAGATGTTGCCGCAAGCTGTTCGTGTTGAACTGCTGAATGCTGCCATCCGCCAGCCCCACGTTGCCGGCGAACTGATGCAGCTCCGCCGTCCAGCCCGCCTCGGTGCGCGGAGTGAACGTCCGCAGGAAGCCGCCGCTCCACGTCCCGCCCGTGAGGTTCCGGTCGCCGCTGAGGATGCTTTGCGGTGCGTCCTCGCGCGCGTCGAGGCCCACGAAGTAGCTGAGGTTCGTGTTGGAAAGATTTTGAAAACCTAGATTGCGGTTGCTGTCGCGCTCGGGCGGTCGTCGTTTAAAGTCCTGAGAACAGACGAGAATTTTGGGCGTGACCAGTTCGTTCGACAACGCCTGGTAGTGGCGAAAAACTTGCGGCGAGTTCAGGAACGGACGGGAACTTTCTGGGGCTGAGGAGGCGAACACAAACTCGTCGTTATGATCATTTGACCAAATGCGATGCGCGAGACCCAACTGCTTAAGACTACTGGTGCAACTGATGCCTTTAGTGCGAGCGTTTTCGCGCGCCAAAGCTGGCAAATACAAGGCGGCTGCGATGGCCAGAATCGCCAGCACCACCAAGCACTCGACCAGCGTGAGGCCGGCTTGGCGGGTGGTTTGGTTCGGCGTGTTGAACGTCATGGGTGCGGCCCGCACGAAACCGGGCTGCCGCACATTTAGCAAGCCGGATGCCGCGCCCTGTCGCCGCAGGTTCCGCCGTGGAGCCGAAGCCGTCCGGTGCGCGGCTCACGCAAACGGGTGAAACTTCACGCACGGCGGCTGTGGCGGCGGGCATCCCTGCCCGCCAGTGAGCCGTGGCTTCCAGCCCGGCGGGAGAGCGTGAAATAGAGGGGCACCATCCAAATTTCCGAGGCCGTCGGTCGTGCTCACGCCTTTCCGGGCGGCTGGAAGCCAGCCCTCACTGGCAGGCTGGAAGCCCGCCGCTACTTCGCCAACCGCGCCAGGCTCTCGGCCAGCACGCGCACCCCGCGCTCGATTTGTTCCGGCGAGGAGTATTCGTCGGGGCGATGGCTGTAGCCTTTGAAGCACGGGATGAAAATCATCGTGGTCGGGCAGACTTGCGCCATGAAGAGCGAGTCGTGGTAGGCGCGGCTGATCATCTTCTTCACCGAGAAGTTTTGCTCGCGGCTGATTTGTTCAACGGTCGCCACCAAGTTCGCATCGCAAATCGCAGGCGGGTCCACGTTCAGCCGTTCCATCGTAAACTCGATCTGGCGGCGCGCGCAGATGTCGCGCACGGCGGCTTCGATCTGCTGCAACGCCGCGTCGCGCGTCGGCACCAGCGTGTCGCGCAGATCAATCTCCAGCCAAGCGCGGCACGGCACGCTGTTGACCGCGCCCGGCTCGATGCGGAACACGCCCGTGGTGCCGACAGTGTCCGGACTGCCGCTGGTCGTTGCGGCGTGCTCAACGGCGAGCGCGATCTCCGCGCCCGCCAGCAAGGCATCGCGCCGACCCGGCATGAGCGTCGCGCCCGCGTGCCCGCCCACGCCGGTGAGTTGCAGACGCAGCGTGCTCGGCGCGGCGATTTTCTCCACCACGCCGATAGCGATGTTCTCCGCTTCGAGCAACGGCCCTTGCTCGATGTGCAACTCGACGAAGGCGGCGTAAGAGTTTTTCGGCAGCTTCACGGAACTTAACTCGCCCGTGCAGCCGCCCTGCGCGCGCCAGTGGGTTAAGTCCTTTCCGTCTGAGTCCCTGAGCGCACCGGCGCGCTCCAGCGACAACACGCCGCCGAGCAAACGACTGCCGAGACAGCCAATGCCAAAGCGCGTCGGCTCCTCGGAAGTGAAGATGATTAGCTCGATGGAGCGTTTCGGTTGGAAGCCGCTTTCGCGCAGCGCGCGAATCGCCTCGATGGCTCCGAGCACACCGACCACACCATCGTATTTGCCGGCGTTCGGAATGGCATCAATGTGCGAGCCGGTGGCAACGGCGGGTGAAGTTTTGTCCGCACCTTCCCAGCGCGCGAAGATGTTTCCGACCGCGTCCTCGCGCAGCTTCAGTCCGGCCTCGACGCAAAGTTTTTTCACGAAGGCCCGCGCTCGCAAATCCGCTTCCCCAAACAAAACCCGCGTGACGACCGGCGGCGGGTTCTCGGAAATCAAAGCCAGTTCATCAATCTCGCGTCGCAGCCGGACAATCTCGATGGACAGGGGCTGGCTCATGAAAAACTTCCCGGAGGAACAGAAGCAAACAAAGGAAACGAAGCGACCACCGAAGCCAGGCCAACTCTTTGTTTCCTTCGTTTGCTTCTGTTCATCACTGCATCAGCCCGGTTCACCCCAGCGGCGCGCGGTTCACGTCCTTGTAATAGATGTAGCTCGCGGGCGTCTTGCCCATCGCCACGAACCATTGCGGGCAGTACGGCGCCATCCAAATCACGTCGCCCGCCGTCACCGGATGATGCTCCGCGTCGAGCCGATACACGCCCTGCCCGCGCAGCATCACGAGGCCGTGCTCCATGATGTGCGTCTCGACGAACGGCAGCGTCGCGCCCGGCTGGTAGGTGAAGATGTTCACCGCCATGTCGTACTCGGGCTGATCGGGCAGCAGCACTTGCAGCCGCGCGTCGTCGTTTCCGAGGAAGGGATGGCCGGGAACACTCGACTCGTGACCGACGCCGGGGCCGGGTTTGTTCGCGCCCGCCAGCGGCTCGAAACGCTTTTGGAAAATCAAGAGCTGCGTCCCTTGTTCCGCTCCGTGGAAATGAAAATCGTGATTGGCCGGCACGAAGGCGTAGCTGCCGGCGGTCAGCGCATGGTGTGCGCTGCCGAGTTTCACCGAGCATTTTCCCTGGAGGACATAGACGAAATACTCGTTCACCCCGGCGTTGCCTTTGCCTTCGCCGGCCGCCTCCAGCGTGATGAGGAACTGGCAGAACTTCGCGCCCAGCGCCGGGGAAATCTGGATGATGCACACGCATTTGCTCCAGCCCGGCAGGTAGCTCGGCACGAAGCCGGCGGGCGTGCGCAAGGCGTAGCGTTCCTTCACCACGTCGCGGGTTGTTCCAAATAGTTCGCTCATCGCTGCGGTTTTAACAGACGACCTGCGGGCGTCGCGACAATTTTGCCATCGTGGAAAATCGTGCGTCCGCGCAACAGCGTCCTCACGATTCGCCCGCGCAGTTTTCTTCCCGCGTAGGGCGTTTGTTGGTGGCGATAGAAAAGTTCCTCCAGCTTCACCTCGAAATCGCCGCGCAAATCCACCAGCGCGAGATCGGCGTCGCCGCCAATTTTAATTTTCCCCTTCGACTTCGGCAGGGCGAAGCGCGCCGCCACGTTCTGTGAAAGCAACTGACCGACCAGCGCGAGAGCTTCGGTAGTGGGACTGGCGCCCTCGCCAGTCTTAGTCCAGCAGGCGCCCCCGCCTGCTGTTCTGCAAGCGGGGGCGCTTGCCGGACTAATGACAGGCGGGGGCGCCTGTCCCACTACCTTGGTCAGCAGCAGCGGCAGCGTGTGCTGCACGCCGGAGATGCCGCCCCAGACTTCGAAGAAGTTCGCGTCCGTCTTCATGCCCGGCGGCGACGGCGAATGGTCCGAGCCGATGGTGTCCACTTCCCCGGCCAGCACGCGCGCCCAGAGTTTTTCCCGCTCGTCAGCGGAGCGCAGCGGCGGCGCGCACTTCGCGACCGCGCCGAGTTTTTCCATGTCATCCTCGGTGAGCGTGAGGTAGTGCGGGCAAGTCTCCGCGCTCACATTCACGCCGCGCCGCTTCGCTTCCGTGATGAGTTGAATCCCTGCGCTCGAACTGACGTGAACGACATGCAGCGCGCAGCCCGTCTCGCCCGAGAGATCGATGGCGCGGCGAATGGCGTCGAGTTCCGCCGCGATGGGCCGTGAGTCGAGATAGTCGCGAATGGAAGTCTTGTTGGCGGCGATGCGCTCCTGCGCCAGTGCGTTCGTCATCATCTCGCTCTCGGCGTGGACGGCGACCGGAAGTTTCAACGCCGCGGCGCGCTTCATGCCTTCACGCAGCGTCGCGTCGTTGGCGCGCGAGAAATCATCAATGCCGCTGTCGGACATGAACGCCTTGAAGCCGATCACGCCGCACGCTGCGAGTTCTTCCAAGCGGTCCACATTCTGCGGAACCAGTCCGCCCCATAGCGCGAAGTCCGTCAGCGAAGTTTTCTCCGCCGCCGCGCGCTTCAACGCAAAGCTCTCCGCGTCGAGCGTGGGCGGATGCGCGTTGAGCGGCATGTCGAAGAACATCGTGCCGCCGCCTGCCGCCAGCGCGCGTGAGCCGGTTTCGATGCCTTCCCAATCGGTGCGACCCGGTTCGTTGAAGTGAACATGTGCGTCAATGACACCGGGGAAAATGTGCAAACCCGTGGCGACTATTTCTTCACGCGCGGTTCCCGAGATGTTTGGCGCAAGCGCAACAATCGTTTCACCCGACACCGCGAGATCTGCTTCCTTCAGCCCGGTCGAAGTGACCACCGTGCCGCCGCGTAGAATGAGATCGTAATCAGGCATGGCGCTCGGCGAGGAGTTGCAGAAAGTCATTCATCACGGCGAACGCCACGGCGATGTCCTCGGCCTTCGCCGATTCATCCGGGTGATGGCTGAGTCCGTCGCGGCACTGGACGAAGAGCATCACCGCCGGCGTGATTTTCCCCATGACCGCCGCATCGTGGCCCGCGCCGCTGGGCAGTTCGATGACTTCAGGCTGATGATTTTCCACCGCGCTTTTCAACAATGCGGTGAGTTCCGAATCACACGGCACCGAGGCGGTTTCCATCACCGTTTCCCACAAAGCAAACACGCCGCGCAGCCGCCCGATGTCTTCCGCCGCGCTTTGCAAATACTGCCCGGCCTCCAGCCGCGTCGCGTCGTTCTGATGGCGCACGTCGAGCGTGAGGCGCGCTTCGCCGGGGATGACGTTGCTCGCGCCGGGCGCGACTTGAATCTGGCCCACCGTCGCGACCAGTCCCGTGATGGAACTCGCGTGCGCCTCGACGGCCGCGATGAATTCCGCCGCCGCGCACAAGGCGTCGCGCCGCAAGTGCATGGGCGTGGTCCCGGCGTGGCCGGCCTGTCCGGTGAAACGAATTTTCACGCGGCTCTGGCCCGCGATGGCCGTGACGACGCCGACAGCGTGATGAGCCTGCGCCAGCACAGGGCCTTGCTCGATGTGGACTTCCGCGTAGCCGAGCAGCTTGTTCGGGTTGCACTGCGCGGTGGAAATCTTTTCCGGCGTGCCGCCGAACTGACGGATGGCCTCCGCGAGAGAAACGCCGTTCTCATCCACGCGCTGCAAATCCGCCTCCGTCAACGTGCCCGCGAGCGCGCGACTGCCGAGGTAGGTGCTGTGAAAGCGTACGCCCTCCTCGTCGCAGAAGCCGATGACTTCCAGCGCAAAGGGCAGGGAAGTTTTGCGGGCGTGCCACTGCGCCACGCACTCGATGGCGAGAATGACCCCCAGCGGCCCGTCGAACGCGCCCGCGTTGCGCACGGTGTCGAGATGCGAGCCGAGGAGAAAAGTTTTCGCACCCAGACGCGCGGCTTCGTAGCGGCCCAGCAAGTTCCCAATCGCATCCTCGCGCACCGTCATTCCCGCCTCGCGCATCCAGCCGGCCACGAGATCATTGGCGCAGCGCAGGGCGGGCGAACCGTAGGTGCGGGTGAGTTGCTCTGGCTCGTCAGAAATTCTCGCCAGCGCGGCGAGGCGTTCCATGATGCGTGACGCGCGGTCGCTCATTCAGCTTCCTCGGTAGGTGCTGTAAGCCCACGGCGAGCACAGCAACGGCACATGATACGACGCGCTTGCGTCCGTGATGCCGAAGCGAACCGGCACCGCATCAAGAAATTTTCCGTCCGTCGGTGCGGAACTTTTCTGCGCAAAGTAATCACCGACAAAGAACACCAGCTCATATTGGCCGACCTGCATCTCTGCCCCGTCGAGCAGCGGCGCGTCCGTGCGTCCGTCGCTGTTGGTGTGAACGGTCTTGAGCAGAGCGCGCGCGCCGTCGAGCCGCCACAGTTCGATCTTTAAGCCCGGCGCGGGCACGCCGTGCGCGGTGTCGAGGACATGCGTGCTGAGTTTCGCGGGCATAATTGGTTTAGTGTTTGATCAAGTCGCGCAGGCGTAGCTCCGCGATCTTAAAAATCTCGTCGAGCGCAGCGGCGATTTCCTGGGGGCGTGAATTCTGCAACCGCGCCTTGAACCCCGCAAGGATGGCCTCCGGCTTGTTCAGGCGCGCGCAAATGACGAAGGGAAAACCAAACCGCGCCTGATACGCCGCGTTGTTCTGCTGGAACAGCCCGACTTCCTCCGCCGTGAGCCGGTCGAGTCCCGCGCTGGACTGCTCGCCGGTGGATTCGCGCGTGAGATGTCCCGCCTGCGCCAGCCGCCCGGCCAGATCGGGATGCGCGCGAATCAACGCCAGTTGCCGCTCCTCGCCCGCCGTGCGCACCACCGCGCACAACGCCGCGTGCAAGTCCTCGGCGCTGCCAAACGGACGCCCTCCCCACGCCGCTTCGGCAATCCACGGTGAATGCTCGAAGACCGGCCCGACGAGGCGGGTGAATTCCTCGGAATCGAGCGCGTTGATTTGTTGGAGCGTGAGCATGGCGGCGAACAAATTCGCCGGACGCGAGCAGAGCAAATCCCGGACAGCAGAGCAACCGCCGTTCTGTGTGGCCTGACAAAGTTCTTTGTCGCCACTTGGTTCTCCGGCATCCTCGCCGCGATGAAGGGCAAGAGACGCGAGGCGCGCGAACGCGCCGTCCAGTTCCTGTTCCAGCATGATTTGAATCCGCCCGAGAATCTCGACGCGGCCCTCGAACATTTCTGGAACTCGCAACGCATGGCCGCGTTGGTGGATGAAAAAACCGGCAAGGCCAACTGGGGCGAAAAGGTCGAACTGCCGCCGCCGACCACCGAAGACGCGGCCACGCGGCTCTTCGCCGACCCGCTCATTCGCGGCACTTTGACGCATCGCGACGCGCTTGATGAAATCATCAAGAAGCACGCGAAGAACTGGGACTTGCCCCGCATCGCCGCCGTGGACCGCAACATCATGCGGCTGGCCATTTTTGAAATGCTGCACCGCGACGACATCCCCCCCGTGGTGAGCATCAACGAGGCGGTGGACATCGCGAAAAAGTTCTCCACCGAGGACAGCGGAAAATTCGTGAACGGCATCCTCGACAAGGTGAAGGGCGATTTGATGCGCCCGGCGAGAGGAGACGTGACGTGAAGGCAGAAGTAATCCGGCATTTCAGGGTTCGTCATTCGTCATTGCTAGCCCATGTTCGCTGATCTCCATCTCCACACGAATTTCTCCGACGGCACTTACACGCCCGAAGAGCTGGCCGGGCATGGGGCGCGGCTGAAATTTCGCGCGCTGGCCTTGAGCGACCATGACACGGTGGAAGGCTGCGAGCGCATGTCGGCGGCGTGCGCCGGGCATGGCATCGAGTTTATTCCGGCCACGGAACTGACGGCGGAACTCGACGGGCAGGAGCTGCACATGCTCGCCTACTTCATCAACACCACCGACGCGAAGCTGCTCGTGGAGCTGGCGAAATTCCAGGAAGTGCGCCAGAGCCGCATCCGCGAAATGGTCGCGGCCATTCAGAAGCTCGGCGTGCCGTTGCGCGAGGAAACGGTTTTTGAAGTCGCGAACTGCCGCGCGCCGGGACGTCCGCACGTCGCGCGCGCGCTGGTGAAGTCTGGCTTGTGTCGTTCGCTGGATGAAGCCTTCGAGCGCTTCCTGAAAAACGGCCGCCCCGCTTGGGTGCCCAAGTTCAAGATGTCCGCAACCGAGGCCATTGACTTGGTTCACGGTGCCGGCGGTCTCGCGGTGATGGCGCATCCCGGTCTGAACCATTGCGATGAATTGATCCCTACGCTCGCCGCGTGCGGCATGGATGGACTGGAGTGCTATCACACGAAGCATCCGTGGGCGCAGGCGGCGCATTACGAGAAGATGGCCGAGCAACTCAACCTGCTTGTGACCGGCGGTTCGGATTGCCACGGTATGAGCAAGGGCCGCCCGCTCATCGGCGGCATCAAGCTCCCGTATCAACACGTCGAGCGGATGAAGGAGGCGGTGAAGAAGTGGCAGGCTCCGCGCGCTCATCCCGCCGCCCCCTCGGCCAACTAAGGTTTTCCCATGCTCGGACTTTTCAAAAAGATCAAAGACGGTTTGTCGAAAACGCACGACAAGCTCACGTCGGAAATCAAACGCATCGTCACGCGCTCGCCGAAGCTCACGGCGGAGTCGCTCGACGAACTGGAAGCCGCGCTGCTCGGTGCTGACCTCGGCGTGGCCATGACGCAGCAGATTCTCACGGCGGCGAAGAAGGCGTTCGAGTCGCAGGGCAAGGCGGGTTTGGACTTCCTCGAAATCGCCGCGCGCGAAGTGGAGCAGAGCCTGTCCGCGAATGACGCCGAGTTGAAGAAGCTCACCGGCCTGACGGTCGTCTCGATGATCGGCGTGAACGGCACGGGCAAGACCACGACCAGCGCGAAGCTCGCGCACCTCATCCAGCAGCGCGGCCAGACTTCCGTGCTCGCGGCCTGCGACACCTTCCGCGCCGCCGCCGTCGAGCAGATCAAAATCTGGGGCACGCGGCTGAACGTGCCGGTGATTGCCGGCGCGCACGGTGCGGACCCGGCGGCCATCGCGCACGACGCCATCGTGGCCGCGCAGGCGCGCAACGCGGACTACCTCTTCATCGACACCGCCGGACGACTCCACACGAAGCACAACCTGATGCAGGAACTTCAGAAAGTGCATCGCGTGATGGACAAAAAATTTCCCGGCGCACCGCACGAGACACTGCTCGTGCTCGACGCCACCACCGGCATGAACGCGCTCAACCAGGCGCGGGAATTTCACAAGGCCGTGAAGCTCACCGGCCTCGTCGTGACCAAGCTCGATGGCACCAGCAAAGGCGGGATGGTCGTGGCGATTCAGAAGGAGCTGGGCATCCCGATCAAATTCATCGGCGTGGGCGAGCAGGCGGATGATTTGCAGCCGTTCAACGCCAAGCAGTTCGCCGAGGCGCTGTTCAGTGTGAAGGGGTGAGGCGCGGGTAGCACAGGCAACCTGCCTGTGCCGCCGGGCTACCAGCCCGGCGGAACGAAAGAGGACGTTCGACGGTTTGGGTGCGGCACTTCCCATTCTACGCTCCCCGTCATTCCGTCCGTCTGGTAGCCGGACGGGACGGGCTGGTAGCCCGTTCCACCCGGCCTCAATCCAGCCGCCGCACACGGATGTTGCGGAAGCTCACCTCGCTGCCGACATGTTGCAGCACGATGTGACCGCGCGGGGCCTGGCCCCATTCTCTCTTCTCAAATCGCTGACGCGCCACACGCTGCAAGTCGGCGCGGGACAAATCCGTTTCCAAAATCTTCACGCCGTTCAGCCAGTGCTCGACGTGGGAGCCGCGCGCCACGATGCGGGTGCTGTTGAATTCACCGGTCGGCCGCAGCATTTTGTTCGCCGGCGCGAGCAGGCCATACATCGAACCGGCGGACGTGTTTGGCGTCTGGCCGTCGCGATGCGTGGCGTCGTCCACGATCTGATGTTCCGGCGCGGATTTCCAAACTTCGCCCGCACCCGCGGGCGCACGGTAGATGATTCCGCTGTTCGCGCCCGGCGTAACCTTCCATTCCAGCTCCAGCTCGAAGTCGCCGTACTGCTCGCGCGTGGCGAGATTGATGGTCCCGCCGCGCAGGCTGTGCAATTCCTGATTCATGATCGACCACGCGCCGATCCAACTCGTGTTCTGCCACACTTTCCAAGAATCGAGCGAGGTGCCGTTGAAAAGAGTCGTCCACTTGCCGGCCGCAGCGGCTGGAGCCTGCGCCTCCGGTCGCGGCTCGGCAGCGAACCGCTTCAACCGGATGTCTTTGAAATCCACCATCGTGTCGCCGCCGGACTCGAGCACAATCAGGCCGCTGCGGGGCGCGACCGGGGCCTCGTCGCGCAGTTCGCAGAGCGTAATGCCATCAATGCGGTGAACCAATTCCGGGCCGCGCGCGATGATGGCCAGTTCGTGCCAGCCGGAGTCCTTCGGCAGTTGCGGCAGCGTGCGGCGCGCGGCGCTCGAGTTCACGCGGAAGAGATCGCGCCGGTCGCGGTCGTTGCCCACGTCAATCAGGTTGCCGGTGGAGCCGGACATGATCTCGAATTGATAGCCGCCGATGCCATCCGCGAGCCGTTTCGCGCGGTAGAACACGCCCGAGTTTCCGCGCCAGCGGCGGAAGCTGAGGCGCAGTTCAAAATCCTCCAACGCGCCGCCCTGCCAGAACAGGCCCGAGGAATTTTTGTCCGAGCGCGGCCCGGTCTGGCCGCGAATCACGTCGTCCTGCACGGACCATTCCGACAGGTCGCCCGACCAGCCGGAGAGATCGCGACCGTTGAACAAGTTCACGAAGCCCGCTTCGACCGGCGACGACGAGGCGGTTGCGGGCGTGGGAGCATTGGCCTCGTTTGTGTCCTCCTTCTTCGCCGTCTGGTTCGTGCCGCGTTTCCACAACCACCACGCGCCGACACCCAGGCCCGCGCTCAGCGTCACCACCACGGCGAGCAACACCGCCAGCAGCCGCGTCGAGAAAACGGATTCGCGGGAGGTGGCACTCGTCGCAAACGGAGCATCCTCCGTCTCCGCGACGTAGGCCGGTGCCTCAGAAAACAAGGGCGTGGGCGGAAGCGAAATTTCCGGCACGGGCGGCGGCGGTGGCGGCGGCGGCTCAGGGCGGGGTGGCACCACCACGCGCAAGGGTTCAGGTTTGCTGGGACGGGCCGCCACGACCACCGGCGGCACGCCAATCCACTCCGCCACAGCGCGTGCGCTCGGCGGGCGTTGCTCAGGAACTTTTCCCAGGCACGCCATGATGAGCGCGCGCAGCGAGGCCGGCACTTTGTTTTCGATGCCCAGTTCCTCCAGCCGTTCCTCCAACGATTGCGGCGGGAGGTTCCGCACTTGATGCGCGATGTCGCCGGTGAAAAAGGGCGGACGGCTCGTGAGCAGTTCGTAGAGCGTCGCGCCGAGCGCGTAAATGTCGTCCGTGACCTGCGGCAGTTTGCCGTCCATCTGCTGCGGACTCATGTAGGTGACGGTACCGCTCTGGCCGTGGCGAATCATCGAGACGCGGCTCACCGAGTCGCTGACCTGCGCCGCGATGCCGAAGTCCGAGAGCTTCAAGCGCCCGCGCGAATCGAGCATCATGTTCGCCGGCTTCAGATCGCGGTGAACGACCTTCTCGCCGTGCGCGTAGTCGAGCGCCTCGCACAGTTGCTTGACCAGCGGTTCGAGAAATTTCCACGAGAACACGCGCTCCGGCTGCCCGATCCGCAAGTCGCCGAGGTTCGGCCCGTCAATGAACTCCATCGAGATGAACGCCTCGCGCTCGTCTTTGTAGAGGTCGTGAATGCGGATGATGTTCGGGTGCGTGAGCTTGCGGGCGCGCGCCGTCTCGCGGCGCAAGTCGTCGAGGGCCACTGCGTCGAAGCGGATTTCGGGCGGGAGAAATTTCAGCGCCACGTCCTCGCGCAAGGATTCATCGCGCGCCAGCCACACCACGCCCATGCCGCCTCGGCCAATCAAACGGACGAGCGTGAAGCGCCCGTTGCCGACGAGGAAGCCCGGCTCCAGATGTGCCAGGGCGGCGTCCATCGGCGGGTTGGGATTTTGCGGCTCGCTCATGTGGATGACACGCCCGAGCTAACCCCGCGCCGCGCCGGATGACAAGGCGGACGTAACGCCGACCGGGAGGAACACGAGGCTGAAAGCCTCGCTGTCCAAGGGGAAGGAAAGCGGGCGTTACTTCAGTTCCCGGATCATCACGTTCCGAAACCACGTCTCGTCCTGATGGTCGGTGAGCATGAGGTGGCCGGAAATTTTCTCGCCAAACTTCGGGGCGGTTTTGAATTTGCTCGCGGCCACGCCCTGCTTCACTTCGTCGCTGCCGAGTTCGTAGGCCAGCACCTTCGAGCCGTTCAACCAGTGTTCGACGTGGTGGCCTTTGATGAGCACGCGCGAGGAATTCCATTCGCCCACGGGCTTGAGCGGCTTGTTCTCCATCGGCGGCAGCACGTCGTAGAAGGACGCGGTCTGGCGTTTCGGGCCGAGCTTGCCGTCGGGATGGCCGGTGTCATCAATCATCTGATACTCGTGCCCCGGTGCGCCGGTGCGCTTTTCCGTGACGAGATACTTCACGCCGTTGTTGCCCGCCGCCGCGATGCGCCATTCCCAGAAAAACTCGAAGTCTTCGAACGTGTTGGTGGTGATGATGTCGCCGCCGCGCACCTTGGCGAGTTTGTGGAGCAGGCCGTCCTCGACTTTCCAGCCCTCGCCGGGCGGCGTCGTTTTGCCGTACTGCCGCCAGCCGTCCAGAGACTTGCCGTTGAAAAGGAGTTTCCATCCGGCGGCTTTTTCCTCGGCGGTGAGCTGGTTGGGTTCGGCGGCGTGAACGCAGACGGCGGCGAGGAGCGCGCCAAGAATCGAGAAGGCTTTCATGGGCCGCATGATTCGTTGACGCGGGGATTTTGCCAGCCCGAATTACGGCGCAAGAAATTCTGGCCGGCATGTCAGCCGTGGGGCGCGAACAACTGGCGCACGGATTCGGGCAAGGCTGGCGTGGCCCCGGCGCAGGAGCAGACGTGGCGGGCCACTTCGTTGGCGGCGACATTGATTTCTTCCAGG
This sequence comes from Akkermansia sp., assembly GCA_043757045.1. Lineage (GTDB taxonomy): Bacteria > Verrucomicrobiota > Verrucomicrobiia > Limisphaerales > SIBH01 > JANNGC01. The sequence continues at coordinate 7,697 of JAYVQC010000014.1, read as the reverse complement.
GGCATTTTTTGGAGCAGACCCACGGTGAGGGCGGCGGTGAAGGAATCTCCGGCGCCCACGGTGTCGCGCACCTGGACGGGGCGCGGCGTGGCGTGCGACCAGCAGCCATCTTGATGGAGCAGGCTGCCTTGCGCGCCCAAGGTCAGCGCCACGACGCGCAGATCGAAGCGGCGGGCGAGCGCGGACACTTGCACCTGCACATCGCCGGACAGATCGCAAAGCGCTGCGAGCACGGGCAGTTCGGCGTCGTTCAACTTGAGCACGTTGGCGAGCTGCAAGGAGGTTTCGAGCACATCGCGCGAGTGGAAGTGTTGTCGCAGATTAATGTCGAAGATGCGGAGCGCGCCGGGCGGCGTCAGGCGCAGGAGTTCTTGAATCGTGGCGCGCGAAGGTTCGGCGCGCTGGGCGAGACTGCCGAAACAGATCGCGTCGGCGGCGCGCGCGGCTTGCCGCGCGGCCTCGGTCAGTTGCAGACGATCCCACGCGACCGGCTCGTGAATCGTGTAGTGGGGAACGCCTTCACCGGACAGTTCCACCGTGACGGTGCCGGTGGGGGCGGAGTCGTCCACTTGCACCAGTTCGGCGGGTAGCTTCATCTCGACGAGACGGTGCTGGAGGTCGCGGCCCAGGGCGTCGCGTCCGACGCGCGTGATCACGCCGGCCTGCGCGCCGAGCGCCCGCGCGTGACAGGCGAAGTTCGCCGGTGCCCCGCCCAGTTGCGGCCCGGCGGGCAGCAAATCCCACAGCACTTCCCCAAGGCCGATGATGCGGAATGCTGGCGAGGTCATGCTCATGTTTTCATGAGATGCTCAACGTCTTCGTGGTCGAAACGTCCCTCCTCATGCGCTTACTTCCAGATGTTGGCCAGCGGGTACACGATCAGTTCTTCAAACTGGGCGTCGCCCTCAATGGCGAGGGCGGGGCCGTCGGCGGTGTGCAGCGAGCCGGCACAGTAGGCCGCCTCGCCGCCGTTCCAGAAACTTTCGATGAGGCCGCGGTCCACGAGGAAGCGCGCGTCCATGGTGGCCTCGGGGTGAATGACCTTGGTCTGCCGGCCGAGCTGCACCGTCCTGGCCGCGGCGTCGTAGGTGAACCGGGTGCCGCGCAGGCGGAAGCTCACCTTCGTCTCGGAGCGGAAGCGCACCACGACATCGAGCGGCGCGTCTTTTTGCAGCGTGGCGAGTTTCGCCTGCGCGTCGGCGGCGGAGATGTTCTTGAGTGCGAGCAGCGGCGTGCCGCGCAGGGCGCTGAGTTCCCGCACCGGCTCGAAGCAGAGCGTGTCCTCGCGGTTCTTTTTCTGGAGCGTGAGTTCAAGCGGGACGCTGGCGAACTGGTTGAACGGCTCGCCCGGAGGCCGCGCGGTGCCGCGCGTCCAGCCCATCATGATCTGGCGGCCCTGCGGCGCGTGGTTGAAGACCAGCGCGCCGTAGAAGTTCGGCCCTTCGTGCGCGTTCTTGATCTCGCCGACGGGGGTGAAGGTCTTTCCGTCGAAGCGGCCCAACTGATAGCACGAGTTCGAGTTGAACGGTTTCGGCGCACCCGGGGCCGTGCGGTAGCAGCCGTAGAGCAACCACAGTTCCTCGCCCGTCACGGTGGATTTCACGGGGAAAAATTCCGGGCACTCGAACCAGCCGGGGAGGCTTTGCGTGGGTTCCCAGTTCACGAGATCTTTCGAGCGCAGCAGGCGATACGTGTCCGGTCCGCCGACGTAGAGCACCATCACGTAATGCTGCGAGGCCTCGTGCCACACGACCTTCGGATCGCGGTCGCCGTCGCCGATGTTTTTCACGACGGGATTTCCCGCGAAGCGTCGCCAGGTGCGCCCGCCGTCGGACGTGGTGGCCAGGTGCTGCGAGAACGGTGCGGTCGCGGCGTAGAAAATCACCGGCGCGGCCTTCGTCGTGAGTCCCGGCACCGCGCCCGGCGTCACGAGCGTGGTCCCGGAATAGCATTGCCCCGCGCCGTCGGGGAACAGCGCCACGGGCCACTCCTCCCAGTGCAGCAGGTCCCGGCTCACCGAGTGGCCCCAGTGCATGTCGAAGCCCGCGCCGCTGCCCAGGTTCATCGGGTTGGCCTGGTAAAAAAGATGATACAGCCCGTCGGCGTAGTAGCTGCCGTTGATGTCGTTCATCCACCCGAGGCGCGGGCTGAAGTGAAAGCGCGGACGATGCGGCCCGTTGTAAGCTTGCGGATCAACGATCTCCTGATTGCTCAACGTCAGCCGCTCCAGTGCGCCGGCGTCGCGCGACTTGTAGCGCAAAGTCACGTCGCGTCCGCGAAACTCGCGCACGTCGTAGGAATAGACCCAGTCGGGCTTCGCGTTCGGCGCGGCGAGCTCGATGTGCATCACGCGCAGAACCTGGCCGTTGGCCTCGATGGTGAACTTCTCCAGACCCGCGCGATTTTGATCCGTGCGCCGCACCAGCGGCAGTTGGAGGAAATCCGCCTCGACGCGCAGCGGACGCGTCCGCTCCTGCGGCGGCGGCGCGGGCACGGCGGCAAGCGGCGTGTCGCCGCGCTCCGCGACGAACGCGATCTGATCAACATTGATGTGGCCCCAGCCGCCCTTGCGTTCGTCCACGATGACGAGGCGGGCCTCGCGGCCCACGAACTCGGTGACCTCCCACGCGGCGGGCGCGAGCCGTTCGCTGCCGCCGGAGACCGCGTTCGGTCCGGTGGCGGTGCGGACGACTTTGCCCTCCACGATCAAGTTCAGGCACGTCTCGCTGGCGAAACCGCCGCCGCCAATCAGGAAGGTGATGAACTTCCGCTCGATCTTGAACGGCGGCGACGTGAGCCGTCCCGTGGCGTTGTCGCCCCCGGTGAAAGAGTTCGCCAGACCCCGGCCTTGAAAACCTTCCACCGCCATCTGGCCGGGCAGCGCACCGCGCGCGGGTGCCCGGTCGAACGCAGTGCCTTCCACTTTCCACGCGCCGTAGTCCTCGCCCTCAAAGTCGGCGAAGGCGGGCGCGGTCACCACGGCCGCCAGAACCCGAACCGTCGGCGCGAAGAAAAAGAGAGCCAGCACTAGAGCCAGCGGGAGCAGACGAGTAAGGCGAAGCGCGGGGGCGGAATCGTTTGTTGAGAAAACATTTTTCGCCCCCTGCATCGGCGAAGGTGGGTTTGTTTTAATCTTCGAGTTTTTCATGGCGAGAGGGTGTGAAGCGTGAGGGGTTGGTGGTTGAGATTGGCCCGTGTTCACGGGCAGAAAAAATCAAGGTTCCTTCCGCTCCCACACGCCGATCACGGTTTTGCCCAGCGCGCCGCAGAGCAGGGGATCGAGCACACGCGAGACGGGAATGATCGCGCGGTCCCAGAACAAAATCTGTTTCAGGGTGGGCAGGCTCTGGCGCAGCAGCAGGCGGTTGGCGAGCGAGGCGCAGAGTCCGACCGAGTCGAGGTAGAAGCATTTCACCGGGCGCAGCGTGGCTGGCGTCGCGGCCAGCAAGGTGCGGCGCGAGTAGCGGCGGCAGTGGCCGATGGATTTGTCGAACTCCGAGTAGAGCCACTGGTGCGCGGGCGAGAGGACGACGACGCGTCCGCCGGGGCGCAGCCGCTCCGCTGCGCGCGCGAGTTCCGCACCGTCGTCCGGGATATGTTCCAGCACGTCAATGTAGAGAATCGTGTCGAACAATTCTCCGGGCGGTAGAGCGTCCACCGTGCCGGTGAGCACGCGGCACGAGGCGGTGAGTTGTTGCGCGGCGAGCGCGGCTTGCAGCGTGGCGATCAACTGGCGGTCCGGCTCGAGGCACGTCCATTGGCCCGAGGCGCGCGGGCGCAGGAGCAGGGTGTTCGTGCCGAGACCGGCACCGACTTCGAGCACGTCGCCGGTGAGAAAGGGCGCGAGTCTCCGGCTCCAATAATTTTTCCAGTTCGTGGCGTGGGCGAAGAGACCGAGTTCGTCGCCCACGTAATTGAAATCATCCGGCCCGGTCATAATCGCTGGTCACGTCGCCGATAAAAAAACGGTAATCGCGCATGGGCAGGAAGGTGAGGTTGTTGCGGTTGAACAGCACGGAGAAAGTCAGGCCGACGACGAGCGTGAACAGTTGCAGCGCGAGGATGAGCAGCAGTCCGGCGGCGGAAGTCGCCCAGCCGGGAATGGCCAGCGGCGTGCCGAGGCGGATGGCCGTGACCACCCCGACGAGCGCGAGAGTCAGGGCCATGAGCGCGCCGATGCCGAGCATCAGCCGCACGCCCACCGTCTCGGCAAACACGGACATGGCGCTGAGGCCGTGGACGACGAGGCTGACGAAATTGAGTTTCGATTGTCCGGCCAGCCGAGGCGCGCGCGCCGTGGGCAGGAAGGCCACCGGCAGACGGACCTTGAACACGGTGGCTGTGTAATGATTCCACAAATCCGACGCCACCGAGAGCGTGCCGAGATGCGCGCGCCCGAGGATGCTGAAGTTGCCGACCTTGACCGCGAGGCCGGTGAGCAGCCGGTGCAGCACGCGGTAGGACTGGTAGCCCATGCGGAAGGTAAAGTTTTCCGAACGCCGCGCGCGCTCGGCGAAGACGACGTGCGTGCCGTTCAGCTCGAGAAATTTTTGAATTAAACGTGGCACGTCTTCCGGGCTGTCTTCGCCGTCCGCGTCCAGCACGAGCACCGCGTCGCAGTCGCGTTCCGCCGTGAGGAAGGAAAGTCCGATGGCGATGGCGCGCTGATGTCCGAGGTTGCGACGCAAGCGCAGTCGCTCGACGCCGCAGATATTTTTCAAAGGCTCGGTGTTCAGCGGTGAGGCCGGGGAATTGGGCGAGCCATCGTCAATCAACAGCACGCGGGCGGAGACGGGCACGGTGGCGAGCGCGGCGTCCAGTTTCTGAATCATCAGCCGCGCGCACGTCCAGTCATCGAAGACCGGCATGAGCAGGACGAGTTTGAGCGGCGGCGCTTGCATGTGCTGAACGGGCGGGGCGCATGGTTACGAGCGCGCGCGGGCAAGCCAAGGAAAAGGTGTGTCGAGTAAAGTTGAAGGCCGTGTTGAGTCACTCAACTCTTCGGACGGAAACCCGGCGGAAGATTCGACGGGGCCGGCGTAGGCGAGTCTGGTTCTTGCACCGCCACGGGAATCACGGGTGCGCTGGCGGGAATGAAATCCGGATCAATCTGCGTGAGACGTTCGCGCGCTTTTTTCGCCGCCGGGGTTTGGCCGTATTCGGCATCAATGCGGCGGAGGAGCGCGATGGATTTCTCCGACTGGTTCAATTTGCCAGAGTAGAGATTCGCCAGGTGAATCGCCGACCAGCCCCAGCGTTCGGGCGGGAGTTTCTTCTTCAACACTTCCTCGTACTCGAGCGCGGCGGCGAGTGGGTTGTTCAGGTTCTCCTCGTAGATTTCCGCGATGCGCAGCGCCACAAACTGCTCGCGCGGATGCTTCTGCAAATAGCTCCGCATGGCGTTGAGCGCGTCGAGATACTTGCCGTCCTTCCAGAGTTCCTCGGCCTGCTCGTATTCGGGATCGGCGGGCGTACCGTCGTCCGCGAAAAGGGTTTCCTCGGCTTTGCGGGCGAGGAATTGCGACACGTCATAGGCAACCAGCGCCGCCAGCCCGACGGCGAATAGGAGCAGGCCCAGTCCGCGCGTGACCATGCGCGAGTAGCCGCGACTGGACGTGCCGGCGATTTCAGTGCTGTCGTCGGTGCCTTCGATTTTCTTCGTCGAGGACTTTTTGGCGGCGAGATTGGTCTTCGCCGCATGGGTGCTCAACTCGTTGGTGGTCGCGGCGGCGGCGTCGGTGAGAAGATTGGTGTCGGGTGCGAGGTTGGTTGTTTCCGTGACGTTGGTGTTCTCGATGGAGGTGAGGTCGGCCACGCTGTCGGCGTGACGCTGGCTGGTCTTGGTCGCCTGGCGGTAGCTGCTGACCGTGAGCGGGCCGAACACCACCGCTCCAATGATGCAGACCACGTAGAGAACAAGTTTGATTTTCCGGCTCATGCCCGGCGTGAACTTACGCGAAGGTTTTCAAAAATCCCAAGCGCGAAGTTCGCGGAGCGCGGGTTTTCAACCCGCAGCAATGTGAAATGGAGAAAGGTATTCGCACGTTCCCACACCCTCGGCTGGCGGACGTTGCTGCGGGCTGGAAAGCCCGCGCTTCAGGACGGCTGCCCCTCATCGCCCTCACAACAAAATCCCCGCCACCGCCGCGTTCAGCACCGTGGCCGTGAAGCCTACAAACAGAGCACGCAATCCCAGCTTCGCCAAATCCCCGCGCCGCTCGGGAGCCATCGCACCGATGCCGCCGATTTGAATGCCGACCGAAGCGAAGTTCGCAAAGCCCGTGAGCGCGAAGGCCGCGAGCAGATACGAGCGGTCGCTCATGTAACCGGCGGTGGCTTTCCAGCCCTTCATCACGAGGTAGGCGTAGTGTTCGTTGATGGCGAGCTTCGCGCCGAGCAGGCTGCCGACTTTGGAAATGTCATTCAACTCCACGCCCATCAGAAACGCCACGGGCGAGAACAGGGTGCCGAAGATTTTTTGCAGCGACAAACCCTGGGAGAACAAACCGAGCAGCGCATCGAACATCGCCACGAACGCAATGAACACGATGAGCATCGCCGCCACGTTCAGCGCGAGCCGCAAGCCGTCGCCCGCGCCGGACGCCACCGCGTCAATGCCGTTCACGTAGGGCGATTTGGTTTTCTGCGTCTGGACGGTGCCGGCGGTTTCGGGACGGCCCAGTTCCGGCATGAACATTTTCGAGAGATACAAGCTGCACGGACACGCCATGATGCACGTCGTCAGTACGGCCACGGGGTCCGCGCCGTAATTGATGTACACCACCATCATGCCGCCGGAGATGTGCGCGAAACCGCTGGCCATGAGCGCGAACAACTCTGAGCGCGTCATGCGCGGCACGTACGGCTTCACGATGAGCGGCGCCTCGGTCTGGCCCATGAAAACGTTGGCCGCGACCGAGAGCGTCTCCGCGCCGCTCGTGCCCATGAGCCGCACCATGACCAGCGCCATCCCGCGCACGATGCGCTGCAACACGCCGTAGTGATACAGCATGGTGAAGAAGGCGGAGACGAACAGGATCGGCGGCAGCGCCTTGAACGCGAAGATGAAGATAAATTCCTTCCCCGGATTGAGCGCGAGGTCGCCGGGCCGCGCGAGATTGCCGAAGACGAACTCCGCGCCCTTGTCCGAGAAATCAATGAAACTGACCACCACCACTTTCGCGTGCTCGAACAGGGTCTTCACCCACGGCACTTTCAGCACCAGCACCGCGAGAACAATCTGGAGCGCGATGCCCCAGCCGATGGTCTTCCACCGCACCGCACGCAAGTTCGACGAGCACATCGCGACGAGACCGAAGAAGCAGAACACACCCGCCACGGCCTGCCCGCGCGTGCCGATACTGTCGCGCAGCGCGTAGGCGAGGAGGCCAATCGCGAGCATCGCCGCGAGGATGCCGAGCCGCCATGACCACGGCGTGGGCGGAGGCCCCGGCGGCTCGATGGGGGCGACAGATGGCGACGTTAGAGCCTCGGGGTTTGGAGTCGGAGTGGAGTCAGCCTGCATCGGGAGCGGACGCTAAAGGACGCAGGCCAGCGGAGTCGAGTGCGGAGAAATCATCCCAACGAACAAGGGTGCATCCGAAGGGGTGTTGCTTAAATGCTATTGGAGCGCGGACCGCCGAGTCCGCGCGATCCTAGCCCGGCAAACCTTGGCCGTTTCGACAGCACTTGGAACA
>JAYVQC010000013.1:0-39566 GCA_043757045.1 Akkermansia sp. | reverse complement strand
GCGGTCGCGTCCTCCCACTGGTAATGCCATTGCGTGATGGGGATTGCGGCCAGCTTTTCCAGGATCGCCCGGCTGTCCAACGGCGCGAAATCTTTCTTCGCGTTCCGATCCGAAAGGACCGACCAGGAAGTTCCGCCCGGCGCGAGTGAAACACCCGCCGTCGCGCCGCTGTTGGAGAACAGCCGGTAACCGCCCGCCGCGCGCAGGGTGACGGAATTCGCGTTGGTCGAAGCGATGTCGGCGCTGGTGCTGTTGTCGCCCCAAACAAACGCGCCAGTGTGCATGGCCTTGGCGCGGTTGCCCGCCGCAAAGGCGTAGTTGGTGGCCGTGTTTGATTCGCCGCCGGGGATGGTTCCATAACCACCAATCGTTCGGTTTTGGATGCCTCCGCCAATGGTTCCGCCAAAGCCCAAGTTGGTGTTTCCAAAACCGCCGCCGACGGCAGCATAGGAAGCATTGATATGATTAATTCCTCCGCCCGAGACGGTGTTTAGACTGCCATAAATCCGGTTGCCAGCTCCGCCGCCAATGGTGGAATCAGACAGGTCTTCGCCACCAAAGCCACCCAGACCGCCGCCGATCCCGCCGAGCGGGGGAAAGCTCCCGGCGATGAAATTGGACCGCCCGCCGCTGATGACCGAGTTCGGGCTGCCGACAAAGTTATTCAGGCCACCACCAATGGTCGCAAACGTATTGGTGATATTATTGTCGGCTCCGCCGCCAATGACTGCGCCTTGCCGCCGGGCAATGTTGTTGCTGCCGCCGCCAATCGTCGAGTTGAAGGACATGGCCCGGTTGCCAGTGCCACCGCTGATCGTCGTATAGGAACCGGAAGCCAGGTTGTTGTAACCGCCGCCCACCGCTGAAGCAAAACCGTCCCCTCGGTTGACGGAGCCACCGGCCACCGTGCCATAATCAGCCCCGGCTGCATTGTTGTTTCCACCCCCCACCGCAGCCCAATTGCCATCAGCGAAGTTGCCAGTGCCGCCACCCACAGTGGCCAGCGCACCGCTGGCCGCATTTTGGATGCCGCCGCCGATGGTTACACCAAGGCCGGTGGCGAAATTATTTGCGCCGCCACTGATAACTGAATTGGTCGAGAAGACGAAAATGGTGTTGTTCGCACCACCGCCAATGAAGCTGGCGGATGAGCCAAAGCTGACCTCGTTACGATTGCCACCGCCGATGAGGTTGTAACTGGCCTCGCCCGCAATGGCGTTTTGACTGCCACCGCCGACCGTGCTGTAACTGCTGTCAAAGCCAACGGAGTTGTTGTAGCCGCCGCCGATGGTGCTGGAAACGGCGGTGACTCCGATGGAATGGGAATTACCGCCGCTGATGGTGGCGTAGAGCGCACCGTTGTTAATCACATTAAATGTTCCGCCACCGAGCGTTGCGTAGTGGGCATTGTTGCTGATGGAATTACGATAGCCGCCGCCGAGGAAACTGTCGTAGGAACCTTGAATCGAGTTCTCCTCGCCGCCGCCAAGCACGGCGGCCCATGAATTGACTCCGATGGTGTTGGCGTTGCCACCACCGAGGAACGCGTGGTGGCTGTTGTTCAGGATGAAGTTGTCCTGCCCGCCGCCGAGGACGGAAAAGTCGGCGGTGATGGTGTTGTTGCCGCCGCCGCCAATGAAGGCGTAGTTCGCGATGATGCCGTTGGTGTAGTGGCCCAGAAAACTATCCGCACCGCCGCCGGCGATGACCGAGCCGACCACGCCAAAACTGATGTAGTTCACGGACGCGCCGCCAATCACATTCGGCACACCCAGGATGCCCGGCTCCAAACGCAAGGCGCGAACGCCCCCGGCTTTGATCTCCACCGGCTGATCGTTCGTGCTGCCGAGAAATTGTCCGGCGGAAACATTGTTGCCACCGAGCTGCCAGAAATTTCCCGCCGCCAGTCCGTTCAGTTGCGCCGCGTTCACATTCGTCACGCTCGTGCCGTCGCCCGCGAAGACGTTACCGGGATTGTTCAGCGTCACCGCCTGCGAATACGTCCCCGCCAGATTCGCCGAGGACACCGCGCCGACGAGGTTGCTCGCGCCGCCCGCGAAGATCGCATACGGCGTGGGCGTCAGCGCCTGCCGCGGAGCCAGCAGCGTGAAGGTGCCGCCGCCATTCGTCCGCACCCCGATGTCCAACCAGCGCGCCGCGCCGGGGAAAACATTTCCGAAGTCGAGCGTCACCGTGAACAGCCCGTTGCTCACCGCCGTGGCGGAGTTGGTCATGAACGGCGCCTGTTTGCTGCCGCCGCTGGCCGCGTCGTACACGGCAAATTGCAAATCGTAACTGCCGCTGGCGGGCGCCGCGCCGTCGTTCAGCCGGCCTTGGTAAGTGAAGGCCGTGCCTTGGGCGGAAAGGCGAAGGCAGAAGGCGGAAGGCAGAAGACACAAGCCCGCGACCATAAGCCAGGAGTGCCGAAGTGAATTGAGTTTCATAATGCTGATGGCCGTGCCGTTTTCAGTCGAAACGAGTGTCGCCAGGGTTGGAGGCTCACGGCCCACGAACCAGAAACGATGGCGACAAGCGAGAGAGAAGCAGAACGGCGGGCTGGAAGCGATGCAAAAGGCAAGCCCACCGGCGCGTGGATTCTGAGCTGGAACGCGCTACGGCTGGCGCAGGCGGTAGAATTTGTTCCCGGCGGGCGCGGGCACGGTGATGCTGATGTGCGTGGCGTTCGTCGCGTAGGGGAAACTCACCTGCGCCCATGTGCCGGTGACGGTGAGGCTTTGGTCGAGCAGGAAACTCGTGGCGGGCCGCAGCCAATAGACGCGCACTGTGCTGCCCAGTCGCTCAATGGCGAGCAGCGGCCCGCCCGGCGTTTGCACGGCGGCGACGATTCCCCAGAAGCCGCCATCAATGGAAAAATTCCCGCCACTCATCTTGCCCGCGTCCGGCTGGCCGATGGTGCCGCTGACGGAATAAACGCCGCCCGTGCTCGTGCCGCCGCCGCCGTCCATGGTGAACCAGTCAATGGCGAATTGCGCCTGGACTAGGGTTGCCACCAGCAACAAAAGCATCGGGGTGACGAGGCGGCTGCGGAGCCGCGTGATACAACGATTTGAAACAAGTGCGTCTTTCATTGTGCTCCTCCATTCTGATTTCGCTCGCGGCTGAGGATTTTTTCCAGCGCGGACAAACGATTTTCCAACTCGTTAATCTTGGCCTCCTTCGCCTTGAGTTTCGAATCAAGTTCTTGGATGGCAGCGGCGGAATAGATGGTCAGTGGATAGGTGTCCACTTGAAGAATTTCGTCGCCGTTCGCCAACTTCTCGCCGCTGCTTTTGACGTGCTCGGGGAAGACCTCGCGAAATTCCTGCGCCACAACGTTCAGGTAGCGGCGGTCGTCCACGCCGCGATGGGACGCGCGATAATCATCGGTGTAGCGAAAGCTGACGAGGCGCACCTTTTCGAGCGTCGCGAGCGCGTGGTCCACAGGTTTTATGTCGGATTTAATGCGGCGATCAGAATTGGCCAGCCAACTGCCGGCCACGGTTTTGGAGGCATTACCATTCACTTCCAGCGTATTGGCGGTTGGCGTGCGGCCGATGCCGACGGCACCGCCCGGCGCGTTCAACACCAGCGGCAGCGGCAAAAACGGTCCGTAATCAAACGCAAAAACATTGCCGATGGTGCCGCCGCTTTCGATGTAAACGCCGGGAGGAGTTCCGTAATACGGACTGGAAGCGCCGGAAATGGCCAACCCTCCGCTGCGCAAATGAAGCGCGCCGTTGGGTGTGACGGCACTGCCGATGCCGACGCCGCCTGCGGCACGGATCAGGAATTGGTTCGGGGCTGTGGATCTGAATTGGGGGCCGGTGGAGTCGGCCCAAACGAACGCGCCGGGGCTATTGGCAAACGCATTACGCCCGGCAGCAAAACTATAATCACCGGCCGCGTAGTTGTCTGAACCACCGGGAACGGTTGCATAATTATCAAAGACATTATTGCCGCTTCCTCCACCAATAGTCGCATACTTGGCGTTTTCCCGAATCGTATTGCCGCTTCCTCCACCAATAGTCGCACTGCCGGTATTTCCCGAAATCGAATTGCCACCGCCGCCCCCAATCGCCGCATAGGCCGCATTGGAGCGAATGGAGTTTCCATTGCCTCCCGCAATTGTTGCGTAATAGGCGTTGGTCTGGATGGTATTTTGCGCGCCCCCGCTAATGGTCGCCGAAAAGGCGCCGGTCTGGATACTGTTGATCCAGCCCCCGCCGATGGTCCCGAAATGCGCCGAGACGCGGTTGGGGAAGGAACCGAGTGCGGTATGGACCGAACCGGTGCTGTAGTAATAACCAGCCATCCCGCCGCCGCCAATAAACGCGCCGGCCACGCCTGGGTCCACCGTATTACCTGGCGTGCCGCCAATCACATTAGGCGCATTGGAGAAAATAACAGAATAGCCGGGCAGGATGTTCGTGTCCGTGACGGTGGCCGGCTCCAGTCGCAATGTTCGCTGGCCATTGGCCTTTAATTCCAACGGCTGATTATCCGTCGTGCCAAGGAAATTCACGCCCGCCGTCGTGCCCGCATTGCCGCCGAGGTTCCAGAAGTTGGAAGCGCCTAAACCACCGATGCTCGTCGCATTCAAGTTGCTTAACCCGGAGCCGGAGCCCGTGAACGCGCCGTTGAACACGTTGGCGGAATTGCTGAACGTCACCGGACTGGTGTAGGTGCCCACCAGTTGGTTGCTTCCCACCGTGCCCGTGAAATTCGCCGCGCGGATCGCGTAGGGCGTGGCCGTGACTTTCTGCCGCGGCGTCAGCGTGGTGAACGGGCCGAGGGTCGTGCGCGCGTCCACCTGCACCCAGCGGTCGCTGCCCGAAAATGGCGCCGCGCTGAAATCCACGGGTACCGTGAACAGGCCGTTGCTTACCGCCACGAGCACTGAAGAGGGCGTGCTGACGGCGACTGGCGTCCCGCTGCTGACCGCGTCCCACAGCGTGAACTGCATCTCGACGGTACCGCTGAACGCGGTGCCGTTTTGGGTGAACAAACCCTGATAGGTGAACGCCGTGCCTTGGGCGAAGACGGCGAGGTTGGTGATGAACAGAAAGCACGCGGCCACAGACCACGAGCGCAGAATGGATTTAGGCTTCATAACGCTGTTGGCCGTACCGCACTCAGTTGAAACCGGCGTCGCCAGGGTTGGAGGCTCACGGCCCACGAACCAGAAACGATGGCGACGGGTGGGAGAGAAGCAGGGCGGCGGGTTTGAAGCGAACACAAATTGATTCCTCACTCACCGGGAATCAGCGACGGCAAATCCTGCGCGCCGTGGAGCAGGCGCACCATCCGAACTTCCCCGGCATTTTCCAGGTAGAACAGCAGGTAATTGGAGAAGGAGCGGAGCACCCACTTCCGAACTTGCGGCGCGTGGGCGTAGCCGGCTTTGGCTCCGAGTTGCGGGTGCTGGCTCAAGAGCCGGAGCGCACGCTCGACCGCCGCACAGAATCGCTCCGCCGCGTCCGGGTTCACTTCGCACAATCCCTCGACGATGCCCGTGTAATCCGCGAGGAAGCGCGAACCCTTGTGCAGATTACGCGACACGCGATTTCGCGGTCTTGATGAGGGCGCGCACGGAATCCAAATCCTCCTGAGTCAACGGCGTGACCGGCCCTTCCAGCCCCTCCAGCACTTTCGCCTCGAACCAGGCTTCTTCTTGCATCTGGCGTCGGGCCGCCGCTTCCACGAACTCGCTCGGCGAAGCGAAGGCCCCGCTGCGCACGCTCCGCTCGATGTACGATTCGGTTTCCAGGGTCAGTTCAATTTTCATGACGAGATTAACTAAACCATTTTCGCGGCCTCCCGCAACGCGGGATTTCAGTGGTTGAACGCGAAGTCCTTCGAGTTCAACAAGGCCCAGAACAGGTCGCGATAGACTTCTTCGGGCGCGTCGGCAGTGGCGGAGAGGACAGACACGGGCCATCACGTATTCGTATTTGCGGCGACCGCCCGCTCAATAGCTCACGCGGTAGAAGCGGTAGGCGTTGGTCGAAAGCAGGTTGGTGAAAGTGAGGTTGGTGGTCAGGGCGGTGAACTGCGTGGCGACTTGCCAGTTCGTCAACGTGGTGCTGCGTTCGACGGTGTAGGTGATGCCGGGCACGGCGGACCAGCGCAAGAAATTCGTCTTAGACTGCACCAGCACGGGGCGCGGGACTTCCACCGTGTTGGTCAGCGTGTGCAGGATGCGGAAGTCTTTCATAACGGCCATGTGTTGCGCGAGGCCGGAGTCGGCGCTCTGCACGGGCGCGACGGCACTGAGCGGCGTGTACAAGCGCGAGTCGAAGACGAAGCCGCTGGCAAAACTCTGGGCGCCGATGACGACGGGCGTGATGTTGGTGGTGAACGTGGGACTGGTCAGTACCTGGTCGTAAGGTTCAGTGCGCCCGTTGTTGGTGTTCGTGTTGCCCGATTGATCCGCAGGAACAGGCGTGGCGCTGAGGAAGGTGCGGAAGGTGGTCATCGCCGCCTCGGCGTAGCTGTAGATGTTCAGGTCGCCGGCGAGAACGACCCACGCATTGGCGGGGAAATTGGATTGGATCAAACTTTTCAACGCCGTGGCCTGGCCCGCGCGCACGCTGGCGTCGCTGCTGCTCGCCTTCAAGTGCACGCTCACCACGTAGAGATCATTCGTGCCCGGCACATCAATGCGCGCCCAGGCGAAACCGCGATTGGACACCAGTGCATCCGTCCAGTTGCTCGCGGTGATGATCGGGTAGCGGCTGATGATGCCGTTGGGGATCTGGTAGCCCGCGCCGCTCTCGCGGAAGTAATAAAAGTTCGTGCCGAACGCCGTGTCCACAAACGAGCGAATCTGCGCGGGCGTCTCGCTCAGGTAGTTGAATTCCTGGATGGCGATGATGTCCGGCTTCAGCCCTTGAAAAATGCGGATGGCAAAGTCCTCGTACTGCTGCGCCCCGCCGGTGACGTTCGCCGCCATGACGCGCACGACGGTGTTCGTCGGGGTGAGGATGGTGCGCTGCGCTCCGTGCGCCTTGCAGAAAAACCCCAACACCAACGCGCTCCACAAAAGAACGCGCGGCCAAAATTGAGGTTGGGGGAAGACCAGGGTCACGGTCATGCGCCCGAACATCGCGCATCCCCACGATCGTGCCAACAGGCATTTCACACCGGGCTGGCTCAAGAGACGCAGCGCGCAGGAACCCGGCGCAAAAACTCAGGGCACGCCGACATTGCGCCAGGTCTCCGTCACGCCCCACAAGTTGACCGGTTGAATTGAACCCCAGTGCTTGAGATAGCGCGCGCTGCCGTCCGCAAAGGCGAAATTCGAGCCGCCCCGCTGCGCTCCCGACGTGCGCATGTGCTTGTCGTGATCCACTTCCTTAAAGTCGTTGCCGATCAAATCGCCGGGGTCCACCTCCATGAAATCCATGTAGAAATGAATCGAGTCCGCGACCTTCTCGCCGAACAAAACCGTGTCACTGGCGTTTTTGATGCCCGCCTCCGGCATCTGCTTCCCTTCCAGCACCGAGATGGAACTGATCGGCGTGATGGCGTCGAAGTAATCATTCCAGCCGTTCACAATGTAGCTGCGCGGAGCGCGGTCCTCGTTAGACGACGCGGAGGAATTGCTGAGTGGATTCAGATCGCTCGGACAAACGAGAATTTTCAGATCCTTGTAATAGTCGCGCAGGCTCGTGGGCCAGCTTCCGCCGGCGACGCCGTTGATGGTGCGCACCGGATGCCGGCCCTCGTTGTCATCGGCGAACATCTGCACCGAGAGACCCAGTTGCCGCAGGTTGTTCACGCACGCGATGCGCTTGCCCGACTCCTTCGCGCGCGCCAGCGCGGGCAGGAGCATCCCGGCCAGAATCGCGATGATGGCGATGACCACCAGCAACTCGATCAACGTGAACGCGCCTGCGCCGGGCCGGATTTTCATTTTCTGTTTCATGCGTTATCCAAGTGTGTGTGTTTTCAACTCGCGCGGACGAGACGAGGTGCGCGCGTTTCACGGAGCCGAAAAATCTTTTACAAGAACGCTGGCGAATAATCGCCTGCTCGCAACGTCCACTCACCCGTATGACCAAGCAGAGCATTTTATTGATCACCGCAGCCGTGGTGCTGGCCGGCGTGTACGTTGCTTTCTTCACCGACTGGTTCGTGAAGCAGCAAATTCAAATTCTCCCCCAGATCCGCCCGCCCCAACGCAATGTGAAGACGCTCCCCGGCGACGTGCCGGTGTATCCGGTCACCTTTCAATTCGATCACGCGTACAAATTCACCGAGATCAAAGTCGTGGCCGCCGACGATGAGCGGACCAACAAATACCCGCACGCGGTCTGGCACCTCATCTCCGACTCGAACTCCGTGCCGACCAAGGCGCTGCAATACGGAGCCAAGATTCGCGGCATGAAACCGAAAGTTCCCCGCGCCGATCCGGATCAATTGGAGGCGGGCATCACCTACCGGCTGCACCTCATCGCGGGCAATGCCCGGGGGCAGACGAACTTTCAGACGCGGGAAATCGTCAAGCCGTCGGCGCAGTAGCGGAGCAGCGCTCCATTCCCCCGAGTGGAAAACTTGGCCTCGCCTGGCCGGGTGCGTAATCTTTGCCCCATGAGCAAACCGGCCTGTTCAATGTGCGAAATGACTGAAGTGCTGGAGCATTCTGAGCAGTGGGAATGCCTCACCTGCGGTCACGAATGGGAACGCACCACCCAACCCGAGGCCGCCCACGGCCCGCGCGTCGTCAAGGACGCCCACGGGACCGCGCTCGCCGACGGCGACTGCGTCACCTTGATCAAAGATTTGAAACTGGGCGGCACGCAGGTGCTCAAGGGCGGTTCAAAATCCAAACCCATCCGCCTCGGCGACGGCGACCATGAAATCTCCTGCAAGGTGGACGGCATCGCCGTGGGTCTGAAAGCGTGCTTCGTGAAAAAGGCGTGAGACCATCAGGGCGTTACCACCAGCGGAACTTCTTCACTTCCCCGCCAGTTTCTTCAGCAAGGGCCGCAACTCTTTCTCCAGCCGCGCGGTGATTTTTTCGTAGCCCGCGTCGTTCGGATGCACGTAGTCGGTCATCAAGCTCGGAGTGCCGATGATGCCGTCGAGCAGATTGAGGATGTGCATGACCTGCTTTTGCTCCGCGAGTTCGGCGAAACCTTTGGCGTTCCCATCTCGCAAAACCGTCGCGCCGCGAATGCCGATCAGCACGACAAAACTTCCCTGCGCGTGCAGTCGGTCAATCATGGTGCCAAGGTTGGCAAACATCTGCTCGCGCGACTGGCCGCGCAGCACATCGTTGCCGCCGAAACAGAGCAGCACCACCCGCGGTTGGAGCGCCTCGACCTCGGCGATGCGGCTGAGTCCATCCGCCGTCGTCTCGCCGGCCACGCCGAGATTTTGCACCGTCACCCCGAGGCGCGGGCCCAGCAGCGAGGGATAGCCGCCGTTCTCCGCGCCCGTGCCGAGCGTGAGGCTGTCGCCGAACGCCACCCACGGGCCGGTCGCCGTGGGCGGATAATTCCGCCAGTCCCAGCGGCGTGCCGGCCAGAAGAAATAAATCAGCGCCGCCAGCGCGACGGCGGCGAGCAGCACCAGATTGCGACGTGAAATGGTCATGCGATTTAGACACCAACGGCGGGGAATCGTCGCAGCGCGGGGCGCGAAAATCAAAAGTCCAAATTTCAGACTCCAAAAGTTTAGCCGCGATCCCAGCGGGACTTTGCACCGGTGGGTGAGCAGGGGAAAAGCGGCCCCGAAGCGCCGTCTTCTAAAAACTGGCGCACAACACCTTTCGCCACTTGCCTCGCGGAGCCTTGGGAGTGCGGTCGTTTCAGCGCCCCTTTCGGAACGATGACACTTTGGAAGTAACTTCCCGGCCGGCCACCGCAGACAACCCATAAACTTCAAAAAAGTGATTGCACACCAATTTTCGATTGCTACATTCCGCCTCCGCTTTTGGTAAAGCGGCGCAGTTTTTAACCATTAACAGACAATTGCTCTTTGTATGGCAGGACAACGTATCCGTATCCGGCTGAAGGCCTATGACCATCGCGTCATTGACCAGTCAGCCCATGAAATCGTCGAGACCGTGAAGCGCAGCGGCGCACGCGTCGCCGGCCCCATCCCGCTTCCCACCCGCGTGGAACGCTTTACCGTGCTGCGCTCGCCGCACTCGGACAAGAAATCCCAGGAAACCTTCGAACAGCGCACGCACAAGCGATTGCTCGACATCCTCGACCCCACGGCCAAGACGGTGGACGAGCTGAAGAAGCTCAACCTCCCCGCCGGCGTGGACATCACCATCAAAATCTGAACGGTCCAACCGCAACCACTAACCACAAGATTTTATGCCTCTCGGACTTATCGGAAAAAAATTGGGCCAGACCCGTGTGTATGACGCCACCGGCGTGATGCACTCCGTCACCGTCGTGGATGTCGGACCGAATCGCGTGATTCAGGTCAAGACGCAGGGCGGCAACGACGGCTACAACGCCGTGCAGCTCGGCATTTTTGAGCAGAAGGAACAGCGCGTCACCAAGCCGCTGCTCGGTCACTTTAAGAAGCACGGCACCCCCGCCTTCAAGCGGGTGAAAGAGTTCCGCGACTTCTCCAAGGAAGTGAAGAGCGGTGACATTGTCGGCGCGGACCTGTTCACGGTCGGCGATTTCATTGATGCCATCGGCACCACGAAGGGCCGCGGTTTTGAAGGCGTCATGAAACGCCACAACTTTGCTGGCGGTCCCGCCACCCACGGCGCAAAAGGCTGGAAGCGCCGCTCCGGCGCCATCGGCTGCCGTTTGTTTCCTGGCACGGTGAATCGCGGCATGAAAATGCCCGGCCACATGGGCCAGGTTCAGCGCACCACGCAGAACCTCGAAGTCATTCAGGTGCGCACGGAAGATCATCTGTTGTTGATCAAAGGCGCCATTCCCGGATCGAACGGCGATTACGTCATCATCCGTGAATCGAAAAAGATGAACCGCGAATACGTCGCCAAGCGCCGCGCGGAACTCGAAGCCAAGGCCAAGGCCGCCCCCCCGAAGAAAGCCAAGGCCCCCGCGAAAGCCGCAGCCAAGAAGTAATTAAGGAGCCATGAAAATCTCAGTCAAAGACATCCAAGGAAAACCGGCGGGCGAACTCGAAGTTCGTTTCCCGCTCGTCGAAGGCGGCAAGGGCACGCAAGCCGTTCACGACGTCGTGACGGCCTACCGCGCCGGTCAGCGCAGCGGCACCGCCTGCACCAAGACGGCGGGCGAAGTCGCCGGCACAAACAAGAAACCGTGGAAGCAAAAAGGCACGGGCCGCGCCCGCGCCGGCTCCTTCCAATCCCCGCTGTTCGTTGGCGGCGGTGTCGTGTTCGGCCCCAAACCCCGCTCCTTCGCCAAGAAGGTTTCCAAGACCACGAGGCAACTCGCCTTGCGCAAGGCCTTCACCGAGCGCCTGAACGCGGGTGACGTCATCGTGGTGGACGACATCAAGCTCGCCACGGCGAAGACGAAGGACTTCATCAATGTGCTCACCGCGCTGGAAGTGAAGAAGACCACGCTCCTCGTGACCGACGGCGCGAACCAGAACCTCGAACGCGCCTCGCGCAACGTCCAGAACGTCGAAGTCACCAGCAGCGACTTCGTGAACACCTACCAACTGCTCCGCAGCGACAAACTTGTCTTCACGCGCGGCGCTTTCCAGAAACTCGAAGAACGCCTCCAGAAGTAACATGAACGCTTTCGACATCATCAAGACCGTCCGCGTGACGGAAAAAGGCACCCGCCAGGGCGAGAAGTTGAATCAATACACCGTGGTCGCCGACCCGCGTGCGAACAAGATTCAAATCCGCCAGGCCGTGCAGGAACTGTTCAAGGTCAAGGTCTTGCGCGTGAACACGCTCAACGTCCGCGGCAAAATCCGCCGCAAGCGCCGGGCCGACGAGGGTTGGACCAACGCTTGGAAGAAGGCCATCGTCACGTTGAAAGACGGCGACCGCATTATCCTCACCTAGTTCGAGGAAGAAGTTTTCAGAAAGCGCGGAGCGGCAACGCTCCGCGCTTTTTTAATGACGAGTTGCCATATTGTCCGTGGCTCGGCGCGCAAGAATTCTTTCTCTTGCGCCCTGGCTGGTTCAACCTCCCGCCATGTTCAGCCTGCAAAACAAAGTTGCTCTCGTCACCGGCGCGGGTTCCGGCATTGGCGCGTCCATCGCGGAAGTTTTGGCGCGCGCGGGCGCGCACGTTTTCGTGGCCGACCGCGATGAAGCGGGTGGGGGCAAAACCGTGGAGTCCATTCGCGCCGCCGGACACGCGGCGGATTTTCTCGCGCTCGATGTGACCAGCGAACCGCAGTGCGAGCAGGCGCGGGAGACAGTTCATGCGCGCTTCGGGCGGCTGGATGTGCTGGTCAACAACGCCGGCATCGGCCACGTCGGCACGATGCTGCAAACCACCGGCGCAGACCTCGACCGCATTTACGGGGTGAACGTGCGCGGGATGTTCAATGTCACGAAGGCGTTTCTGGCGGGGATGGTGGAACGGAAACAAGGCAACATCATCAACCTCGCGTCCATCGGCGGCGTGGTGGCGGTGCGCGACCGGCTGGCCTACACCACGAGCAAGTTTGCCGTGGTCGGATTCACCAAGGCGCTGGCCTTGGACCACGCCTTGCAAGGTGTCCGCGCGAACTGCCTCTGTCCGGGGCGCGTTGAGACGCCGTTCGTGAAGGCGCGCCTCGCGGAATATCCTGACCCCCAAAAAGCCTACGAGGAAATGGCCTCGACCCAGGCGCTGCGCCGCATGGCGCAGCCGGAGGAAATCGCCGCCGCCGCGCTATACCTCGCGAGCGATGAATCGGCCTTCGTCACCGGGACCGACTTCATCATTGATGGCGGCTGGACGGCGGGGAAGTGAGGGCGGCTGACGCGCCTCTGATGCGCCCGCAGGTGAATTGTTTTGATTTGCCCGCCCTGCCCTGCCCTCACCCTTTCCGCACGCGCTGCACAAAATTCCCAATGCGCCCGACGGCCACCTGGATCTGCTCCAAGGACGTAGCGAAGCACGCGCGCACGTAGCCTTCGCCACTCGCGCCGAACGCGCCGCCCGGCACGCACGCGACCTTTTCCTGTTCGAGCAGCTTCCACGCGAACTCCTTCGAGGTCAGCCCTGTGCTCTTGATGCACGGGAAGGCGTAGAACGACCCGCGCGGTAGATGACACGGCAGGCCCAAGTCGTTGAACGCCTTCACGATCAAATTGCGGCGCAGGCGGTATTGGTCGCGCATCTCCAGCATGTCCGGCCATCCGTGTTCAATCGCTTCAATGGCCGCCTCCTGGCTGATGATGCTCGCGCAGAGCATGGAGTATTGGTGAATCTTCATCATCGCCTCGATGATCTCCACCGGGCCGCAGGCGTAGCCGATGCGGAAGCCGGTCATCGCGTAAGCCTTTGAGAAGCCGTGGAGGAAAATCGTGCGCTCCGCCATGCCAGGCAGCGACGCGATGCTGGTGTGTTCGCCCTCGAACGTCAGTTCAGAATAAATCTCGTCCGTGAACACGAGCAGGTTGTGCTTCTGCACCAGCGCGGCGATTTTCAACAGCTCCTCGCGCGTCATCGTGCCGCCGGTCGGATTCGTCGGGAAGTTCAGCACCAGCACCTTGCTCTTGGGCGTGATGACTTTCTCAATCGCCTCCGCCGTGACGGCGAAACCATTCTCCGCCTGGCACGAGACGGCCACCGGCACGCCGTGCGCCATCGCGATGCTTGGCGAATAACTGACGTAGCACGGCTCGTGATAGATGATCTCGTCGCCCGGATTCGTGACTGCGCGGAACGCGATGTCCATCGCCTCGCTCACGCCCACGGTGATGATGATCTGGTTCTTCGGATGGTAGTTGACGCGGAATTTCTCCGCGACGTGCCTGGCGATTCCTTCGCGCAGCTTGAGCAGACCGAGGTTCGACGTGTAGCCAGTCTTGCCCCGTTCGAGCGCATAAATGGCGGCTTCGCGAATGTGCCAGGGCGTGACGAAATCCGGCTCGCCCACGCCGAGCGAGATCACGTCCTTCATCCCCTGTACGATGTCGAAGAAATCACGGATGCCCGAGCGCGGGATGTCGCGCACGTTGCCAGCGATAAATTTTTGCGGATCGAACATGGTCATTCTCAAAACGAGTGGCGGAGTAGAAACAACCGGCGGGAAAACCGCAACCGGCAATCACACGCCCGTTGCGCCCGCGCCCGGCCTCGGGTTCACTCGCCCGATGAAATCCGCCGGACGCTTCGCCGCCTGCTTCGTGGTCGCCTGCCTCTTCGCCCACTCGGCCTGCGCGCAGTTCAGACTCGCGTGGACCAACAACTTGCTCACGGTCACCGGCGCCAACCTCCCAGGCGGCCAGTTGGAGATTTGGTATCTCGAAGCCTTCTGTCGGAGCGGCGCGCATACGCAGGCCTGGAATCGCACCACGCTGCCGCACCGGACGACCTTGCTCACGAACGAACAACAGCGCGTGCTGCGCTTCCGCACGCTCGTGCAGACGAATGTAGAGGTGACGCACACGGTGACGGCGGGCGTGGACGAAATTGCTTTCCAGTTCACGCTGGTGAATCACGGCGCGCAGGATGCGGACGTGTCATGGTTCCAGCCCGCGTGCGTGCGGGTGGAAAAGTTCACCGGCTGCGTCCAGAGCAACTACACGTCGAAGTCGTTCATCTTCACCGAGCGCGGATTGATGGCCCTCGCGGACACACGGCGCACGGAGGAGGCGCTGTATCGAGGCGGACAGGTCTATGTGATGCCCGGCGTGAACACGAACGACGCCAACCCGCGCCCGCTGTCGCTCGACCGCCCGGTGAAGGGACTCATCGGCTGCTTCAGCGCGGACGGGCGGCAGTTGCTGGCCACGGCTTCGGACGCGACGCATGAATTGTTCGAGGGCGTGTACGTGTGCCTGCACAACGATCCGCGCATCGGCGGGCTGAAGGCGGGCGAGACGAAAACCATTCGCGCCAAACTCTACATGCTGACCAATGACGTGCCGGCGTTGCTGCGGAGATACGAGAAGGATTTCCCCGGCGGACGGTGAGTAGCGTGCCGCCAGCATCCTGCTGGCGGTTTCTTTCGGTTCGCCAGCGAGACGCTGGCGGCACGTTAGCATGATTGACATTCCCGACGCGCCCGCGATTTTAGCGCCTCAATTTTCAAATGGCCTTGTTTCAAAAAAATCCCGGCAACGTCGAGGCGGAGCGTTTCGCTCCGGTTCGCTTCTCATCCGCCGTGCCGTTCAACGGCGCGCTCCCCATCAAACTCATCTCCACTGATTTCGACGGGACGCTGCACGCCGAGCACGAAGACCCGCCGGTGCCGGCGGATTTGCAGGATTTGATTTCCTCCCTCCAGACGCGCGGCGCGAAGTGGGTCATCAACACCGGGCGGGACCTCGGCAGCCTGATGGAGACGCTGGGCCGCGCGCGGCTGCGCATCAAGCCGGACTACGTGGTGGTGGTGGAGCGCGAGATTTATTGCCATCAGGAGACGCGCTACACGGAGCATGTCGAGTGGAACAATCGTTGCCGCGCGACGCACGCCGAACTGTTCGCGCGCGTGGCGCACGACGTGCCGCGCCTCGCCGACTGGGTGAACGTCCGCCAGCGCGCCACGGTGTACGCGGATTCGTATTCGCCCTTCTGCATCATCGCCGACTCGAATGATGAGATGGATGCGATCCAAAAAATGATGGACGACTACACCACGGAAGTTCCCGGTCTGACCGTGGTGCGGAACGATGTCTATTCACGATTCAGCCACGTTGATTTCAACAAAGGCACGGCGCTGGCCGAAATTGGGCGGATGCTCGGCGTCTCCGTCGAGGAAACACTGGCCGCGGGCGATCACTACAACGACGTGCCAATGCTCGCGGGGCAATACGCGAAGTGCGTGGTGTGTCCGTCGAATGCGATTGAGCCGATCAAGGAGTTGGTGCGGAGGGTCGGCGGGTTTATCAGTCATCAGCCGTGCGGCCACGGTGTGGCGCGAGGGCTGGAGCACTATTTGCAACTGGCGGGCGGGAAGTGAACGTGCCGCCAGCGTCCCGCTGGCGAAACCCGACCGACCAGCGAGACGCTGGCGGCACGCTGATCAATCCTCGTCGAACTTCCGCTTGAGCAGGGCCTCGATCTCCTGCACGGCGCGCAGCGCGTCGGCGCCGTCGGCGTGGATGCGGATTTTGCAGCCGGGACCGGCGGCCAGCATCATCAGGCCCATGATGCTCTTGCCGTTCACGGTCTCGCCGTCCTTCTCGACGAAGACGTCGCAGTCAAACTGGTTGGCGGTCTTGACGAACATGGCGGCGGGCCGGGCGTGAATGCCGAGCTTGTTGGCGACAACCAATTCTTTCCTCACCTTGTTGGCCGTGTTCCCAGTTAGTTTTCCCGCGCTCATTTGTTTTGACGAGGCTAGCTCGTCGTCACATTGCAAATCCAATTTTTTTTCAGGGCTTCTGCTGCGTCACGATTTGGCCAGCCCTGCCCGCTTCAAATCCCCTTTTGCTGCTGCTTCATCCGCGCAATAAGCATGTCGTTCAATTCCTTCGCCGGATTGTAGCCGGATTGCTTCAGCTTGGTTTGAAACGCCGCCACCTCGACGAGCCGCGCGAGGTCACGTCCCGGCCGCACGGGAATGATCATGTGCGGAATGTTCGCACCGAGAATTTGCGTGTACTTTTCCTCCATGCCCACGCGGTCCACGTCCGGCACTTGGCTCCATTCCTTCAAAGTGATGACGAGGTCCACGCGCTTCTCATCCCGCACCGCGCGCACGCCGAACATGGCCTGCACGTTGATGATGCCGATGCCGCGCACTTCCATGTGATGCCGCGTCAGTTCCGAGCAGGTGCCCATCACGTCGCGCCCGTCAATGAGCTGCACGCGGGTGATGTCGTCGGCCACGAGGCTGTAGCCGCGTTCGAGCAGCGCGAGCACGCACTCGCTTTTGCCGATGCCGCTTTCGCCCTTGATGATCACGCCCACGCCGAGAATATCCACCATGCTGCCCATCTCGCTGCCGCGCGGGGCGAACATGCCCTCCAGCGCGAGCGTGGCGCGGTTGATGAACTTCATGGTGATGAGCGGCGTCTTGAACACCGGCACGTCATGTCGCTCGGCGATGCGGAGAAAGGCTTTGTCCGGGAGATAACCGCGCGAGAAGACGACGCAGGGGATTTTGTATTTGAACAACTGATCGTAGCGCGCCTCGCGTCCCGGTTGCGGCAATGATTTGAGGAAGTGCAGCTCGGCATTGCCCATGACCTGCACGCGCTTGTTCGCGAAATACTTGGTGAAGGCCGCGAGCGCGAGACCGGGCCGGTTCACGGTCGGCTCGCGGATGATGCGCTTCAATCCCGCCGCACCGGCGATGAGCTTGAGTTCCAGTTCGTCCGCATGGGCGGTGTAGAAACTTTGGACGGTGACGATGTCGCGTTGCATGGCAGAAGTTTGTCCCGCGTGATGCGTGAAGGCGCGCGGAAACTCAACTCAATTTCCAATTCGTAGAACGGAGCGCGGCATTCATGCCGCTTCAGAGCGCGTCGCGGGAGAACGCTTGAACCCGAACTCCGAAGTCGGAACGGGTGGAACGGGCTACCAGCCCGTCCCGCCCGGCGACCAGCCGCGCGGAACGGAGGAGGACGCAGGAAAGTTTTGCTGCGCCAATTTCCAATCCACGCTCCCTCCCATTCCGCCCGGCTGGTCGCCGGGCGGGACGGGCTGGTAGCCCGTTCCACTCGTTCCGATTTCGGAGTTCGGGCTAAATACGCGGTGCTCGAAGCCATCGCTCCGTTCGCACCCCATCACGACTTGATGTCGCGCAGGTGAAACGCCGTGCCGCCGATCACGAGACACGTCGCATTGAAGGCCGCGAGCACAGACAGCGCGCTCCATACGCGCGCCCAATCCATCGGCTGTCCATACACCGCCACCCACGCGCGGAAATGGTGCAGCAGCATGTAGGGCCGGTACTCCGCGAGCGCGGGGATGCTTTCGAGCACGAGGTTCAGCAGCAGGAAAGAGATGGCGAGAACCGTCGCGGCCGCCGGCTTCATGTTGAAGCAGCCGAACATGAAGGCCAGCGTCATCATGGTGCTGGCGTTGATGGCGAGAAAGAGATGCGACGCGGCGTAAAGTTTCCAGCCTTCCGCCGCGCTCAACACGGCGAAGATGTTTTCCGGCTCAGGAATTAAAACGAACATGCCCTTCCACGGAAACCACAGCCGCGCCAGCGCCAGCGCCATCACGCCGAGCGCGAAGACTTGCGTCACCGCGAAGACCACGCCCGCGCACCACTTCACGAAGAGTAATCGCCAGCGCGAAACGGGGCGGCAGAGAATCATCCGCAGCGTGCCGTCTTCCGCTTCCTTCGCCACGAGGTCGCCGCCGATCAGTCCCGTGTAGAGCGGCATGAGCAGCAGGATTTGCGGGATGAGCATGATGAGCGCGACGGTGAGCGCGGAGACGTAGTCCTCGGCGAGGTAGCCGTTGCCCGCGAGCATGCGCGTCATGCTGCGCTTCATGCCGGACGAAAAATGGAAGCCGAAGAGCATCGCGTTCTGCGCGAGCAGGAACATGACGAAGCCGATGTAGGTGCGCTTCTTGGCGAAGAGCTTCCAGAGTTCGTTGCGGAGCTGGAGGAGGAACATCTTCATGAAGCGCCGGTCTCCGACCCGGTGGGGTGAGACTCTGTCGAACCCCATTTCGAGCGCAGCGAGGCGAACGAAGTGAGCATTCTCCGCGCGCTTCCAGATTGCGGAGATGCTCGCTCTGCTCGCGCCTCCTTCGTCGGCAGTGACAGCTCGACGGAGTCTCGCTCCACCATGATGAGTTTCTTCGTCTTCATGCGCTCTTCGCTCCACTCACCAGCGAGAGGTAAAACGCTTCTAGCGTCTCCTCCTCCGGCGCGATCTCGAAGACGGAGAATTTGTTTTCCACCAGCACGCGCACCAGTTCCTCCGTGCCGACGCCGTTGGCCGGGATGACGAATGCGCCGTCCTGCGCGCCATCGATTAGCTTTCGTTCCGTGAGCAGGCGGGTGGCTTGAGCAAAGTCGTTCACGCGCAGGCGCACGCGCTGTTGCGTGCGCTTCGCATCGGCGATGGTGCCTTCAAAAACTTTCTTCCCCTTCTGCAACACGGCGATGCGTGTGCAGAGTTGTTCCACCTCGTTGAGCAGATGGGAGGAGAACAGAATCGTCAGACCCAGCTTGCGGTTGAGGCGCTGAATCGTCGCGCGCATTTCGTGGATGCCCTCGGGATCGAGACCGTCGCTTGGCTCGTCGAGGATCAGCAGTTCAGGATTCGGCAGCAGCGCCTGCGCGAGCGCGAGGCGTGTCCTCATGCCGTGCGAGTAGGTTTTGACTTTCGACTTCTCGCGTCCGGTCAGACCGACCCATTCGATGACTTCGAGCAGGCGTGAGCGCGAAACCGGCGCGGAGAATTGCGCCAGCACCTCCAGGTTCCGATAGGCGCTCAGGTAATCGTAGAAAACAGGCGTCTCGAAAATCGCACCGACTCGTGCCAGTGCTTTTCCACGCTCGCGCGTCACGTCATGGCCGCACACGCGCGCCTCGCCGCTGGTCGGCCAGACCTGGCCGAGCATCATGCCGATGGTCGTGCTCTTGCCTGCGCCGTTGTGTCCGAGCAGTCCGAAGATTTCCCCACGCGGCACGACGAGATCGAGCGACTCGACGGCGGCCCGTTGCCCGAAGACTTTGCGCAGTGAACGCAGTTCAATCAGTGCCGTCATCGCGTGCCCTCGATGGCCAGGAGGTTTTTGATGTGGCCGTCGGCGTAGAGATAATTCACGCCGCGCCCGTTCCCGACCGACGAGTGAAACGCCTCCTTGTCGAAGGCCAGCGGAATGTTGTGCGGATCAAAGTTCAGCGCGAAGACGACGAAACGATCCGCGTCCTGTCCGTTGATCAGGATGTTCCACGCGTAGCTTGAACCGGTCTGTGTGAACAAATCCTTCTTGTCTGAAGGGCAGAGCAGCACGCGCACGTTGCCGAGGTAATTCGAGAGCGTCACCTCCATGCGGGTCATTTCGTTGGTCGGCGGCACGCCCATCGCGACATCGAACAGCGAGGGCACCTTGTTATCATTGTCCTGCGCGTAAAGTTGCAGCGCCACACCGACCTGCCGGAGGTTCGAGAGACACGCTGCGGACTTGCCGCGCTCCTTCGACTTCGCGATGACCGGCAGCAACAGCGCCGCGAGGATGGCAATGATGGCGATGACGACCAGCAGTTCGATCAGGGTAAAAGCGGAGTTGATAGTGGAAGGTTGAAGAGCCGGGCGGTGGACAAAAATTTTATCCGTCTGGTTGTTCGGAAGCCCGCCCTCACCCCGGCCCTCTCCCCCGAGGAGAGGGAGAAAGTCAGCCAGCGTTCGTCGAGTCGGGCGCGTCCTTTTGCGGTGAGGCTGCATGCCGTTCTCCCTCTCCCAGCGGGAGAGGGCCGGGGTGAGGGAGAACGCTCCGACCTCGCCGAGCGTCTGAAAAATCTCCACGCCCCGCTTCCTGCTTTCAACTCTCAACATGCCCGCCCTCATCTGCGAAACAACCGCCCGTTCTGCATCATCCGCTGCATCTCTTCGAGCAGGGGCGCGACCTCAGCCTTCGTTTGCGCCGAACTCTCTGAGTAAAAAGTTTTTAGCCCGGTGTTGATCATCTTCGCCTGCAACTCCTCGTCCACCGGCTCGCGCTCGCGCCCGTCGTTGGGCGGCATCTGGCCGCTCTCGCGTTGCGCGCGCATCTGGGCGATGGCGTTGGTCACGGCGTAACGGCGCTTGTCCTCGGGCAGTTTCTCAAAAGAAGAAATCATCTGCTTCACGCCGGACGGCATGGTGCGCTCGACGAACGCGCTCTTCTCCGCATCCGTTATCTGCCGCCACAAGCGGTTCCACTCCAGATCCGCGCGGGCGTGACGGCGCTCGTCCGGCGTCAATTGATTCAACTTGTCGCCCAACTCGCGCAACCGTTTCGCCCGCGCCTCCGCGGCGAGCTTTTCCAAATCGGTGGCGCGCACGGCGGCGATCATTTTCTCCGCCGTCATTTTGTAATGCGCCGCCACGCGCATTCCGACCCACGCCAGCGCCCAGGCCGTCACGAGAATGACGGCGGCGGCGAGCAGCGGTTTATAGCGCGGATTGGTCACGGCGCGGAGCGTAGCGGAACGAATGAGGTTGGCAAACATAGTGGTGTCGTGGGGCGGAGGTCTGGCGCCTTCCGACGGAGCGCGGGTTTTCAACCCGCAACAACGTGCGATGGAGAAAGGTGTCCGCAAGTTCCAATCCCTCGACTTGCGAACGTTGCTGCGGGTTGAAAACCCGCGCTCCGCATGTGCCGGTTGATGCTGCGGCTTCCCAAACCTTCCGCATCCACTGTAACGTCCGCGCATGTCACTCCTGCGTTTTGTCCGCGCCGCGCTACCGTGCCTGCTCGTGTTCGGGCTGACGATGACATTGAGCGCGGCGGAGACTTCGACTGCGTTGACGCTCGGCTCGAATGACGTCGTCGCCTTCGTCGGCGGTTCGGACGTCGCGGCGGCGCAGTTCACCGGGCATCTCGAAGCGTTGCTCGCGGTGAACTTTCCCGGTGCGCGCTTTCGCAATTTCGGCTGGGAAGGCGACACCGTGTTCGCGCGTCCGCGCGAGATTGGTTTCCCGCCGCTCGCGGAACATCTGAAGCGCGCCGGGGTCACGGTGGTCGTTCTTCAGTTTGGTCGCACGGAAGTTCTGGGCAACAAACACTCCGTCCAAAGTTTCACGGCCGCATACGAAAAGCTTCTGGACGAATGCGCGCAGCAGAACCCACGGCTCGTGCTGGTCACGCCGCCGCCGTTCGAGCGGGCGGGCGAACCGTTGCCGGATCTTTCTGCGTTCAACACCAATCTCGCGGTGCAGGCCGAGGGCATCCGTGCGCTGGCGAAAAAGCGCGGTCTGCCGGTCGTGGATTTATTCCGTGAGTTCCGCGCGACGAAGCATGACCAGCCTCGCCTGACCGACAATGGTTTGCAGATTTCTCCGTCTGGTCATGCGCTGGTCGCTGCTGCCTTCTTGCGCCAGATGGGCTTCGGTGAACTCGCAGCACGCACCGGTGACGTGAGCATCACCGGTGCGTGGGCGAATCCGCTGTTCGAGAATCTTCGAGCTGTTGTCGTTCAGAAGAACCGGCTGTGGTTCGACTACTGGCGGCCGCAGAACTGGGCCTTCCTCGGCGGCGACCGGACGACGCAGATGAGCAGCCGCGATCATCTCGACCCCAAAGTGCGCTGGTTTCCGGCGGAGATGGAAAATTTTGTCCCGCTCATCCGAGCGAAGGAGGACGAAATGAAACAACGGGCCGTTCAACTGCGTGGAGGTGTGAAATGAAATGTCTAATGACGAATGACGAAGGCCGAAGCCAACGGTTCTGGTTGAAGAAGTATGTTCTGGTGACGGCTGCTCTGCTCGTCATTCGTCATTCGTCATTCGTCATTCCAGCCCACGGGGCCGAGGAAAATTCTCTTGCGAGCGAGTTGGCCTCCTTCCAACTCGCCGACGGCTTCGAGATCAATCTCTTCGCCAGCGAAACGAACGGCGTGGTGAAGCCGATTCAGATTCGCTTCGACGCGCGCGGGCGGCTCTGGGTCATCGGCAGCACGGTCTATCCGCAAATTGAGCCGGGCCAAAAGCCCGACGACAAGGTGCTCATCCTTGAAGACACGAATGGCGACGGGCGCGCGGACAAGACCACAGTCTTCGCCGACGGCCTGATGATTCCGACCGGCCTCGAAGTGGTGGAGAACGGCTGCTACCTCGGCCACGGCACCGAGCTGTTGTTCCTCAAAGACACGAACGGCGACGGACGCGCCGACGAACGCCGCGTGGTGCTGCGCGGCTTTGGCACGGGCGATAATCACCAGAACATCAACTCGTTTCTCTGGGGGCCGGGCGGCGAGTTGTTCATGTGCCAGGGGCTGCACATTCATTCGCACGTCGAGACGCCGTGGGGAATTTCCTCGCTGGAGCAGGCGGGCTTGTGGCGATTGCGTCCGCGCCTGTTGAAGCTCGATGGCTTCTACGGTTCCGCGAACGAGCCGCAGAATCCGTGGGGCTGGGTCTTCAACGATTGGGGCGAACCCATTGTGCTCGCGGGCAACAATCATTCGCACATTTATCCGGTGCCGGGGATGACCGCGCAGCATCGCGACGATCCGCCCGCGCTGATTTGGAAGAACGGCAACGGCCGCAAGTGCAGCAACGGCGACATCGTGGGCACGACACACTTTCCCGAAGCACTGCAAGGCGCGCTCATCGCGGGCGGCTACCTCAACAACACGGTGTGGGCTTTGAAGATCAAGGAAGACGGCGCGGGCTTTGCGCTCGAAGATTTGCCGCCGCTGCTCAAGAGCACGAGCCGCAGCTTCCGGCCTGTGGATGCGAAGTTCGGTCCAGATGGCGCGCTCTACATCGCGGACTGGTCGAACCCGATCATCGGCCATTATCAGGCGAGCTTCCGCGATCCAGATCGCGACAAGACGCATGGACGCATCTGGCGCATCACGGCGAAAGGACGCGCGCTGACCAAGCCACCGCAACTTGCCAACACCACGCTGTCACAACTCTTGGAGAATTTGAAATCACCCGACCGCTGGACACGGCATCAGGCCAAGCGCGTGCTGGCGGATCGTTCGTCGGTGGTGGTGATGGCGGCGCTGCAACCCTGGACGCAACGAACGGGGCTTTCCGATCACGCCTTGAAAGAAGCGCTCGGCGTTTATCAGAGCCACGAAGTCATTGCGCCGGAACTGGTGGCGAAATTGTCGCAAGCCAAAGAACCGGGCGCGCGCGCCTACGCCGCGAGCGTCATCGGGGCGTGGGCCGGGCGTTTGCCGAATGCGCTCGAACTCCTGCGCCCGCTCGTGACCGACGAGCATCCGCGCGTGCGCCTGCAAGCAGTCGTGGCTTGCAGCTACCTGACCAATGCAGCCGCGATGGAAGTGGCCGCGAGCGCGGCGGATTTTCCCACCGATAAGTTTCTCGACTACGCGCTTCGGCAGACGGTTTTTGCACTCAAGCCGTGGTGGCTGCCCGCCTTGCGCGCCGGGCGGTTGAACACGGCGAATCATCCGGCGCGCATGGCGATGCTCGTGCGTGCGGACGGCACGGCGGATGTGCGCCAGTCCTTGCGTGATCTGCTGGCCGCGCCGGCCACGGACAAAGCGGCGCGCGAAACCTACTGGCGCATCCTTGCCGACGTCGGCACGACGAACGATCTCGCCGCGATGCTAAATGTGGAGGAGGCCGCGATGCTCGCGCGGCTGCTGCCCGTCCTCGGTACCGCCACGCAGGCTCGGCAGATTCGCCCGGCCGGCGATCTCGCGGCGGCGCTCCTCCCGAAGATCCACGGCCATGATGAGAAGTTGCGCGCAGAAGCTTTGCGGCTCGCGGGCCTGTGGAAACTCACGTCGCTCGCGCCCCTGGCCCAGTCGCTCGCTGCGGATGCCAAGGCCGACGACGACCTGCGGCGCGCGGCGGCGGCCGCTCTTGGGGCTTTCGGCGATGAGTCCAGCCGCGCGGCGTTGCAGCAAATCACTCAGCAGGAAAATCCTCCGCGCGTGCTGTCCGCCGCCATCGTGGCCTTGAGCGCGCAGGATTTGAACGGCGCGTCCCGCCTTGCCGCCACCGTGCTGGCGCGTGCCACGGATGACGCGGTGGCGACGGAACTGTTCACCGCCTTTCTGCAACGTCAGCGCGGCGCGGAATCGTTGGCCAGCGCGCTCGCGTGGACCGCGCCGTCCGCGCACGCCGCCGAAGTGGGCTTGCGCGTGATGAACGCCAGCGGCCGGCGCGAGGAAAATCTGGCGCGCGTGTTGAGCAAGCCGTCTGCGCCCATCGGGAAAATGTCCGGGGCGGAACTGGCTGCGTTCAGCACCGAGGTGCGGACGCGCGGCGATGCCAAGCGCGGCGCAGAGGTTTATCAGCGCGCCACGCTCGGCTGCGTCGCGTGTCATGCCGTGAATGGTCAGGGCGGCAGCATCGGGCCGAATCTCAGCGCGCTCGGCAGCGCGCAGCCGGTGGAGTTCATCGTGGGCGCGATTCTCGAACCGCAACGCGAGATCAAGGAGGGCTACACGTCCATCGCCGTGACGACGAAGGACGGCGACGAATTTCAAGGCCATCAACTGCGCGAGACGAAGGAGGAACTGGTGTTGCGCGACACCTTGCAGAATCAAGAAGTGCGCGTGCCCCGCGCGACGATTCAGGAGAAGCGTACGATTGGTTCCGTAATGCCCAGTGGCCTCGCCGAGACGCTGACGCGCGAGGAGTTCCGCGACCTCGTGCGCTTCCTCTCGGAGTTGGGCCGGACGAAGTAGCAAGGTGCCGCCAGCGTCTCGCTGGCGCGGGCGGACTGAGCAGTCAGCGGCATTCATTTTTCAAGAATTGCCTCACGCCCAGGACGCGAAGGGGATTTTTTTCTTTGCGTCTTCGGCGTGAGGAATTTTCTGTCGGTTTCGCCAGCGGGACGCTGGCGGCACGTTTTTTCAGCGGCGTGTGGTCGGCAGTTTAAGGTGTTTCAAGCTCAACGCCGTGAGGAGGACGGCGGCGAACAGCAACACGCCGCCAACCGGCACGAGTAAGATTCCCAGTCCCGGATCGCCGGCATAGACCCACACCCCGCCGAGGAAAAACCCACCGGGCATCAGCACGCCGGCGGCGAAGAGCGACGTCGAGGCGATGGTGCGCGTGCGCGTGCGCCACGCCGGGACTTGCAGCACGGTGAAGGCGAAGCCGAGTTGCACAATGGCGAGCAGCGTGCCGTGCGCATGGGCGAGCGTCCACATGAGGCGGCGGGTCTCATTCATCGCGTTGAGGTAGAACTGGACTTTCATCCCGTGCAACGCTTCGAGCACGAGGCCAAGCGTCAGGAACACGAGCAGCGAGAGCCAGCCGACGCGCAAGTGTCGGCGCACCACGAGGGCGAGCGGGTCGTTGTCCAGTTCTTCGGCAAGAGGCTTCATGCGCGTGCCTCCAGATCGTTCACCAGGCAGATGGCGGCCGCGGCCGCAACGTGCCGCCAGCGTCTCGCTGGTCGGATTTTCCAACCACCCTCCAGCGTCCCTTGAGCGCACGGAGGAACATGCAAACCAGCCAGCGGGACGCTGGCGGCACACGGGCCGTCGGGATCTCGGGACGTTTTCTTCATTCGAGCAGTTCCATCGGTCGTTGATCGCGGGCCTGGCGCAGCTTGTGGATTTCCTGCGGCGGCAAAATTTTTGCGCGGTCTTTGGTCGGCAACGCTTCGGCGTTCCAGCGTTGCAGCAGTTCGCTCTTGGCCAGCGTGCGCTGCGGCGCGGGCGCGATGTAGTCGAACTGGAATCTTCGAGCCTCGGGGATTTGTTTCAGCGAACGCTGCCCGATGTAGCGCACCACGGAATACGGATCATCGAGCGTCTCGGCGAGATAAGGCAGCAGCCAGTTCGTGCCGGAGGCTCGTCGCGCCGGTTCCCAACCCATGTGCCAGGCGAGCAGCGCGCGTTGTCCGGCGTCGCCGCGCAAAAGCCACACGGCGGCGGCGGGCGCAGTGGCGAGGTCGCCCGCGATCCTCGGCTCGGGCTGGCGATACCACGCATTCAACTGTTTCGCGGTCCACGCGAGCGATTGATCGAGGTGGCAAAGGTTGCAGGCGTTCGGGCGTCCGGTGTCGAGGCTGCTCTGCACGGAAGGCGAGGTGATCTGGTGGGAACGAATTCCTTTCAGCAAACCGTAGGTGGTGTGCGGCATGTGGCAGTTGTAGCAAAGGCTGCCGCTGGAGCCGGCGGCGTGCCGCGTGTGCTGCGTGAGTTTCGTTTTGAAATCGCCGTGGCACTGGTAGCACGCGGCGTTGCCCTCCATGCCGCGCGCGAGTTGATCGTCCGGATCGCTTTTGTGCATGGAGTGACACGAGAGGCAGGACATCGCCCCGCGCTGGAAGCACGGCGTCTCGACGAGTCCGCTGTATTCACGACCGGAGACGCGGACCATGCCGTCGCTCCAGAAATATCCGGCGAGGGCCTGCTTGTGCGCGACCTGCTCGGCGTCCCAGTCGTTGGTCAGTTCGCGCATCTTGTGGCCGGGGATGAGCGGGCGATTGGCTTCGATGTTGTCGCGATGCCAGTAGTCCGTGCCGCTCGTGAGCCATTCCTTGTGGTCGAGGCTGAAGCGCGCGGCATGGCACTGGCCGCAAATCTCCGATGACTTCTTCGAGGAGACGCGTGCGGGGTTGACGATGGTCGGATCGCCGTTGGTGCCGCGATGCAGCGCGTAGCGGCGCTGCGGATTGAGGTTGGCGCGCACATGCGCCTCGCCGGGACCGTGGCAGGATTCGCAGGCGATGCCCAGTTCGGCGACGCGCGTGAGCGCACCTGGTTCGAGCGCGCCCGGCTGCGGTTGCCCCGCCGTAGCGTGGCAGCCGAGGCAGTTGTTGTTCCAGACTTGCGGCATTGGCGGTGAATCCGGCGGCATCAGGAACACATCGTTGCGCGGCACCCAGCGTTGTTCCTCGAACAGGTAGGTGAAGGGCAGGCTGAACTGCTGATTGCCAGTGTCCGCCGCGACCCAATACGCCTGCATGTGATGCGATCCCGTCGTGAGCGTGACGCGCTTCTCGACGCGTGGCGGTTTTCCGGCCGGCTCGGGCTTCGGGACCAGTCCGCGTTGGAAGGCTGTCTCCTGTTGCGCCCGGACGTAGGCCCACTCGGGGTCGTTCATCTCCACGAAGAACTCATCGCCGCGCCGACGGAAGTGATACTCCTCGCCTTTCCACGTCAGCGTTTCGTTCGTGAAGGAACCGCGCACGCTCGCGGGCGTGGCGTGCTGCGTCATGGTGCGATGATACGTGCGATGCCACGAGGCGTGCTGATCGGGATGGCACGAGCGGCAGGTTTCCGAGCGCACGTAACCGCCGGGCCGTGTTTCGCCCGGGAGTTTTTGGAGAAGTTGCTGGCGCGCGGAGATTCTAGTGTTGGCGCGCGACTTCCAGACCAGCCCGCCGGACAAGGTCGCCACCACGAGGAAAACCGCCGCCGCCCGCGCCCAGCGCGAGCGTGTTTTCCGCGCCAGCGGCCACAGCGCAGCCGCGAGCAGCAGCACGGCAACAGACCATTCCAGCGACATAAGGGGACGCGGGAGAGTCAGCGTGACAGAAACGTCACGTAGCCGGTTACGTACAGTACATGCGTGATCATAAGCACTACTGGCTCGGTCTTTGGATTGGCGGGAGCCTAGGTAGGTCAAAGGTTGGCAGCAAGGGGAAAGGCGGAGAGGGGCAAAATTTCAAAATCCTAATCCCAAACAAATTCCAAGCTCCAAGCTCCAAACGCTAATGATGCCTCACGCCAAGGCCGCGAAGGGCGCGAAGGAGAAACAGACCCGGAGTGCCTGCGCCGTCCCGCCGAATTCCACGCTTCGACTCCTGGCGCGCCTCCCTTTGCGAGGTGCCTTTGCCGTCACGCAGTCCCGCCCCGGCAGGATGCCGGGGGCACGGCTGAGGCACATCCACGCAATTTCCTTCGCGCCCTTCGCGGCCTTGGCGTGAGGCATCTGCTCCAAGCTTCCTTGCCCAACCGATGCGCTATTGAGTTTTGGAATTTGCAGTTTGTTTGAGATTTGGTTTTTGGATTTTGGAATTTGCTCTCGTCAGGTTCACCACTCGCCCCGCGACTCACTACAAAAAGATCCTCGACGAAATCCGCCCGAGCTTATCCTTTTCATCCCCGACCAATTCAGCAACCGTCGTCTTCGAAGCACCCGGCATGAACACCACCGACACTTCCACGGCGTCCCTCGACACGATGCGTTTCCAACTCGCGACCGGCCCGCGCGTGAACGACGACTGGCGGCGCTGGGGCCCGTATCTTTCCGAGCGCCAGTGGGGGACGGTGCGCGAGGATTATTCGCCGGGCGGCACGGCCTGGGAATACTTCCCGCACGAGCACGCGCGCAGCCGCGCCTATCGCTGGGGCGAGGACGGCCTCGCGGGGATTTGCGACGACCGCCAGCGATTGTGTTTCGCGGTCGGACTGTGGAATGGGCGTGATCCCATTTTGAAGGAGCGACTGTTCGGACTCACGAACAGCGAGGGCAATCACGGCGAGGACGCCAAGGAACTCTACTGGTATCTCGATGCCACGCCTTCGCACTCCTACCTGAAGATGCTCTACAAATATCCGCAGCGGGCATTCCCCTACGCGCAACTCTTGGAAGAAAACGCGCGGCGCAAAGCTGATCCTTCGCTGCCGGAGTTTGAACTGCTCGACACCGGCATCTTCGACGACGACCGCTACTGGGATGTGTTCGTGGAATACGCGAAGGCGACGCCCGAGGACATTTTGATTCGCATCACCGTCCACAATCGCGGCCCGGAAGAGGCGACGCTGCATGTGCTGCCGCAGTTGTGGTTCCGCAACATTTGGTCGTGGAAGCCGGACGGGAAGACGCGGCAGTTGCGCGCGGGCGATGATGACTCGGTGATCGCGGAGCATCATCGGTTGGGCGAGTATCGGCTTTGGGCAAAAGCAGAAAGCGGAAATCAGAAAGCAGAAATGCCGAAGCTGCTGTTCACCGAGAACGACACGAACCCGAAAATCTTCGGCGCGGCGGCGGACGGTTTTTTCAAGGATGCATTCCACGAATACGTCGTGAACGGGAATCACGCGGCGGTGAATCCGAACCGCGAGGGGACGAAGGCGGCGGCGCATTACGTCGTGACGGTGGCGGCGGGCAGTTCGCAGGAGATACGGCTGCGGCTGCGGCATGTCACACCTGCGGCCGCGCCCGGAAGCCCGGAGGGCTTCAACGTGAATAGCCCCGGGTGGAACCCGGGGGCTGCGCGTTCACAAAACCTCCGCAACCCCGGCGGGGTTGAATTCGACCCCTCCGGGGTCGCGCCCGCCAGCGATGGACAACCCCGGGTTTCACCCGGGGCTATTCACATTGATTCCCTCCTGGAATCGTTTGCCGACTTCGACGCCATTTTCCGCCAGCGGATCGACGAAGCCGATGCCTTCTACCGCGAAGTGCAGAAGGACATCCCCGACGCGGACGCGCAGCTCGTCCAGCGTCAGGCGTTCGCCGGGATGATCTGGAGTAAACAATTTTTCTACTACGACATGCCCGAGTGGCTGAATGGCGACAAGGGCCAGCCGCCGCCGCCCGCCGAGCGCAAGCACGCGCGCAACTCCGAATGGTTCCACCTCAACAACGCCGACATCATCTCGATGCCAGACAAGTGGGAGTATCCGTGGTACGCCGCGTGGGACTTGGCGTTCCATTGCATTCCGCTCGCGATGATTGATGCGGAGTTCGCCAAGTCGCAACTCGTGCTGCTCACGCGCGAGTGGTACATGCACCCGAACGGCCAGTTGCCCGCCTACGAGTGGGCGTTCGGCGATGTGAATCCGCCCGTCCACGCGTGGGCGACGTGGCGTGTGTTCCAAATCGATCGCAAGCAGCGGCGCGTGAAGAACCCGGACGACCCCGGCGATCTCGCCTTCCTCGAACGCGTTTTCCACAAGCTGATGCTGAACTTCACCTGGTGGGTGAACCGCAAGGACGCGCAGGGGCGGAACATTTTCCAGGGCGGCTTCCTCGGCCTCGACAACATCGGCGTGTTCGACCGCAGCGCGCCGCTGCCGACCGGCGGCTACATCAACCAGGCCGACGGCACGAGCTGGATGGCGATGTATTCGCTGAACCTCATGCGCATCGCGCTCGAACTCGCGCTGCACAACAAAGTGTATGAGGACATCGCCACGAAATTCTTCGAGCACTTCCTCTACATCGCCGCCGCGATCAACAGCACCGAAGACGGAGAGGGGTTATGGGATGCCGAGGACGAATTTTATTACGACCAGTTGCGCACGCCGGGCGGGCGCGAGTTGAAGATGAAAGTGCGTTCCATGGTCGGCTTGATTCCGCTCTTCGCCGTCGAGGTGCTGGACCCGGAGTTGTTGGAGAAACTGCCGGACTTCCACGCGCGCATGAAGTGGTTCCTCCAATACCGTCCGGATCTCGCGAAGCTTGTTTCGCGTTGGGAGGATACGGGCAAGGGCCAGCGTCACCTGCTCTCGCTGCTGCGCGGGCATCGCATGAAGTGTTTGCTACGCCGCCTGCTCGACGAGTCGGAATTCCTCAGCGCCTACGGCGTGCGCGCGCTCTCGAAAGTCCATGAGAGCGAGCCGTATCGTCTTAACTGCCACGGCACCGATCTCGAAGTGCGTTACTGGCCGGCGGAATCCAAGAGCGGTCTGTTCGGCGGCAACTCGAACTGGCGCGGGCCGATCTGGATGCCGGTGAATTTTCTCCTCATCGAATCGTTGCAGAAGTTCCATCACTACTACGGCGACGATTTCAAAATCGAATGCCCCACGCGCTCGGGAAAACTCGCGACCATCAACGACGCGGCGGATGAAATCTCCCGCCGCCTGACGCGCGTGTTCTTGAAGGACGAATCCGGCGCGCGGCCCGTGATGAAGTATCACGACAAGCTGGCGCGCGACCCGCACTTCCGCGACGGCGTGCTCTTTCACGAATACTTCCACGGCGACACCGGCCGCGGCGTGGGCGCTTCGCATCAGACAGGGTGGACTGGATTGATTGCCAAGCTCCTCAAGCCGCGCGTGAAGACAGAGTGCCGCGAGGAGGCGTTCGCGAGCGTAGGCGCGGGACAGGCCACGGCCACCACGGCCACGGCGTCATTCCTGACTAGGCCGACTTCGCGCGTGAAGAAGGCGCGAAAAGCCAAGGTGCGGGTGAAAACTTCTTCCAAATAATTTGGGCCGGGCAATAAAAACTGCGCGCGAAGTTACTCAAATTTCTCAAGATTACTTTGCTGTCTTTTTTGAATGTCCGCCAGTTGAGATTCAAATTCCGTTGATGCTTTGAGGAACTTGATTTTGTGTTCTTCGGACTGAGATGCCACGTAAAGCGAAGCATGCGCCGCCACATCTTTACCAGTCGCAGCTAGAAGATTCATCATTTCAAAGCCAGTTTTCTTTCGTGCCATCTGTTCTTCGTTGTAAGCAACACTGCGACTGGAGAGAAACTCGTTCAAACGCTGCTCGTACTTCTTTGTCGCCTTCTCCATATCGTCACATGACGCAATTAGTTTTGAAATCTGCATTGAGGATTCTTTCCAAGGAAGACTGACATCCAGTTCTGAATAGGCCGACAAAAGACTCGTGGCTGCCTTCTCCAATCCGATCATCTCGGGTTTCAAATCTTGAACTTGCTTGGTTATTCCCGGTGCAGAGCCTTCAGCCTTTTTCAGCACTTTCTCAACCTGCGGTGATGCAGTTGTCTTCGAGGACGCAATTCGTTGAGCCTCATTCGAGGCTCGTTTTGCCTTCATCATGTTCGGAATAGCAAAAATTCCGATTGCAAGAAGCGTGCATCCCAGCGCCGCGTAAGCGCAAACAAGTCCACTCAAAGCCATACCGCTGCCGCTGAGCATTTCGCGAGAACGTTTGATCTGGGCCTGAGCTGTGTGTCCCAAAAAAATCGCGAGAATTGCTAAGAGACCTCCGAGCAAGAAAATTGCTGTTGGCAGGGCTAGAAGTCCCAAGACAAGGGCAGCAATTGCCATTCGAGACGTTCGTTTCGGACCGAAAATTTCTTGCTTCCCTGTCTGTGTTATTAGAACGCCAGTGCTCTTGCTTGCCTGAAAGCCTGCTTCTCCAGATGGGTTTGAATTTGAGGTAAGTGCGAAGCTCAACGGCTGCCAGCTAGCTTCTTGCCTTCCGACTGAATCAGCAGTGATTTGTCCGCTGTCCCACATGCTCTGAAGCTGACCAAAGGTAAATGGTCCCTTATCTTCCTCGCGAGTTTTGAGAAACCAGCACTTGTTGTCAGCAGGGTTAGGTTTTGACCGCGTCATGTATGGCATGAGTTGTTGCCAAGGCTGCTCAAGCTTGCACAACGCCTCTTGATTAATCACGCCTCGATTCAGCATCTCACGCACTTGAGTCACGGTGTATGGACCTTTTTCCTGACCCTGTGCTAAAAGTAGAACCAGTGTTTGCATAATTCTGAGAGGACATCGTTAGCCAGTTAAGGCTCGGTTGCGATGCCAAAGTCAAAAACTTTATCCCGGCATCCGCAGGCGCGGTGGTTCGCGGCGGAGCCACGGTTTTGGCTTCGGTGCATCGAAACGTTCCGTGGCCGCGCGGCGGAATTCTCTCTCCAGCTTGCCCTGCGCCCAGGTGAAGAAGATGACGCTCTTGGCCACCATCAGGCCGGGCGCGATGGGCCAGAAGCACGGCACGGCCATGACGAGCAGCGGCAGGATCAGCACGTAGAGAATCGTCTTGGTCAGCGCCGTGGTGGCGGAACCGGAGGTCAGTCCAAACCACATGCCGACCTCGGCCACGGCGAACAGATCGAGGACGAACCACACGAGGCAGAAGCCCAGCACCAGCACCACGCCCGCACTCGCGAACAGTCCGCCGCCGCCCTGCGCGACCAGCCAGATTTGCCCGATGACCAGCAACGCCTCGATCATCAGCAGCGCGCCGAGCGGGCCGAAGAACAGTTCGCGCAGCGCGAGGTGTTGGCCGCGCAAAATCTGTCGCACGGTCAGCGGCGTGGAGAGCAGCAGTTCCAACGCGCCGCTGGCCCTTGCGCCGGCGAAGGAATCACTCGCCTCGGAAGCCAGCCACGTCGCCAGGGCAAGGTGCGCGAGGATCGCGCAGCCCAGCACGCCCCACATCGCGCCGGTGTCGCCTTGGAACGCGAGCCACGCGGTCACGCCGCCTGCGGCGAGCATGATGACC
Organism: Akkermansia sp.; assembly: GCA_043757045.1. Lineage (GTDB taxonomy): Bacteria > Verrucomicrobiota > Verrucomicrobiia > Limisphaerales > SIBH01 > JANNGC01. The sequence goes on along the minus strand of JAYVQC010000013.1, from coordinate 5,759 downwards.
ACGGCCCACAGCCAGCGGCGTTGATGTGTGTTCCGCGAGGTGAGCCACCAGACGGGATTGGTGTCGAGGAGTTGATGGCGCTGGCATCGTTTGGTTTCCGGTTCGACGGCGCGCTGACGTTGAGCGCGGCGCGCGCCGGATTCCTGCCACACGCGCGGCAGCAAAAAGCTCGCGAGCGCCAGCCAGCACCAGCTCAACAAATTCGTCCAGCCAAGCGCGCTCCAGTAGTCCGCCGCGCGCGTGGTGAAATTGTTTTCGTCGTAGAGCCAGAAGGCGGTGAACGGGCTGAACTTCCAAATCACCGCAACGTGCAGGTGCTTGCTCACGACGGGAATGACCGCCACGAAGATCAGGATGAGCGCGAAGGTGCCGGTCCACGCGCGCCGTTCCTCGCGGCTGATCGCGGAGACAAACAGGCCCGCCGTGAGCGAGAAGAAGAGCGCGTTCATCAGCGCCAGCACGAGCCGCCAGAATTCGCCGCCGGTCACGCCGCCGAGCAGCACGGGAACGGCGAGCGCGGGCATCATGGCGAGCAGCGCGTAGAAACTGGTGAGCGAGGTGGCGAAGAATTTTCCCAGCACCACGTCGTAGCCGCGCAGGTCGGTGAGGAACAAAAGGCCGAGCGTGCCTTCACGTTTCTCCGCGCTGAGACAGTCGGCGGTGTGGCGCAGTCCTTCGAGGACCACGAACGGAAAGGCCAGCCACGCCAGCGCACTCATCATGCCGTGACCGACCGGGCCGGGCGCGACGGCGGCCATGAACATGAGCACGAACATGGCGATGGCCGTGGCGATGAACGCCGCCGCGCCGCGCACCCAGTACGTGGAACGCCAGCGTGCGCGCTCGCGCAACTCGCGCTCAACGATGGGGAGGAAGGTCATGGGGGAGAAATTTCAAATTTCAAAATCCAAAGCCCAAACAAATTCCAAAGGCCAAACTCCATAGGTGCGGTGGCGATTTTACGCCGAACTGGTGTTGCGGAGGACGTGGGAAAAGCGGCGCTAAAGCGACCGCACTCCAAACGCTCCGCGAGTGAGGAGGCGTGTGGTGCTGCGCGCCAGCGTTTGGAGTGCGGTCGCTTTAGCGCCGCTTTCTCGGGGCGGCAACTGCACGCCGCGCCCCTTGAAGCTTGGAACTTGGAATTTGTTTGGGCTTTGGGCTTTGGGCTTTGGCTTTTCACGCTGCCTTTCTCCTCACCCATCTTTTCCACCACGGCGCGCGCAGTTCGGAGCGGTCGAGGGCGCAGGTGCGGAAGTTCGCGCGCAGGTTGCGCAGCGACGTGCAGGCCAGCCAGCCACTCGTTGCGAAACCAATCACGCCCCACGCGGCGAGAAGGAACATGCCTTCACGATGGGCGGGCATGAATTTGATTTTGAACACCTCGTCGAGAATCGCCATCACCGCGCCGAACGCAGCGAACAGCACCCACGGAATCACACAGACCAGCAGGATGGCTCCCATGCCGGCCTGCGTGGGCTTGCGGTTCTTCAGGCTCATCCACATCGAGAGCAGGGCGAGCGCGGCCAGATCGAGGACGAACATGGCGGTGCCCGCGAGCCACATCAGAATCCAGTCGCGGCGGTCCTCTGCGCTGAAAGAATCTTTCAGCCCGAGCGCGAGGAAGAGCGCGTCCGCCGCGACGATGAGCGCGCACGCGCCGCCGAATTGCCGCCACAGCGCCAGCCATTGCCCGCGCAAAATCTCTGCGACGCTCAAGGGCGTGCAGAGCAACAACTCCAGCGCGCCGCTGCGCCGATCCTGGCCGAGCCGCCGCGAGGCTTCCATCGCCACCCAGCATTTGAAGAACGAGTGGAGCGCGAGCGCGGTCATCAGGTAGGTGCCGGGGTCGAGCCATTCGCGCTTGGCGCGGACGAGTCCGAGCACCCAGAGCAGCGCCACCACGCCGAGCCAGAGCCAGACGAGCGCGACTTTGAAACGCTCGCGCGAGGCCAGCCAGTAGAAGGGATTGATGTCGAGCAACCGGCGGCGGAAGGCGGCGCGCGTGTCGGACGGGCCGGCGGTGAGGAGCTGCCATTGCTCGCGGCGGCGCAGCGTTTTCGCGGACGCGGCCTTGTCCTGCCAGACGCGCGGCAGGATGAGCGTGGTCAACCCCAGCGCGGCCCAGCCGAGCAGGTGCGTGGCGGCGAGCGTGGGATAGAACCAGTTGAATTTCACCCAGCGCAGCATCTCGTTGTAAGTCGAGTCGAAGGCGAATACGCATGTCATGCCGGGGCAGAAAACCATCAGTGGGAAAGGGTCGTCTTTGAACAGCAGCCGGATCGGGTTGGCGCTGGAGAGTCCGCTGGAGATCCACGCCACCAGCGCGGGCCAGCCCACCGTGAGCAGCGCGACGAGGACCAGCGTGAGGGCGATGGATTTGCGTTCGTCCTTGCAGAGTGATGAGCAGAGCAGGCCGAGGGCGAGCGAGAGAAACAGGTTGTTCACACACACCAGCACCACGCGCCAGAATTCCGCCCCGGCCACGCCGCCGAGCAGCAGCGGAATCGCCAGCACGGGAAAAATCGCCAGCAGGCCATACACGGCGGTGACGGACGACGCGGCGAGTTTGCCGAGCACGATGTCGTAGCTCCGCAGGTCCGTGAGGAAGAGCAGGCCGAGCGTGCCCTCGCGTTTCTCCTCGCTCACGGCATCGGCGGCCCAGATCGCACCGGCGAGCAGGGTGTAAACGTAGGCCACCACCGAGATGGAAATGAACAGCGCGAGGCCGGTCTGGCGCGGGGCTTCGCGGATGAGGATGGCCCACGCGAACGAGCCGACGACGACCGCGAGCAGCGCGAAGGTGAAGCGTGTCCAGTAGGTGGCCACGCGGCGCGAGGCCACGCGCAGTTCCCGGGCGACGATGGGGAGCAACGTCATGCTTCAGCGCAGTGAAAAGGAACGGCGGACGAGATTCACGCGCAAACGCCAGAGGAGCAGGGCGGCGAGCAGGATTTGACTGCTGACCGCGATCAATGGCGAGCCGCGCGTCATCATCTGCAAGAAGCCCGGCCCCACGGCCCAAAAGAAGAATCCAGTGATGAACCATTCCATCAGGGGCGGCACCACGAAACACGTCGCCAGCGTGGCCAGCCACGACAGCACCGTGAAACGGAAACGCAGCGAGAAGTACAATCCCACCACCGGCACGATCAGATACGCGGCGGTGAATTCAATCAGGTCGCCGGGCCGCCAGCGTTGCACAGCGGTGCCGATGTAAATCACCACCGCCACCCACAGCAAAAACGTGGGCAAGAACTGGCTCCACAGACCGCGCAACCGTCCGTGGATGATTTGCTTTTCCGAGAGCGGCGTGACGAGCAGCAATTCAAGTGCGCCCGTCTCGCGCTCGCGGCGGAAGCTGCCCGCCGCCACGTAGGCGATGGTGATGAGCAGCATCCACATCAGCGGATTGAAGTCGCGCGCGTTCATGCCCGAACCGCCATAGGTCAGCGTGGTGCTGAACGAGACCATGATCGCCAGCCACACCCACGACATGATGCGCCCGGTCACGCGGCGTTGCTCCAGCCAGCCGATGGGATTGCGCTCCAACGAACGGCGCATCCACGCGCGGAAAATTCCGGTGAGCAAAACGGGCGAGCAGAAAAATTTCTCCGTGTCGGTCTGAGCTTTGGACTTGGGTTTGTCCTGCCAGTTGCGGCGCAGGAACAGCGCAGCAAAACTTCCGGCCAGAATGGCGATGAGGAAAGAAATCAGGGGAATGAGCAAAACGGCGACGGTAAAAGCTGTGGACGGCCCGGCCTTGCCCGCAAGGAGAAAGCTTGGCATTTGAAGCTCCCAGGTCATGAACACAGCCGCGGCGACGAAGTGCCAATCGCCTGCTTTCATCAGCGCTCCTTTCATCCAGACCGTCTCGGCCACCCCGGCCGCGAACATACAAAAAAAACAATGCCCGAAGAAACTTAGCGTCAGCGCCAGCCCCACCGCTCCCGCGCCGCGCCGTGAAATCGCCGACGCCATCAATCCCGCCGCCAACGCGCAGCAAATCGATCCCAGCGCCACGCTGCACGAGAGCATGATTTCCTGCGACGGCACGCCGCCCATCAGCACCGGCACGGTCATGATTGGCACCACGGACAGCCAGAGCGTGAGCGCCAGCAGTCCCGCCGCCGCGCCCTTCGCGAAGACAATGGCGCGCGCGCTGAGATTGGTCAGGAAAAGCAGGCCGAGCGTCCCCTCGCGTTTCTCGCGGCTCAACGTGTCGGCGGTGAGCATCGGCACGATGATCCAGATCGCGGCCAGCACGACCCAGTGGAGGAGGAGAAAAATTTCATGCCCAGCGCGCGCCGGACTGGTGAAGGCGAAGCGCGGCTGTGTGAACCAGTAGGCGATGGCCGCCAGCACCGCGCCCGCCGCCAGGAGCCGCAGCCAGTAAGTCGTCCAACGCCGGGACCCGGCGCGCAGCTCGCGGAGAATGACCGGCCACATCGCGCGCTTGGTATGGCAAAAGGTCGGGCGGTTCGGAAAGTTCTCTTTAACCCGAACTCCGAAGTCGAAATGGGTGGAACGGGCTACCAGTCGGGCGGAAGGGAGGGCGCGTGGATTAGTCATCGGCGCACCAAAATATTCCGCGTCTTCTCCATTCCGCCCGGCTGGTAGCCGGGCGGCACAGGCAGGTTGCCTGTGCCACCTCGGCGGTCATGTTTAACCTACGAACGTTTGGCTATCTCGTCGTTTTTCAAAACCGACACATGGCCGGTGTTTTCCAGGATGGCGAGATACACCTCTTCCACGCGTTCGCAGCCGGCGTTGCGCAGCGCCGTCTGCAATTCCAGATCGCTGATGCGCTGGCTCTCCATGGCTTTCTTCATCAAGCATCCGTTGCGGATAAGAATGGCCGGCTCGCCCTCAATCAGGGTCTCCGCTTTTCGACTGCGGTAGGTGAGATAGCCGAGGCCGTGATTCAAAAAGATCAGCGTGGTGGCGAGAATCAGTCCGCCCAGCACGGAATTGTCGCCGCCGTTCATCGCGTTCTGCACGCCGTTGCTCAGAATGAGCAGCAGCACCAGATCGAAGGGCGCGAGCTGGCCGACCTGCCGCTTGCCCGTGATGCGCAGCAAAATTAGCAGGAAAAAATAAACGATGGCTCCGCGCACGATGAATTCCCACCAAGGTAGAGAAAGTTTCCACATGCCCCCCAGCGTGCCCGGATCCTTCCGCGCTGTCACGGGCGGGCGGGCGGAATGTTGCCTTCCCCGCCGTGGGCTGCTATCGCTGCGCGCAGGAGCGAATCTATGCCACTCATTGCCTGTCCCGAATGCGGCCGCGAAGTATCCACCTCGGCGAAGTCATGCCCGGCCTGCGGATTTCCCGTGGCGGAAAAACTTCCGGCCTCCACTGCCGCTTCCATCGCGAGCGATGAACTGCTCGCCGAAGTCCGCCCCTCGTGGTGGCGCTACTTTTGGTGGCTGTGTTTCGCGTGGCTGATCGTGCCGTTCATCGTGGCGTGGGTGAAGCGCAGCGCCAGTGTGCTGAGAATCTATCGCCAGCGCATCACGCTCACGCGCGGACTCATGAGCAAGTGCGAGCGGGAGTTCTTCATGCGCGATGTGCGGGCCATAGACATTGATCAAAGCCTGATGGGGCGCATGGTGGGCATCGGGGACATCACCATTTCCACGGCGGCCTCGGCGGACGGCACGGAGCGGATGGAAGGCGTGCCGAACCCGCAGAAGATTCGCGACCTCATCATCGCGCAGCGGCAGGGGCAGTAACGGAGCGCGGGCTTTCCAGCCCGCAGC
>JAYVQC010000012.1:0-12160 GCA_043757045.1 Akkermansia sp. | reverse complement strand
GCAGCCCGGCGCGCTGAGGACAGCGACGCCCTACCAATCTTCTCCGCTCCGCGCTGATGCAAAAGCTCGCTGAAATTTGCATCCGCCGTCCGGTCTTCGCCTCGATGCTAATCCTCGCCCTGGTCGTGGTCGGCGCGGCGAGTTACTCGAAGCTCGGCGTGGACCGCTTTCCCTCCGTGGACCTGCCGACCGTGCGCGTGATGACGCGGCTGCCCGGCGCGTCCCCGGCGGAAGTTGAAGCCGAGATTTCGCATCCCATCGAGGAGGCCATCAACACCGTCGCGGGCATCAGGGAGTTGCGCTCAATCAACGGGCCGGGCAACTCCTTCGTCATCGTCACGTTTGACTTGAACCGCGACATCGAGGCGGCGGCGCAGGATGTGCGCGAGCGCGTGGCCAGCGTGGTGCGGGATCTGCCGCGCAACACCGACCCGCCCGTGGTCACGAAAGCCGATAACGACCTGGCACCCGTCCTCACGCTCGCGGTCGTCGGCCAGCGTTCGCGCCGCGAACTCACCGAGATCGCCGACAAGCTCGTGAAGGTGCAGCTTGAACGCAGCGCCGGCGTGGCCGAGGTGGAAGTCGTGGGCGAACTGCTGCGCGCCATCAACGTGTGGATTGATGCCGACCGCCTGGCGGCCTACCAGATTCCCATCACTGAAGTGCGCGATGCCGTCCAGCGCCAGAACGCGAACGTGCCGGGCGGACTCGTCACCACCGCAGTGCGCGAGCAGACGCTCCGCACGCTCGGACGTATTCCCGACGCGCGCGCGTTCAACGATCTCGTCGTGGCCACGCGGAACGGTTCTCCCATCCGCGTGCGCGACGTGGGCTGGGCCGAGGACGGCACGAAGGAGCCGCGCTCGCTCTCGCGCCTGAACGGTGTGCCGACCGTGAGCCTCGACATCCGCCGCCAGTCGGGCGCGAATTCCGTGGCCGTGATCGAAGGCGTGAAGGCCAAGCTCGCCGAGGTGCAGGCGCAACTGCCCACCGACATTCGCGTGGAAATCATCCGCGACCAGTCGCGGTACATCTACGAGGCGCTGCACGAGATCAACGTGCATCTGGTGCTGGGCAGCATTCTCGCCTGCCTGGTTGTGCTCGCCTTCATGCGGAGCTGGCGCGCGATGGTCATTGCGGCGGTGGCCATTCCCGCCTCCGTCATCGCCACGTTCGCGATGATGAAGCTGATGAACTTCACGCTCAACAGCGTGACCATGCTCGCGCTGGTGCTGATGGTCGGCATCGTCATTGATGACGCCATCGTGGTGTTGGAAAATATTTTCCGCTTCATCGAGGAGAAGAAGATGAACCCCTTCGACGCCGCGCGCGAAGCCACGGCGGAGATCGGCATGGCCGTCATGGCGACGACACTGAGTCTGGTCGTGATTTTTGTCCCGGTCTCCTTCATGTCGAGCATCTCGGGGCGGTTTCTTTTCCAGTTCGGCATCACGGCGGCGGCGGCGATCATGGTCAGTCTGCTCGTGTCGTTCACGCTCACGCCGATGATGAGTGCGCGTTTGTTGCGCCGTCACGGCAGCGACAAAAGGGACACCCGGAGCGGTTTCTACTCCGCCTTGGATCGGGGCTACGCATGGCTGCTGGGCTTGGCGTTGCGGCGGCGCTGGTTGGTTTTCATTTTGGCCCTCGCGATCATCGCCACGTCCGTTCCGCTCTACAAAGTTGTGCGCCAGGAATACGTGCCTTCGAATGTGGATGAGGGCGAGTTCGAGGTCAGCGTGACCGCGGCGGAGGGCGCGAGCCTGACCGCGATGGATGACGTGGCGGTCCGCGTCGAGCGGGAACTGTCGGCCCTGCGCGGCGTTCGCACGGTGCTCGCGGGTGCGGGCGGCGGCGGCATGATGGGCAGCGTGAACTCCGCGCGTTTCTACGTGCAGCTCGTGCCGCACGCGCAACGCATCTTCACCTGGAAACGGTTGCTACAACTGAAACCGTGGCGCGCGTTCGAGGGAAATTTTTCGCAGCAGGAGGTCGTGCAGGAAGTCCGGCGGCGGCTGCGGCAGATTCCGAACGTCCGCGTTTCCATCCGCAACCCGCAGACCTTCAACCTCGGCGGACCGAACTGGGACATTGATTTCTCGCTGCTCGGTCCCGACTTGGAATCGCTCGCCGCCTACGCCGAGCAGTTGCGGAAGAAAGCGCCGGAACTCGGCCTGCTCGACGCCGACACCACCCTCAAACTCGACAAGCCGGAACTGCGCGTCGAGATCGACCGCGAGCGCGCCGCGCATCTCGGCGTCGAGACCGAGGACATCGCCACCGCGCTCCGCATCATGGTCGGCGGCGACGAGCGCGTCTCGCGCTTCCGCGATCCGGCGATGAATGAGAATTATGACGTGCAGGTGCGGCTCACGGAATCCGACCGCACCGACGTGCAGCACATCTCCTCGCTCTTCGTCCCGCGCCGCGACGGCGGGCTGGTGCGGCTCGACAACGTCGTCCGCATCGTGCCCGGCCAGACGGCGTCGCGCATTGACCGGCTGGATCGCCAGCGGCAGGTGAGCCTGCGCGCAGCCGTCGGCCCCGGCTTCGCGCAGGCGGACCGCATCGAGGCGTTGCACGAGGAAGTGCGGAAGATGGATTTGCCCCCGGCCTATACCACGCGCGTCTCCGGTCGCGCGCGCGAACTGGAGACGACGTTCCACGAATTCATCTGGGCCTTCCTGCTCTCGGTGATTTTGATGTATCTGATTCTCGCGTCGCAGTTCGAGAGCCTCATCCATCCGTTCACGATTTTGCTGTCGCTGCCGTTGTGCGTGCCGTTCGCGCTGGTGTCATTGTGGGCGACGAACCAGACGATCAATCTCTACTCCGCGTTGGGAATGCTCGTGCTGTTCGGCGTGGTGAAGAAGAACGCCATTCTCCAAATCGATCACATGAACGGGCTGCGCGCCAAAGGCATGGAGCGCGAGACGGCCATTCTCCAGGCGAACCGCGACCGCCTGCGCCCGATCCTGATGACGACGCTGACGCTGATCGCGGGCATGATTCCGTTGGCGCTTGGTTCTGGACCGGGTGCGGAAGAACGGCGCGCGACGGCGGTGGTGGTCATTGGTGGTCAATCGCTCTGCCTGCTGCTCACGCTGATCGTGACGCCGGTGTGCTACGCGATTTTTGATGACTGGGGCGGGAAGATTTTTCGCGGACGCAAGCAACGCGCGGCCGGTTTGCCACCGGCAGGCGAATCTTGATGGGCGGCGACTGGAGCGCGGGCGTCCCGCCCGCCGGAGGGTGCGGAGGATTCTCGCGGTTTCCACGCCGTCCCGGTAGAGCCGCCGTTAATTCCATTCGGGCGGGCGAGACGCCCGCGCTCCGTCGTCCCAATGACGGTGGAATTTTTTGCGGGCCAGCCACCGCGGGCCAAAAAACAATTCCCTCCACGAACGCAACGGGGCCAAGGGTTCTCTACTGACTTGCATGATTTCCTTTCCGCGCGGGCTGGGCGCTGGCGGACGAACGCTCGCGCGAATCCTCCGGGCGGTGAACTTTCTGCGGCCACTCGATGACGCGCGCCGGGGCCTGGGACTGGACGGCGGTGAGCAGCGTGGCCAGACGTTTGTGCGCGTAGCGAGAGGTCATAATTTTGGTATCGCCTCGCGGTGTAACAGTTTTCAGGCCAGCGGGTGACGACGGGGTGAACTCTGTGCAGGCAGGCGCGGATGGTGCGACACGGGAGTTGTACAACGCGGAGGCGTCTCGTTTCTCACAAACGCTGACAAAATCTAGGACAGCGATGCCCTGCCAGTTCAGCCGCTTTGGCCCTGGCCGTTCGCCGCGAACACCCGCTTCAGATACTCGATGCTCTTGGTGGCGATGACCTCCGCCCCTTCCTCGAACTTGAACACCTCCACCGAGACGTAGCCCTCGTAGCCCACTTCGCGCAGCGCGGCGGCGATGGGCGTGAAGTCCACGTCGCCGAAGCCGGGTCCCTTCAGGTTGCGGTCATTCACGTGGAAGTAGGCGAACTCCCCGCGCGACTCGCGGATGATTTGCGGGATGGCCTTTTCCTCCGAGCACATCGCCTTCACGTCGAGGATCACCTTCATCGCGGGACTGTGGAACTGCTGTGCAAAGCGGACGCCCTCGGCGGCGGTGTTCACAAAATTCGTCTCGGCGGGCGCGAGCGGCTCGAAGCAAATCGTCACGCCGCGATCCTCGGCCTGTTTCACCGAGTCGCGGAAGGTCTCGGCGGCCCACTGCCACGCCTGTTCGTAGCTCGTGCCCTCGGCCACCTGGCGTTGCTTGGGCGAGCCGACGACGATGATCTTTCCGCCGAGGTCGGCGCAGCAATTCACCAACTCGACGAAGTAGCGCGCGCTGCTCGCGCGCACGGCGGCCTCGGCGTGGTTGAGAAACATGCCGTCGGCCTGCACCAGCACCCAGTGGATGCCGGAGATTTCGAGTTGCAACTTCGCGGCGGTGTCACGGAGCCGCTGGCGTTCGGCGGCGGAAATTTCCGTGACATATTTCGCGAGCGTGAAGGGCGCGATCTCAATGCCGTCGTAGCCCGCGCGCTGGGCGTAGGCCATGGCGTCCTCGATTTTCCAGTCCTGGAAAATCTCGTTGCAGATGCCGAATTTCATGGGCGGAAAAGTGGAAGGTTGGGTAAGGAGCGGCAAGAGCGAACTATTGCAGCCTAGGAGCGCGGGCGTCCCGCCCGCCCGAATGAAACAAGACGCCGCTCCGCCAAGCAGGCGTCAGAAGTCGGAACATCTTTCGCGCCGTCCGGCGGGCGGGACGCCCGCGCTCCCAGGGAAAAAATCCCGTTGGCGTTCCTGCGCTCGCGACGTAATTTCTGCGCGGCCTGTGACGAAAACTTTTTCCGAACTCAAATTTCAAGGACGGCTCATCGCGGTCGAGGGACTCGATGGCTCCGGCAAGTCCACGCAAATCCATCTGCTGCAAAAGTGGCTGGAGGTGCAGGGGCTGAAAGTTTTCTTCACGTCGTGGAACTCGTCCGAGATCGTGAAATCGGCCACGAGCAAGGGCAAGAACCGCCAGTTGCTCACGCCCACGACCTTCAGCCTCATCCACGCCACGGACTTCGCGGACCGCTACGAACGGCAGCTCCTGCCGCTCTTGCGCGCCGGCTACATCGTGCTGTGCGACCGCTACATTTTCACGGCCTACGTGCGCGACACGGTGCGCGGCTGTTCGCCCTCGTGGGTGCGGGGGCTGTATAATTTTGCCGCGCTGCCTGACCTCACGTTTTTCTTCAAAGCGGATTTGGAAGTGTCGCTCGCGCGCATCCTCGACGGACGGCCCGAGTTGAAATGGTTCGAGGCGGGCATGGACTTGGAGCTGTCGAGCGACCGCTACGAGAGCTTCCGCATTTTTCAGGGCCGCATGTTGCAGCGCTACATGAACATGGAGGACGAGTTCCGTTTCATCACCGTGGACGCGAACGTGCCGATTGAGACGCAGCAATCGTTCGTGCGGCAGACGGTGGCGGCGCGGTTGAATCTCCCGTCATTCGCGCTGAATCCGGGGAAGGCATCATGAAGGCGACTCGTTCCAACAAATTCGCCGCCGCTTCGGGCAACGTGAAGAGCATCATGCTGCCCGCCCGCACCGAGCGGCGTTTCTACGGCGACGGCATTCCCGGTGTGGAACTAGGCAACCTCGCCGGCAAGCTCATCGTCATCGAGGGCGCGGACGGCTCGGGCCGCTCCACACAAATCGGACGGCTCGTCGAGTGGATGGAAGGCTGCGGCCACGCGACGATTCAGGTGGGGTTGAAACGCTCCACGCTCGTCAGCGAAGAACTGGAGCGCGCGCAGCACGGGAACATTCTCAGCCGCACCACGCTCAGTTTGTTTTACGCCACGGACTTCGCCGATCAGTTGGAGAACGTGATTCTTCCTTCACTGCGCGCGGGCATGGTGGTCATCGCGGATCGTTACATCTACACCCTCATGGCGCGCGACCTCGTGCGCGGGATGAACGAGACCTGGCTGAAAAATCTCTACGGACTCGCGCTGGTGCCGGACAGCGTCTTCTACCTGAACGTGTCGCCGGAGGAACTGGTGCAGCGCACCTTCCAGAAAAAGATGGCGCTCGACTACTGGGAGAGCGGCATGGACCTCGGCCTCTCGCGCGACATGTTCGACTCATTCCTGAAGTATCAGGCGCTGGTCGAGCAGGAGTTCAAGCGGCTGCAAAAGAACTACGGGTTCAGCATCGTTGACGGGCACCGCCCGGCGGATGTGGTCTTCGCGGAATTGCAGAAACGCATCGAAGGCGTGTTGTCGGGCGAGGGGAAGCGGGGTTAAACACCAAGCTTCAAAATCCAAATCTGAAACAAGCTCCAAGTTTCAAAGAACCGTCCCCGTCAGATCAGACCCCATCCGAACTTCCCACTTAAAACGGACGCGGCTTGCGCAGTGAAGCCGCCCGAATTGGAGCACGGGCGTCCCGCCCGCCCGAATGGAACCACACGCTGCTCCGCCAAGCAGGCGTGGGGAGAGGTCATATCTTTCGAGCCGTTCGGCGGGCGAGACGCCCGCGCTCCGGTCGCAGGATTTCCACGACGCGCCCTCGGACGCACCAATTGATTTTTGGGGCTTGGTGTTTCTTTGTAGTTTGAAGTTTGCTGTTTGGGATTTCCACAGCGCGGCCCCCGTGCTCTGTCAGATAATTCCGAAAAGTTTTCATCCGCTTGGCTGCTAGCCCTGCGCGACTTAGCCGGGCCAGCCCCTCCATTCGCTCGTTTCATCACTAAGGTTCACAGAACAGTTGCCGATAATTTTGTAAGAACATGGCCAGCCGCCACGAATTATCAGACCTTAAATCAGGCCGCGCCGCCCGCGAAACAACGGGCGTGGCAACGGTCGGCACGATCCTGATCGTGGAGGACGAAGTGTCCGTCCGCAAACTGGTCACACGCTTCCTGACGCTCAACGGCTATCAAGTGCTCGCGGCAGACGGTCCCTGCGCCGCGCTCGAACTGTGGGCCGCGCATCACGACGAGGTCGCGTTGCTGCTCACCGATGTCATCATGCCCGGCGCGTTGAGCGGTCGCACTCTGGCGTTGCGTTTGCAGGCCGAACGCCCCGCGCTGAAGGTGCTTTACACCAGCGGCTACAGCGCCGAATCGCTGGCCGATGACGGCACACTCGACGAAGAAATCTATTTCCTCCAGAAGCCCTATCGCCCCGAGCAGCTTCTGGAGACCGTCCGCGCCGTGCTCGCGGGCGACGTTCCATCCCATCAGAAGAATCAGAATCGGAATCGCTATGTTGAAACTACTGCTTGTTGACGACCACGAACTCATCCGCGCCGGACTGAAGCAAGTCCTGCACGCCAGCCTCGGCGACCTCACCATCGGTGAGGCGACGAACGCGGCGGAAGCCATGACCCTGCTCGAACAGCAGCCGTGGGACCTGGCCATCACTGACCTCACCATGCCCGGCAAGAGCGGGCTGGAACTGCTCGTGGATTTCAAAAACGCGCGCCCGGACATGCCGGTGCTCGTCCTCAGCGTGCTCGCGGAAGATGAAGTCGCCGTGCGCGTGCTCAAGTCAGGCGCGGCGGGTTTCATTCACAAGGAAACTTCCGGCGAAGAACTCGTCCGCGCCGTGCGCAAGGTCGTCGCGGGCGGCAAGTATGTCAGCCATTCGCTCGCTGAAAAGCTCGCGCTCCGCGTGGCCGCGCCCGAGGCGGACGAGCCGCACAAGAAACTTTCCGACCGCGAATACATGGTGATGAAGATGCTCGCCGGCGGCACCACGCTCACGCAGATCGGCAAGATGCTTTCGCTCAGCATCAAGACCATCAGCACCTACCGCTCGCGCATCCTCGACAAGCTGAAGCTCGACACGAACGCCGACCTGACGCGCTACGCGCTGCGGCACAAGCTGGTGGAGTGAACGGGCGGACTCGCCCTTCATTTCAGGTTGCGGTGGGCCGCAAACCCGTGTCCCGCATTCCGCCGACCCGGACACTTGGCTTGCGAGTGCGCCTCTCTTTTGCTAACTCCATGTGCAGTGTCACAGCCATGCCGCATGATTCTGCCCGCGATCTTTCGCCGCCTGAATCGAGTGTTCCGACTCACGTTGTTGCCCATCGTGGTCGCGCTGCTCGTGCCTGCCCTGCACGCCGCCGTGAAAGTCTGGGACGGCAGTTCCAGCGGCAACTGGAGCACCTCCGCCAACTGGACGAACAACGTCGCGCCCGCGCATGGCGATGACGTCATCTTCCCCGTCGGCACGCCGCGCTTCACGCTCACGAACAATCTCACCGGCCTGCGCCTGCGCTCGCTCACCTTCAACGCGGCGAGCAATTACACACTTTATGGAAACACCATCACGCTCTCGAACGGCATCCAGGCCGTGCAGCCGCCGGGGTTCACGAACCGGATTTTTTTCAACATCACGAACGCGGGCGCGCAGGTCATCAACATCTCGAACAGCGGCGCGTCCCTGGCGTTAAACGGCGTCATGGCGGGCAGCGGCGCGCTCACGAAGATCGGCGCGGGCCACCTGCTCTTCTCCGGCGCGAGCAACAACACCTACACCGGCGGCACGACGGTGAGCGCCGGGACGCTGGAACTGAACGACGTCGCCCTCGCCACGCAATTGGTGCCGGGAAATATCTTCATTGATTCCGGCGCGACGGTGCTGCTGACCGAGGCGAATCAAATCGCCGACACCGCGCAAGTCACAGTCAACGGCACCGGGCTGCTGGACCTCAACAACTACAACGAGACCATCGCCACGCTTACGCTCACGAATGGCGGCGACGTGAGCAGCGGCTTTGGCACGCTCACCGTCACCGGGCGCGTCGTCGCCGTGGCGGGTTTTAATGGCGCGGTGGATCCGGTGATCATCAGCGGCGTGCTGGCGCAGGGCGCAACGACGCGGACGATAGATGTGGCGCTGAACACGAACGGCGGCCCGGAGTGCATCATCTCGGCGAACCTCACGGGCAGCGGCGCGGCGGGTATGATCAAGACGGGCGGCGGCACGTTGCGCCTGAGCGGGACCAACACCTACCCCGGCGTGACCGTGATCAGCAACGGCTTCATCTACGCGGCGAGCGCGCTGGCTTTCGGCAGCGGCGCGTCCGGCACGGATTTGCGCGGCGGAAGTCTGCGCCTTGAAGGCGTGGTGATTACCAACGAATGGCTCACGAATAACTTCGCGCTCGCCACGCTGGAAGGCGTGGGTGACGTGACTTCCGGTTGGTCGAGCAACCTCGTGTTGAACGCGAGCCTGACGGTTCCCGTGCTCACGAATGGCGTCCTCGATCTCGGCGGCGCGATCAGCGGCAACGGGGGCGTGACGAAAGTTTTGCCCGGCACGCTGCGTTACTCTGGTGACGCCGCGAACACGTACGCCGGCAACACGACCGTGAACGAAGGCACGATGGAATTCGCCAAATCTTCCGTCGGCGTGGCCGCGATCAGTTTCGGCACGCTCACCATCGGCGATCGCGTGGGCGGGCCGAGCGCGGACGTGGTGCGTTACTTCGGCGGACAGTTGCTGCTCACGGTCAACATCGCGATCAACGAAAGCGGCCTGCTCGATCTGAACGGCGTCAACGACGCGGTGGGCGGCATCAGCATGACCGGCGGGCGCATTGACACCGGCGCGGGCGTGCTGAGTTTGTTCAACACGTTGAATGCCACCTCGGGCACAAATCTTCCGGCGCTGATTTTTGGCAACGTGGATTTGAGCAGCCCGGGCCGCGCGTTTTCGGTGCCAGCGGGCGGCATTATCCCGGACCTGTATGTCGGCGCGCGCCTGTCGAACGGCGGAGTGTCGAAGAACGGCAATGGCTCGATGACGCTGGCGAATTCCAACTCGTTCACCGGCAACGTGCTCGTCATCGGCGGTGAGTTGCGCCTGCTTGATGACTTCGCCACCGGCACGACGAACGGCGGCGTGCAAATCGCCGGCAGCGCGATGCTCACACTCGACGGCCCGCGCAACATCGGCGCGGAGCCGCTCGCGTTGAACAACAATACGCCCGGCGGGATCGCGGTGAACAGCGCGGGCGGCGTGACGAATTCGTGGGCGGGCGACATCGTGCTCTTTAACCACGCCCGCGTGGCGGTGGACGACGGCGGGCAGTTGGAACTCAGCGGCGTCATCAGCGGCGCGGGCGCGCTGACCAAGGAATCGGGCGGCGTGCTGGCGTTGTCCGGCGCGGGCGCGAATACGTTCACGAACATGACCACGGTGGAGAGCGGCACGCTCCTGCTGAACAAGAGCGTGAGCGACGGCGCGATTCTCGGCCCGCTCGTGATTGGCGACGGAATCGGCTTCGCGGACTCGGAGGCGGTGCGTTACGCAAGCGGCGCGGGATCGCAAATCGCCAACACCGCCCCGGTGTTCATCACTGTTTCCGGCGTGCTCGATTTCGGTGGCGGCAGCGACAGCATTGGCGCGCTCTCCGGCGAGGGCCACGTCGCGATCAGCGCGGGCGGCAATCCCGGTTTCGGCGCGGACGGCAGCTCGAGTTTCTTTGACGGGCCCATCAATGGCGCGGGCGGCTTTCGCAAACTCGGCGGCGGCACCCTGACGTTAAGCGGCAACAACACGAACTCGTCCACGGTCACGGTCGTCGCCGGCACGTTGCTGGTGAACGGCATTCAACAAAGCAGCATCACCGTGAGCACGAACGCGACGCTGGGCGGCGATGGCGAGGTGGGAAACATCACGGCCAGCGGCGGGCGCATCGCGCCGGGAGGCGGCGTGGGGATGTTGAGTTCCGGCAACACGACGTTCTCTGGAGCGAACGCCAGCTTCCAAGTCGAAATCGGCGGACTGACGGCGGGCGTGCAGCACGATCAGTTGAACGTGCGCGGCACTGCTTCCCTCGGCAGCAGCGCGTTGAATGTTTCGCTGGCGGTCGGCTTCGCGCCGAAGGACGGCCAGTCCTTCATCATTCTCACCAACGACGGATCGGATTCGATCACCGGCACCTTCGCCGGACTGCCGCAAGGTTCCGTGCTGAATGTCGGCGCATTGAAATTTCTTGTGCGTTACAACGCGGGTTCCGGCAACGACGTGGCGCTCGTCTTCACCAACACGCCGCTTAAAAGCAGCGCGGCGGAAGTGATCGGCGGCAACGGCGACGGCTTGATCCAGGCCAACGAGTGCAATCACCTGCGCGTCGCCCTGACCAATGCCAATGGGGCGATTCTCTCGAACATCACGGCCTCGCTGATCAGTCCAACCGAGCACGTCATCATCGCGCCGGTGCCGTCGGGTTATCCGAATCTCGGCGTGAACGCGCGCGGGACGAACACGACGCCGTTCCAGATTTCCACGCTGCCGGGATTTGTGTGCGGCTCGAACATCAGCCTCGAACTCACGGTGCGGAGCAGCGGCGGCGATTTCGTCACGAGCTTCACCCTGCCGACGACTTGCGTCGGCACGGGCGGCGGTTTTTGCGCGACATGTCCGGGCTTCGTGACGAACGCCATCACCACGAACAATCTCGCGCTCGGCACGAGACTGGCGCGCGTCCCGGAGTCGGTCGGCACCTGCGCCGCGCCGGTAGATTGTCCCGGACCGTTCAATGGCAGCGGCACGTTTCGCTACGATGTCCACGCGTTCACAAACAATGGTCCAGCCGCGTGCTACACGGTTTACATCTCGAATCCTTGCTCGAATCTTTTCGCCACGGCGTATCTCGGGAAATTTCAAACGAACGACATTTGCGCGAACTACCTCGCGGACTCGGGCAGCAACGGGACGTTCATCACGCTGGCGTTTCCCGTGCCGGCGGGGAGCAACTTCGTGGTGCTGGTGAACGACCTCGGCGCGGCGGGTGCCGGTTGTAATTACCTGCTCTCCGTCAGCAGTTCCGAGTGCGCACCCGCGCTGAGTCTCGCCACGCTCCCCGCGAGCCGCGTGCGCCTTGCCTGGCCGACCAGCGCCGCCGGGCATGTGTTAGAGGCCACGCCGGATTTAGAGACGACAAACTGGAGCACCGTGAGCAACGCACCCATCGTGAGCGGGACGAATTTCCTCGTGACCAACAGTCTCACGGCGAGCAACCGCTTCTACCGGCTGCGGCGGGCGAATTAGCGTGGTTGCCTAGAATAGTTTTCGTCTCGTTGGTGAACGCCGCTTTCCCCTCACCCCGGCCCTCTCCCCAGAGGAGAGGGAGCACGGCATTCATTCTTCGT
>JAYVQC010000011.1:0-3110 GCA_043757045.1 Akkermansia sp. | reverse complement strand
GTCCCGCCCGCCGGAATGGAACCCGACGCCGCTCGGCCCCGGCGGGCGGGACGCCCGCGCTCCAGCTTGGGGGCGCCACTTCCAACCACACCCCGGGTCAGCATCCAGGGCCGGCGCATCAAAAGGTGGAACGGCTCACGCTGCGCGGGCTGGTTTGGTCGCCACGCGACTACTGCCACCGTCGTGCTATTCAGCGTCCCCCAGCTTTGCGCATGAGCAGGAGCGAACTGGCGACGGTGTCTTCGCTGTTGACCGGGCTGTTCATGATTCGGTCGTTGAACCAAAGCTGCGCGGACTTGCCGCCGTCGAAATTGATCGCGTCGGTGCAGCCGAGGCTCACGAAGTATTCCGCCAGTTCGGCGAGCTTCATGCCCACGGACAGGCCCGGCTGGCGACCATCCACGACGATGAAATAGACGTGCGTGGGACTCCAGCCGACGGCGGAACGCGGGTGTCGCATGTACTTTGAGCCTTCCGCGTAACCGCCGGGCGCACCGGGCGGCGGGCTTTTGAGCGTGAAGGCCTTTCCATCCTTGATCAGCGCGGGACCTCCGCCGATGGCGGCTTTCACCCCGGACAAATTCGGCGTGGTGGTGGTCGCGAGTTGCAGGACGAGACCGGGTTTCAATTCCGGCAGACCAGCCAGGAGTTGCGGGCCGAGCGAGAGCACCATCGTGCCGGGCGCGAGGCGGGTGTTGCTGTTCGTGGCGACTTCACGCACGCGGGCGCGGTAATTCTGCCCGACCTGGAGCGGCAGCCACGGGCCGTCGCCGTCTTTTTCCAGAATCAATTCCTGTCCGCCGGACGTGCGGGTCGAGGGGCCGAGGGTCGGGGTGAAGAGCACGGCGGTGTTGTTCTGCCGCTGCTGGTTGAGGCCGAAGGGCGTCTTTTTTCCGTCCGGCCAGGTGGCGTAAAAAAGTCCCTTCACCTCGCCGAGGTGCGGCTGGCTGTTGGTGTCGAACCATACGCACACGGTGTCGGGCGCGCTGATGAGTTCGCCGTTCATGATGTGCAGTCCGCGCGGATCGCCCGCGTAGGTCGGCTGGTCGCGCACGTAAAAATCTCCGTTGATGCCCGCGATGGCCTGGCCGATCTCAGGCGGCACGGCGGCGGCCTGTTCGCGGATGAAGCTCACGGCCAGCACGCGGTCGCGGGCGTGCGCGGTGTAGAAGCCGAGGTCGGCGCGCGCGCGCTCGATTTTCAAAATGTGCAGCGACCACGGCTCGCCCTCTTCGGTCTTGAGCTGGTGGTTGCGGTAGGTGACGCCGCTGCCGTTGGCCGTGGCGCGGGGCGGTTCGGGGCGGGCGACCACGGGTTCCGCCAGCGCGACCTCGGCGACGGTGGCGGGTTGCTGGGGGCGAACCTGCGCCCTGACCTTGGTCGCGATGAGTCCGCCCACGACCACGGCGATAAGAGCAATCGTGGTCACGACGGAGCCGAAGCAGATGGCGGTGATGGCGAGCGGTGAAAGCACGCGCGGACGGGACGCGGGCAACGCCGGCGGCGTGCTGGGAGAATCAGGCTTGAACACGGGGCGGATTGATAGCGGGCGGGCGGGCGCTCGACAACAATGGAATGGTGACAAAGTTGTCAAACGTGGCCCCCGGTCGGGGTGTGATTGGAAGTGGCGGGCAGGAGCGCGGCCTTCAGGCCACTTCAACGCCGGACGACCGAGGGTTTCAGAACTTCCAGTGCCTTCTCGCCCAACTCCAGTGAAGCGGCGTGAACGCCGCGCTCCTGCGTGGTTTGACCGTCACTTTGAATAACACCTCACCGGTCGGGGCGCGTTCTGTCCCGGCCGCTACGTGGCCTTTTTCTGCGGCAGGATGTAGGTGCCGGCGGGCGTGGTCACGATGGCGCGCTTGTCCTTGAGCGAGGAGAGGAACGGCATGGCCCACCGTTCGTCCTCTTTCCAACGGTCCTTCGAGCTCGCTTTCCGGCAAAGCTCGCGGGCGGAAGCGCCCGCCGGGCCGCAGTGTTCGAGATATTGAAGGATGCATTGTTCATCCGCGTTGAGCCACATGGGCCGGGAGAATGGCGGGAAAATTTCAAATCCCAAGGATGAAAGTGCTTTTGAGCGCAGCGTGGGAGCACCGGCGGGAAGCTGGAGTTCACGCTTTAGCGTCTTTCCGGCCCGGACAAGCCGAAGCTTGAACTCCGACTCACGCTGAAGCGTGAACTCCAACCGCGTTTCACTTTCTTGCTAACGCGCCCCGGCTTCCTTCACACTGCGGGCGCATGAATCATGTCGGCATCGGTTACGATGTTCATCAACTGGTCGCGGGGCGGAAGCTCATCCTCGGCGGCGTCGAGATCGCGCACCCCAAAGGACTCGATGGCCACTCGGACGCGGATGTGCTGATGCACGCCATTTGCGACGCGGTGCTGGGCGCGCTGGGCGAGGCGGACATTGGCCACTTTTTTCCGAACACGGACCCGCGCTGGAAAAATCAGCCGAGCAAAACGTTTCTCGAAGAGGCCGCGCGGCAGGTCAAGTTCCGCTCGGGCCGCATCATCAACATTGACGCCACCCTCATCGCGCAGGAGCCGAAGATCGCGCCGCATCTCAAGCTGATGAAGGAGCACATCGCGGCGGCGCTCGGACTGAGCATCGCGCGCGTGGGTATCAAGGCCACGACGAACGAGACCCTGGGCTTCATTGGCCGCGAGGAAGGCATTGCGGCGATGGCGGTGGCGAGCGTGGATTTGCCGGAACCTTCGGAGACGCCGATTTAATTTATGGCCAAGGCAGAGATCAGTTGGAATCGCGTGAACGAGGACGGCGTGAAACGCCAGGCTTACGCGCATCACATTGGCGACCGCTGGATTTTTTATCAGCGCGTGAAACGCTTCGACGAGTGGGAGGAGAACAAAACTCCGACGTTCGACGACTGGCTGGAACTGCTCGACGGCGTGCGTCGCCGCATCAACCGCCGCCTCGTGCGGCCGGAGGAGGAAGCCCGCGTGGTGAAGCGGATGCGGGAGTTGTTTCCGGAGGCGGAGATTCCTGACGCGTGATGAGTGGCGGGTTGAAAGTTGAAGGTGAGAAGTTTTTCAGCGCGCGCGGCGGTGCTAGTGGGGCAGCCGTCCCGGCTGCCACCAGTCCACGG
>JAYVQC010000010.1:0-12310 GCA_043757045.1 Akkermansia sp. | reverse complement strand
AGACCGGTTGCCGCGCGGATCAACTCAATGTCAATACGCGTGGCGCGGCTGTGTTTAATCGCGTTGTGAACGGCCTCCTGCGTGATGCGGTAAAGATGGCTGGCCACGGCCTGATTGGGCACGAGCACAGTTTTTTCGCCCGCGAAGTTGCACGCGATGCGGCGCTCCGTGGCAACGCGTTCGGCGAGATTGTCCAGCGCTTCCACCAGTCCTTCCGGCGTGGGCGTAACCGCGTAGAGTTCGTGCGCGAGATTGCGGGCTTGCGCGAGAGCCGTCGCGAGTTCCTTGGAGAGTTCGCCAGCGGTTTCCGCGTGTGGTTCATTTGCCGACTGCAAATCCCGGTGCAGCCCGTTCATCAAAAACAGCAGCCCGCCAAGTTGCTGGCCGAGGCCGTCGTGTAATTCCCGCGCGATGCGCGTCCGTTCCTGCTCGCCCGCCGCCGCCACGGCCTGCTCCAACTCGCGCCGTTCGGAAATGTCGCGCACCATTTCCGTGAAGAGCCGCCGTTCGCCCAACCTCACTTCACCGATGGACAACTCCATCGGAAACAGTGTGCCGTCCTTGCGCTGCCCCTCCAGTTCGTGACCAACTCCGATGAATGTAGCGTCCCCGGTGCGTAGATAATTTGCCAGATAGCTATCGTGATTCTCCCGATGCGGCGAGGGCATCAGCAGGCTCACGTTGCATCCGATGACCTCCTCCGGCTGGTAGCCGAACATCTGGCAGGCCGCCGGATTGATGGACTCCACCATCCCGCGCTCGTCAATGGTGAAGATGCCTTCCACGGCGGTCTCAACAACGGCCCGCATTCGCAGCTCGCTTTCCCGCAACGACTCCTCCATCCGTTTGCGCTCGGTGATGTCGGCCCGGATGGCGATGTATTGGCGCGGCTTCCCCTCCGCGTTGAGGAACGGCACGAGGGTCGTGGCGACCCAATAGTGCGAGCCGTCCTTGGCGCGGTTCTTGATTTCGCCGCGCCACACCTGACCGCTCGTGATCGCCGCCCACAGGTCACGAATGAATTCCTTGGAATGATGGCCGGAATTGATGATGCGATGGTCCTGCCCCAGCAACTCCTCGCGCGAGTATTTTGAAATCGCGCAGAACTTGTCGTTGACGTAGGTGATTTTGCCCCGCGCGTCCGTGATGGCGACGATGGCGTGCTCGTCCAGCGCCGCTTTCAGTTCGGCAAGTTCTGCTTCGTAACGTTTATTACGGGGCTGATTCATAACTTTATGGCGCGCAACCGGAATGCTTCGTCGGTCGGAATCCAGATCTGCGGCGATTCAAGCGCAACTCTTCTTACCGCTCCTACAATGCCGCAATTCTCCGTCATCCTGAACTGGGCGTTTAACGGATTACGTGCATCTTTCAGATTGGTTCAGGCATGCGTCTCCGCTGTTCCATCTGTGTCGGCAACAAATCCTGCAATCTCACATGGCCGACTATATTCTGTGTGGCGGAGTGAAGGCCGCAGAAATGAAGAACTACTTTCACGGTTTCACGTTCAGTCCCGGAGGGAGTTGGGGCGAGGAAGCCCCGGCCGCTGTGCCGTTGGTCTATGGGAGTGATGCGACCAGCTTCTCGCGCACGAGCTTGTGACAGTCCACGCAACTCATGGTTATGCGAACATACGCGAGCGTTGCGGCATCCGAGTCCTTGTTCTTCGCGGCCTTCACCAGCGAATCGACATGGCGGCGGAACGTCGCGCTCTGTTGATCGTAGTTTGGATTTTCAAAGAGCCGCCAATCTGCCTCCTTCGTCATCGCGCTGAGCTTCGAGCCTTTGGCGATGATGAGGTCGTAATCCTCCGTGACGATTCCTTCGAGCACGCGCTGGGACAGTTCCAGCTTGTCGCGCATAAACTCCTTGGCGGCGCGCTCGCGTTTGGATTGCGCAATGACTGCCGTGAGGCCGCCGACCAAAATGACGGCGACTGCGATGAGAGCGATTCGTGTTTTCATAAGATCGAATTCAGTGTCTGCGGACAAAGAAAAAAAGGATGCTGGGTCGCGCATCCGCCTCTCGTTCGTATCGTCCTTACTTCTTCCCTTCTTCTTTCGCCGGTGCCTTTGTCTTTTTCACCGTGCAGAACGCTTCCTTGCTGCCGCAATGGCTGCAAACGTGCGTGACCTTGTAGGTCTTCGCCTGGCCTTGCCCGACCGTTTCCCACTTGGCGGCACAGCCTGGACAGCTATGCACAGCGACTGCGACTTTGGTTTCCGGAGCAGGGCCGGAGCCTTTCTCCCGAGGCGTGATCCGGGTTTCGGTCACATCTTTGCATACCGGACACGCCATCATGACGACGTCGCCCGGCACGAGCGCCTCAATGTCGCCAACTGTTTTCAGGGGCTTGAGTTTGGCCGCTGCGGCTTGGGCTCCCCCGTCGGCTAAGGCGGTGTTGACGTTGCTGAATAACGCTGTGATGAGCGTGGCCATAGCCAAAAGCCCAGCCAGCCCGACACTGTTTTTAATTTTCATAATTGACGTGTTGTTGTTGATCGATGTGCCAGCGGCTACTTCACCGCCCTACGAAGCCCACGAGAATGAATTAAAGCGTTTCCTGCCCCCGCTATGGGGTCTAACCCTAGTTAGTCGGGTCAGTCATTTCTCGACGAGGCACGTCGAGGAGGCATCGGGAACGGTTTGATCGCCTACGGTTTGATCGCGACTTTGAGGACGCCATCCGACTGTTCGCCGAAGAGCCGGTAGCCCTCGGTGATTTCATCCAGCGAGAACCGGTGGGTGATGAGCGGCGTGGGATCGAACCGCCCGGATTGCACCAGCGTCAGCAGCCGCCGCATCCGTTCCTTCCCGCCGGGACAAAGCGTGGTGACGATGCGGTGATCGCCGAGTCCGGCGGAAAAGGCGTCGTAGGGCATTTGCAGTTTGCCGGAATAAACGCCGAGGCTCGACAGCGTGCCTCCGGGTCGCAGAGAGCGCAGCGCGCTCTCGAAAGTCTGCGCGGTGCCGAGCGCTTCGATGGCCACGTCCGCGCCGCCGTCCGTCAGTCGCTTCACCTCCGCCACCACATCCACCTCGCGGTAATTCAACACGACGTCGGCGCCCATGCGACGCGCCATCGCCAGCCGGTGTTCGTTGCCATCCACGCCAATGATGAGTGATGCGCCCATCAGTTTGGCCCCGGCGGTGGCGCACAAACCAATCGGCCCTTGCGCGAAGATCACCACGGCATCGCCGATTCGCACGTTGCCGGACTCCGCTCCGCTGAAACCGGTGGAAGCAATGTCGGAGAGCAGCACCACCTGTTCGTCGGTCAGGGCGTCAGGGATTTTTGCGAGGTTGGCCTGTGCGTGGGGCACGAGCAGATATTCCGCCTGCGCGCCGTTGATGGTGTTGCCGAAGCGCCAGCCGCCGAGGGCCTCGTAACCGTCCCCGTGGCCGCATTGCGAGAGGTGTCCGGAAAGGCAAGCCCGGCACTGGCCGCACGGCGTGATGGCCCCAACCAACACGCGATCCCCAACCTCATAGCCAGCGACGCCCGGCCCCAGCTCTTCGATGACGCCGACCGGCTCGTGACCGATGACCAAGCCCGGCTTCACCGGATATTCCCCGCGCACGATGTGCAGGTCGGTTCCGCAGATGGTGGTCAGCGTCACGCGAATCACGGCCTCGCCGATGCCCGCGTGCGGACGCGCAACCTCCTCGACACGGAGGTCATTCGCGCCGTGGAACACCGTGGCTTTCATGGTTTTCATGGTTCGATTTGCTTCCGAAACGGTCGCCACGCCGGGCCACCGCCGTAGAGCGAGAGTGAATCCCAAGGCCGACCGGAAGGTGACTCTTCTCTCAGCTTTGGCTCCGTCACCTTCTGTTACCTGTTCGTCATCGAACGGTTTTCCGGATCAGCTCGCGCACCGCCAGCACGGGACACGAAGCGTGGCGCACGACCCGCTCGGCGGTGCTGCCAAGCCAGACGTGTTTCAGTCCGGTGTAGCCGTGCGTCGTGAGCACGATCAGATCGGCGCTTTGCGACCTGGCCGTTTTGCTGACCACTTCATGCGGCGTGCCTTCGCGGACGACGCCGGAAACTTTCCCTCCCGTGGCGGCGCTCAAGTCTGCGGCCATGCGCGCCAAATCTATTTCGGCCTCTTTGATCGCTGGCACGATGGTCTGGCTGATCATTTCCCCGCCCAATAAACGGTCGATGGGAAACAACTGCACAACGTGGAGCAGGACGACTTCGGCCCCGAATTGCTTCGCCAGCAGCGCGGCGTACGGCAACGCGTCCTGCGAGAGGTTCGAGAAATCTATCGGGACCAGAATCTTCTTGAGCCCGAACGGAGACGCCGGGCCGGGCCGTTTGGGCAAGTCCCGCGTGGGCACCGTGAGCACCGGACAAGGCGCGTGGCGAACCACCCGCTCCGCCGTGCTACCGAGCCAGACGCGCTTCAACCCGGTGTGTCCGTGCGTGGCGATGACAATCAGGTCTGCCGCGCGTTCACCCGCAGTGAGGGAGATTTCGTGGAAAGGTTTTCCCGTCCGCACGACAGCGGTGATTTTCCCAGCGCCCTTTGCTTCCCGCCGCGCGAGCGCTTCCAGTTTGGTGCGAGCCAGCTCGGCCACTTCGGCATCCGTGCGGGCCAGCAGCACCGCCTCCAGGCCGGACATGGACGAGGCTGTCTCGACCACATGCAGCAACGTCACCGCCGCGCCGGTTCTCCTGCCCAAGGCCAGTGCATAGCGCACCGCCGGCAGGGACTGCGTGGAGAAGTCCGTCGTGACGAGAATTTTTTGGATGATGGGTGGCGCGGTCGGGCCTGAAGTTTTTGCGCGTTTTGTTTTCATAACGATTCCTTCACTTGCCGGTTGTTCGACATGGACATGATGTCACGGCAGCACGGCGCGAGGCCAACCGGATTTTGGCAAACACCGCCCGTCTGCGCCGGGCGAAATGTGGCAAGATGCCTAGGTGCCACCCGCAAAACGACGCACACTCCTAAGCTGGGGGCAATTCACCTCGGAGAAAACTGATTCCATTATGAGAAGACCCAAGGGAGTGAAGACCCGCAAAGCCGTGGCCAAGCGTTTCAAAATCACCGGCTCCGGCAAAGTCATGCGCCGCGGGGCGGGCAAGCGCCATTTGCTTCAGGGCAAAAACGCCAACCGCCGCCGTTCGCTCGGCAAAGACCGCCTGGTGTCCGCCACCGACGCGTATCGCATCACGCAGAACCTGCCGTTCAGTGACTGAGCGCGGAGCGGACGACGGGGCCGCCAAACAATTTTCTGACCGCAGAGTGCTGGCGCACGCGCGGCCATTCGCCGGCCGTCAGAATTTTTCCACGTTGCAGGAACAACCCGTGCGTGAGGCAGCGCGGCAAGTCGTCGAGATGATGCGTGACGACGAGGAGCTGGGTGCCGCGCGCGGCGATGCGTTCGAGGGCGCGGGCAAAGTCCCGGCGCGAGGCAGCGTCGAGTCCGTCGAAAGGTTCGTCGAAGATGAGCAACTCCGGATCGTGGACGAGCGCGCGGAGCGTCAGCACTTTGCGGAGTTCGCCGAAGGACAGCGTGAGCATGGAATTGGCGCGCAGGTGGGTGAGTCCGAATTCACGGAACAGCGCGCGGGCGCGGCGCAGTTGCGCGGGCGTCGGCTTGTCCATCAGTCCCACGCTGGAAAAAAATCCCGAGACCACGACCTGCTCGGCGCTGAGTTGCTCGCGGTAGTGCGTCTGTAACAGCGGCGAGACGCAGCCGATGCGGCGGCGCAAAGCCCAGATGGTGTCATCCGCCGTGAACTCGAAGCGGCTCACGCGCGCGCCGAACATCGGATAGAGATCGCTGGCGATAAGTTTGAGGAAGGTGGTCTTGCCCGCGCCGTTGCCGCCGAGCACGGCCCAGTGTTCGCCGCGCCGCAGTTCCCAGCGGATGCCGTGCAACACTTTTTCGCGGTCGAGAAAGACGTCGGCATTCTCGATGCGGATGAGCGGGGTGCCAGTCAACGTGCCGCCAGCGTCTCGCTGGCGTTTGGTTTTCATTTCCGTCAGCGAGACGCTGGCGGCACGTTGCGGGACGGCTCGCGTCTGGACGAATTTTCCCTGCCGAATCATCCGTCCGTCCTTGAACTCCGCCTCGTGGGTGATGACCGAGAGTGCCTCGTCCGGGCGGTGTGTGGTGTAAAGGATCTGCGTGCCGCTCCGCGCGATGGTTTCAATCATGCGGAGCAATTCACGGCGGAATTTCGCATCCAGCCCGTCACAGACTTCATCCAGCAGCAACAGCAACGGAGCGCCCACGACGGCGCGGGCGATGAGCACTTTTCGCAATTCGCCGGTGGAAAGAGTCTGCATGTTCCGCGCGAGGAGCGGCATGATGCCGAACTGGCGCGCGAATGTTTCCGTGCGGCGCTTTTGTTCGCCAGTCAGTTTCACGTAGAGCAGGTCCGACTGGGCGAAGCCGGTGTGAATCACGTCGCGCGCGGTCATGTTCCACTCCTGTCGCAAGTAGCGCTCCTGTGACTCGGGCGCGACGAGCGCAATGTGGCGGCGCACTTCGATGGCGGTCATCTGCGTGGAGCCATCGAGCAGGAAGAGACGTTCGCCGCCTTGAGGCGCGGGCCAGACCTCGCCGCGCAGCAGGCGGAGGAAGGTGCTTTTGCCGGAGCCGTTCGCGCCGCGAATCATCCAGTGTTCGCCGCGTCGCAGCGCCCACGTCAGGTGGTGGAGCACACGTATGCCGCCCAGCGCCACATCCACCTTGTGCAATTCAAGCAACGATTGATCCTTCGCCATTATTTGCCACGGACGGTAAGGAACCGCGCCGCAAGTCGGCAATCCTTCGCGCACTCTCCGCCACGGCACGGAGCGCGGGTTTTCAACCCGCAGCAACGCGCCAGTTCAGGAAGGTATGATTCCAAACGAATGCGCCCGGTCGGCGCACGTTGCTGCGGGTTGAAAACCCGCGCTCCGTCGGCAGGCGTGGAAATCCTGCTTGTGTTCACGCGGGCGCGTCCTGAAATTCCGCGCGCTTTGAACCCCATCAAAACATTTCAAGTGGATGAGCTGCCGGTGCGCGTTTATGCCGCGCAGGCCGATCTGGCGCAGGACGCGGCGCGCATGGTGCAGGCGCATTTGCAGCAATGCCTCGCGGAGCGCGGCGAGGCCAGCGCGATTCTCGCCACGGGCAATTCGCAGATTCGTTTCCTCGATGAATTGATCCAGCTCGGCGGCGTAGACTGGTCGAAGCTCACGCTCTTCCACATGGACGAATACCTTGGGCTGGATGGAAATCACAAGGCGAGCTTCCGCCGTTACATGCGCGAGCGCGTCGAGGCGCGCGTGAAGCCGAAGGCGTTTCATTATCTCAATGGCGAGGCGGACCAGCCGCTCGACGAGTGCGCGCGCTACGCGGACCTGTTGCAGGCGAAGGAGATTGATCTGTGCTGCATGGGCGTGGGCGAGAACGGTCACATCGCGTTCAACGATCCGCACGTCGCGGAGTTCGATGATCCGTGGAGCGTGAAGCTAGTGAGCCTGGACTTGAAGTGCCGTCAGCAGCAGGTGGACGAAGGACATTTCCCGAACGTGAACGACATGCCGCGCTTCGCCTACACGCTGACGATTCCTACGCTATGCGCGGTGCGGAAGATCGTCTGCATCGCGCCGGAGACGCGCAAGGCCCAGGCGGTGCATGATGCTTTGAAGCAGCCGGTGAGCGCGCAATGCCCGGCGTCGTATCTGCGGACGCAGCAGCAGGCGGTGCTGTTGCTGGACACCGATTCGGCGGCGCTGCTCTGAGCGGATTCGGCACTCCGTTCGCCTCCAAAAATTCCCACCCGCCTCCCCGTCCTCCGCCGACTGAAGTCCCGCGCGCCTTCTGCCGATGATGTTTCAGTCAAGGCACGATTCGTCGCGCCGGGTGAAACAAAAAATCAGGAAGAACATATTATGCCGTCATTTGCTTACGTCGCGCGCGAGGCCAGTTCAGGCCGCGAAATCCGCAGCACCATGGACGCCTCGAGCGAGCAGGCCGCCGTGTCCACACTGCTCAACCGCAACCTCCTCGTCCTCTCCATCCAGGAGAAAATGGCCCGCAAGGGCAAGGCCGCCGGCGGCACCGTGGCCCTCGCCGATCTCGTCGTCTTCACCCGCCAGCTTGCCACCATGATTGATGCGGGTCTCGCGATGGTGCAGTCGCTCCAGGCGCTCGGCGAGCAGACCACGAACAAGGTGATGAAGGACGTCATCAAGGACGTGACCCAGCGCGTCGAGGGCGGCGACAGCTTCTCCGAGGCGCTGGCCAAGCATCCCAAGGTTTTCAACCGCCTCTTCGTCTGCATGGTCGGCGCGGGCGAGCGCGGCGGTCTGCTCGCGGAAATTCTCGCGCGCCTCGCCACCTATCTGGAAAACACCATGCGCCTGCGCAAGAAGGTGAAGTCCGCGTGTAT
The DNA here is from genome assembly GCA_043757045.1 of Akkermansia sp. Taxonomy (GTDB): domain Bacteria; phylum Verrucomicrobiota; class Verrucomicrobiia; order Limisphaerales; family SIBH01; genus JANNGC01. Next base: position 3,906 of record JAYVQC010000010.1, on the reverse strand, counting down.
GTATCCGGCCGTCGTGACCGTGGTCGCCCTCGGCATCACCGTCTTCCTGCTCGTGAAGGTCGTGCCGGTCTTCGGCGACGTGTATAAAAGTTTCGGCTCGAAGCTGCCCGGTCCCACGCAGTTCCTGATCAACATCAGCAACATTCTCAAGTCCTACCTGCTGTACCTCACGTTCGCCACCGGTGGTCTCATCTACGCGTGGTTCGCCTACATCAAGACCAAGAAGGGCCGCGAGTTCTGGGACGGCACGCGCATCAAGCTCCCCATCTTCGGCCAGATCGCGCACAAGATTTGTCTCGCCCGTTTCACGCGCACCCTCTCCTCGCTAATTCGCGCCGGTATTCCGATCCTCGAAGTGCTCTCCATCGTCTGCAACACCGTCGGCAACGTCATCATGGAAAAGGCCATCCGCACCGCCGCCAGCGACATTGAGAAGGGTGAGGGCATCTCCGCCGCGCTCGGCAAGCACCCCGTCTTCCCCGTCATGGTCATCCGCATGATCACCGCCGGTGAACAGACCGGCAAACTGGAGAACATGCTCGAGCGCATCTCCGACTTCCTCGACGAGGAAATCGAGACCACGCTCAACGGCCTCACCTCGCTCATCGAGCCGTTGCTCATCGTCTTCCTCGGCGTGACCGTGGGCGGCATCGCGATTTGCATGTTCCTGCCCATCTTCAAGCTCTCGGAACTCGTCAATCCGCAGAAGTAATTTTCAGCCCGCGACCCCCCAGAGCGCGCGCTCCGCAAGGAGCGCGCTTTTTTCTTCTCGAATACCCGCCAGCCGCCGCGCAGCATCCGCCCACTCCTGCGCCCACCGGTCGCGGGGCTTAACTTATGAAAACTCTTTTCCTCGCCCTCATGGTCTGCACCGCGTCCGCGCTCCTCGCCGCCGACGTGCCGGAGCCGAAGTTCCGCGCCGTGACCATTGATGACAAAATCCAGATCGGCTACGGCGTGACCACGGCCGACGTGGATGGCGACGGCAAGACCGACATCGTGCTCGCCGACAAAAATCAATTCGTCTGGTACCAAAATCCCAAGTGGGAGAAGTTCGTCCTCGCCGAGAACTTGACCAAGCTCGACAACGTCTGCATCGCTGCCCGCGACATTGATGGCGACGGCAAGGCCGAGATTGCCGTCGGCGCGGGCTGGAACCCCGGCGACACCACCAACAGCGGCGCGGTCTTCTACCTCGTCGCGCCCAAGGAGCGGACCAACCAGTGGGAAGCCATCGCGCTGCCGCACGTCCCGACCATTCACCGGATGCGTTGGGCTGAGTCGCCCAAGGGCGGCTTCGAACTCGTCTCTGTTCCGCTCCACGGCTACGGCAACAAAAACGGCGCGGGCCAGGGCGTGCCCATCATGACCTACCGCAAGCCTGCCGATCCCAAGCAGCCGTGGGAGACCAACATCCTCGCGCAGCAGTGGCACAAGACCCACAACTTCGACGTCCAGAAATTCCCCGGCGGTGCCACCGTCCTCTGGGTCGCGGCGGCGGAAGGCGTCTTCCGCATCGCACGCGACGCGAAGCAAACCTCCACCCGCCTCATGGCCACCAACGCCATTGGCGGCATGGGCGAAGTGCGCGCCGGTCAGAACGGCAGCCTCATGCCCTTCTTCTCCGCCATCGAGCCGATGCACGGCACGAACCTCAGCCTCTTCACCTCGCCCCCGAAAGGCTCGCTCATCTGGCAACGCCACGTCCTCGACGCCACGTTGGCCGACGGTCACGGGCTGGCGTGCGGCGATTTACTCGGTCTCGGTCGAGATCAAATCGTGGCCGGCTGGCGCGCGATGGGCACCAAGGCCAAGGTCGGCCTGAAACTCTACACCCCGCTCGCCACCGACTTGAAGGACTGGCGCACCACGCTCATTGATGACAACACGATGGCCTGCGAAGACCTGTGCCTCGCCGATTTGAATGGGGATGGGAAGCTCGACATCATCGCCGCCGGCCGCGCGACGAAGAATGTGAAAGTGTATTTCAACGAGACGGGGAAGTAGGGGGATAAGCAGAGAGCAGAGAGCAGAAAGCAGAAATTGGAAGGGCGCTGAGCAGCTCTGGCTGTCTCCCCCCATTTCTGCTTTCTGCTTTCGCTATTTCAGCTTTGGCCACCCGGGAACTTCACCCGCCCCAGTCCCAGCGCTTGTCCTTGCGGAATTTCTTCACGAAGGCGGTGGTGCTCAGGCCGTTGAGCACGTAGCTGTGCTCGTCCTTCGACCAACTGGCCGTGCGCGAGGCACCACTGCGGTCGGTCTCCGGCGTCTCCGTGGGCGCGTCCGGGAAGAGCGCGCGGTCGGCGATGACGAGGTGCAGGTGCTTGCCCTCGGGATTGAAGCAGATGACCGGCACCCGGTTTCCGTGCCAGGCCATGAGCGTGCAGCCGCGCACGCGGGCTTGGGCCAGCGCGGGTGGGACGGCGAAATTGGTGGCCACGCCTTGTGTGACGAGGAATTCGCGCACGTCCTGCAAGTTCACCGCCGGCGCCTGCACATGCGGGTCCGCGCCCCACGAGGTGGTGCTCATCTCTTGTCGGAACTCCGCGAAAGTCGGGGGACGCTGGTTCGCCCACAGCGCGACCACGCCGAGCGTAATGAGCACGGCCGCCGCCGCCGCCATCTGCCGCGCGCTGAGGTGCGGGTTCCACCACGGCGCGGGGCGGATGATCTTGCGCTGCGCGAGGAGGGTGTCGCGCAAGTCCACGGGCGCGGGGACGCGGGCGAGTTCGGCGCGCACGGATTGATCGAAGGCGAGGGAGGCGGCGAGCCAGGCGCTCAGGTCGCGGTCACGGCGGGCCAGCTCCAGCGCCTCGGCGAACTGCGGGTCTTGCTCGTCGTCCGTGCCGTGGCGGTAGGCGGACAGGATGTGCTTGGCTTCTTCAGGATTCATACTCGGGCCTGGGTTGGGGCGGCGTTCGGCACCGCCGCTTTCTCATCGTGCGTCGCGCCGGTCATTTTCGTCCGCAGCAGGTCTTTGCCACGCGCGAGCCGGGACATCACGGTGCCGATGGGGACGCCGAGGATGTCCGCGATCTCTTTGTACGAATGATCGTTCATGTAAAACAGAACGAGGGTGGAGCGGAACGGCTCTTCCATTTCGTGCAACGCGGCGACGGCGGCGTTGGCATCCGCGCTGATGTCGGCGCGGGGCATCTCGATGATCTTGTCGTCGAAGGTTTCATCCAGCTCGGCATGCGGGAAGCGGGTGTCGTGGCGCTTCTGCTGGAGGAAGTCGCGGTAAAGCGTGGTGAAGAGCCAGGACTTGGCCTTCGACTGGTCGCGGAGCGCGCCGGCCTTTTCGCCAAAGCGCTCGAAGGCGCGCTGGGTGAGGTCGGCGGCATCGGCCTCGCTGCGGCTCAGGCCGAGCGCGAAGCGGTAGAGCGGCTCATAATAAGCAGTCACAACAGTCGCAAACGCTGTGTCGTCAGACGGCATACGGCGGTGCGGCGGACCTGTTCGGGTTCCTGTTCAATCTATGCGCACATTAATCGTCACGTCGTCGGCAAGCACGGCAAAATTTCCGGCAGGCTGGGGACGAACCGGAGTCATGGATGATCCGGGAGCGCCAGTGCGTTCATTGCGAACGCTGCTTCCGGGCCATGCCGCCGACACCATTTGTTCAGACTCGTTAAACCCAACAAATCCGAGCGGTGCCAGCGGCGGCTCCTCCACCGGCCTGCCATCTATGAGATGCGCGGGTTGGAGAAGTTATTCCCGGAGGAAAAATGTGCCTCACGCGAGGGGCGCAAAGGTCAGAAAAGGTTTTTCACCTTTGCGTCCTTCGCGTGAGGCAAAAGTTTCCTCGGCAGAAACCATTTTCAAGAATGCGCCGCGTTCGGGGGTGCATGCGAACACGGTTCATGAGAACTGCGGTTGCAGGTGGGGCGTCGTCGCTCCGCGCGC
>JAYVQC010000009.1:0-12327 GCA_043757045.1 Akkermansia sp. | reverse complement strand
GCGCGGCGACCAGCCGCGCGGAACGGAGGAGGATGTGGAAAAGTTTCGGGCGTTCCGTTCCAAACTAAGCTCCCTCCCATTCCGCCCGGCTGGTAGCCGGGCGGGACGGGCTGGTAGCCCGTTCCACCCGTCCCGATTTCTGAGTTCGCGATCAAAACACTTCGGTCAGAATCCGCTCGCTCCGTTTGCGCACCGCCTGCGCGCGGGCGAACTGCCGCTTCGCCTGCGCCACCTTTTCCTCGAAGATCGCGGGTAGGAAGAGCAGCGGGAAGGGCGTCAGCCAGGCCACGCCCGCCGCCTCGGTCGCGACGCGGCGCAGCGGCGCGCAAAATTCCGCGTCCGTCGTCTCTTGCAGCGCGGCGCGGAGGAGCCGGTTCTTCAATTGCTCCAGCGCGGTTTCGCCGAGGCCGCGAAACGGCACGGGCGCGACCGGGGCCACGTCGAAACGTGTTTCCGGTTCAAACCAGGTCGGGAGCCTTTTCACTGTCGTCTTCATAAATTGGGAATGCTGCCTGAAAGCACAAAACCCACGACTGCCTGAGCAATCGTGGGTTTTGGGAAAATACTTTAAGTCAGTTCAGTCTTTGTTCCTCACGATGCCGAAGGCGCGGGCCGCACGCCAGCAGGACGAATGTCCCTGGCCGCGGTGGGCGCTCATTACTTTAATTGTCGGCATTAAATGCACGGGCGCAAGAAACAGGACGGGGGCGAAAGTGTCAAGGATGAGGCCGGGAAATGTGCGTCCTGTCGTCGTCTTCTGCCGCGTCCATCTGGGGATCCTCTCCATAAGCACGAATTTTTCCTAGGCAAGGTCTGTTCCGGCATTCAAATTCCGCCTTTGAATTTATGGACGTAAAGCTTCCTAATCTGGGTGAAGGCGCGGATTCCGGCACGGTGGTCGGCATTCTCGTCAAACCCGGCGCGCAAGTTAAGAAAGGCCAGAGCCTCATCGAACTGGAGACTGGCAAGGCCGTGGCCCCTATCCCTTCGCCCGCCGCCGGCACCGTGACCAGCATTCGCGTGAAGGAAGGCGACAAACTCTCCGTGGGCGGACTCATTCTCAGCCTCGAGGCCGCCGCCGGGGCCGCGCCTGCGTCGCCCGCTACCAGTGGGCCGGAAAAGAAAGCCGCCGCGCCGAAGTCCGCCGCGAAAAAAGCCGCGCCCGCGCCGGAACCGGAAGATGAATCTGGCGAAACCGAAGATGCGGAAGTCGTGAATGAGAATCCCACCGCCCCGCCGTCCGTGCGCCGGGTTGCGCGCGAACTGGCGATTGATTTGCACAAAGTGCGCGGCGACGAAGAAGGCCGCGTGGGCTGGGAGGAATTGCGGAATTACATCGTGCGCCTCGAACGCCTCGCCGCCGCCAAGAAAGCCGCGAAGGCTGGAGGTCCCGGCGTCGTGCCTGCCGAGTCCGTGGACTTCTCCGCGTGGGGTTCGATTTACAAGCGCCCGGTCACGCCGTTGCGCAAGGTCATCGCGCAGCGCATGACCGAGAGCCGCCTGGCCATTCCCGAAGTCACGCAGTTCGACGAAGTAGATGTCACCGCGCTGAACGATCTGCGGAAGAAGTTTGCGCCCGAGTACGAGAAGAAAGGCGCGAAGCTCACCATCACGACGTTCGTGCTGAAGGCCGTGGCGAACACGCTCAAGAAGCATCCCGCGTTCAACTCCAGCCTCGACGAACTCGCCAACGAGATCGTGTTCAAGGAATACATTCACCTCGGTCTCGCCGTGGACACCGAAGCGGGCCTGCTCGTCCCCGTCATTCGCGACGTGGACAAGAAAGACCTCCTGCAACTCTCGAAGGACGTGGCGGAACTCGCCGCCAAGGCGCGCGACCGCAAGATCGGTCTCGAAGACATGCGCGGTGGCACCTTCACCATTTCGAACCAGGGCGCCATCGGCGGCGGGCACTTCACGCCCATCATCAATCGTCCCGAAGTGGCGATTCTCGGCCTCGGCCGCAGCGTGCTGAAGCCCGTCGTGCGCGACGGCAAGATTGAAGCGCGCCTGATGATGCCCATCACCGTGGCCTACGATCATCGCGTGATTGATGGCGGCGCGGCGGCGCGGTTCACCGTGGATTTGGTGGCGGCGTTCGAGCAGTTCAACGAAGCCAGCGTCAAAATTTAATTTCTCAACATCATGGAAGCGACCAAGGCAGAAGTCATCGTCATCGGAGCCGGCCCCGGCGGGTACGCCGCCGCGTTCTACGCGGCGGACAAGGGCAAGAAAGTCATCCTCATCGAGCAGGAGAAAAATCTCGGCGGCGTCTGCCTTAATCGCGGGTGCATCCCGTCGAAGGCGCTGCTCCATGCCACGCACCACATCAGCGCGGCGCGCGAGTCGGCGCATCGCGGCATCACCTTCACCGAGCCGACGATTGATCTGAACAAGCTCCGCGCGTGGAAGGATTCCGTCATCACCAAGCTCGCGGGCGGCGTCACCACCATTGCGCAGCGGCGCGGCGTGCAGGTCATCCACGGTCGCGGCCATTTCGAGGATGCGAAGACGCTCCGCGTCGAGACGGCGGACGGGCAAAAGTTTTTCAACTTCGAGCAAGTCATCATCGCCGTCGGTTCCAAGCCGGCTTTGCCGAAGTCCTTTGACCTTGGCAACCCGCGCGTCATGACCTCCACCGAGGCGCTGAACATCGAGGACGTCCCGGAAAATCTGCTCGTCATCGGCGGCGGTTACATCGGCATGGAACTCGGCACCGTGTACGCCACGCTCGGCAGCAAAGTCACCGTCGTCGAGGCGGCGGAAGCCCTCCTCGCGGGCGGCGACGCCGACCTCATTCGTCCCGTCGTGAAATACGCGGAGAAGAATTTCCGCGAAGTGCGCTTGAAGGCCAAGGTCGTGAAGATGGCCACCGTCGGCAAACAGATCAAAGTCATCACCGAGCAGAACGGCGCGCAAAAAGAAGAGCTCTACGACCGCGTGCTCGTCTCCGTGGGCCGCGTGCCGAACGCCGCCGACCTCGGACTCGACAACGCGGGCATCGAACGCGACGAGCGCGGCTTCATCAAAGTAACTCCGCAGCAGCAGACCAATGTCCCCGGCGTCTATGCCATCGGCGACATCGCGGGCGGCGTCATGCTCGCGCACAAGGCTTCGCGCGAGGCGCGCGTCGCCGTCGAGAACATCATCGGCGAGAACACGACCTTCGAGAACGTCATCATCCCCGCCGTCATTTTCACCGATCCCGAAGTCGCGTGGGCCGGCCTCACGGAGAACGAGGCCAAGGCCAAAGGCATTGAAGTCGAGATCGCGAAGTTCCCGTGGGCCGCGTCCGGTCGCGCCATCAGCTTCGACCGCACGGACGGACTCACCAAGCTCATCATTGACCCGCACACCGAGCGCGTGCTCGGCGTGGGCATCGTGGGCGTGGGCGCCGGCGAGTTGATCGCCGAGGCCGTGGTCGCCATCGAGATGGGCGCGACCGTGGAAGACCTCGCGCTCTGCGTGCATCCGCACCCGACCGTGTCGGAGACCATCATGGAAGCGGCGGAAGTCTTCTTCGGCACCAGCACGCACACGTATACGCGCAAGAAGGTGGAGTAGCGTGCCGTGGGCGTCTCGCCCACTTCTCGTGCCGCCCCGGCGGGCGAGACGCCCTCGCCCAGGCGTGTCGAATTAGAGGCAAATCACGCTGGATCGGAGCCGGCGCTCCATACGGAAGAACCTCGCCGCCCGAGCGCCTCACTCCATGACTACGCGAAAAAAGCGTTGGGGCGCGCTCACCTGATCTTCACACGACGCCAGCGTTCCCTCGAAGACTACGGGCGTGGCTAGTTCGCTCCATTCACCTTCGTGAAATTCTGAACGCGCATATACGCGGTAGTTACGACCAGGAAGGATCGTCCATTGCAGGCGCACTTTTCCTGCCTCCATCCGAATCGCGAGCACCGGCGGCGGCTCGGCGATGAAGCGCAGGCTCGCCAACGCACTGGTCACGGAGCCGAAGGCATTGGTGATGACACAGTGGTAGAGTCCGGCATTTGCAAACACGGTGTTGCTGAGAACGAGCAGCGAATTCGTGCTCGCAAGCAAGGGTGCGCCATCCTTGTGCCATTGGAAAAACAATGGCGACGCGCCGGTGACCAGCGTGTGGAAGCGGACCGTGGACCCACGATTCGTTTCCTGATTCACCGGCCCCTGCGCGATGACCGGTGGCTCAACCTGATTCGGAACCGGAACCACGACCAACGTGGCGTTGGAACTGACAACCGTTCCCGCGAGGTTGGAAACAAGCACGGAGTAATCCCCGGCGTGCGCGAGCGTGATGTTGGTAAGGACGAGATTCGAGGACGTGGCCGAGGGAATGCCCAAGCCGTTCCTGCGCCAGCGGAAGGTCAGCGGCGTGGAGCCGCGCGCCATCGCGCGGAACGCGACAGACGTGCTTTTGTCGCTGGCCTGGCTCACGGGCGCCAACGTGATCGTCGGCGCGGAATACGGCGAATGCGTCGCGTTGAGCTTATAGAACGCGACGCGCGATCCTTCGGTCGCCGGTCCCAAGTTGTCGTCGCAGTATGAACCAGCTTTGAAGTAGAAGGTTTGGTTGGTCCAGTTTGGATTGGACGCCGCGACATCAATGCGCTGTGTCGCGCCGTTCACCGACGCGGTGAGAAGACCGTCGGAAAAATGAATCCGGTAGAAGATCAACTCGTTCGTCGCCACGTTGGTCAGCGGCAGATAGATGCTGCCGTACACCGCCGGGTTCGTGCGGAATTGCGCTTGGATCAATCCGTGGTCGTAGCGCAGCAGGAAGAGGGCGGGTGCGTTGTTGAGATAGCCGTGAATCTGGCCGATCCAGAACTGTCCGCTGCTGGGCACCTGAAGGATTTTGCACTGCGCCTCGAGGATGTGCGTGCCCGGAGAGGTCCAGTTGTCCGAGTTGCTGCCGGGGCTGATCTGTTCGCGGAGTTCGGTGCGGGGGGAGACGGAATTCGGCGTGGTGCCGCCGTTGACCGGCGTGTAGAAAACCATCGCGCCGTCCGCCCCGGTGTAGAACCACGCGGCGTTGGTGTAGCCCTTCGTTAATTTAGAAGCGTCGATCGAGGAGGAGTCCGCGTCCGGCAGGCCGAGATACCAGTGGCTGAGATCAAAATTCTTGCCCGGCGGCAGAGCGGGATTGAGCGCGAACAACGGACCCGCCGCGAAGATCAGCACGGCGACACTCCAGCGGACTGGACCACACCGGGCCAAGCGCGTGCCGAATCGGTACACGACCGAACACCCAGACGTTTGCTTGGAGTTTAGCATTGGGTCAGTCTTTCTGATTAAGACTGGCAGCCACCGAGTTGTCGTGCCCCGAAGACCGCTTGAGGGCGAGTTTCTGCCCGTGCTTTCCCAGCGTCAAACCCAGATTGGTCGCCCGCAGAAAGCCTCACGGCATCTGCTTGATGAACTCGTCCGCGCGCTGGATGGACTTGTTCATGTCATCGATCAACCGCCCGATTTCGCTCTGGATGGAAACGGCCTCGCCCTTCAGCGACGCGATGGCCTGCGCGTTCAGGTTGTGCTTCAAGAATAGGACGTGGTCCTTCAGCTTCGTAAGAACGGGTCCCATGCTTTCCTCGGCGCGTTTGAGCGCGGTGTACATTTCGTTGTAGCGCGTGCGCGTCTGGCGCAACTGATCGCGGCTGGTCGTGCGCATGGACGCGGTTTGAATCTCGTCAATTTCCTTCTCCCACTCCCGGAACAAATCCGCCGCCACCGTCTCCACGTCGCGCACGCGCTTGCGCACGGACTCGGCGCGCGCGGCGGAGTCGGTGTATTCGCCCTGAAGCTGGTCGTAGGCTTTTTCGAGATTGCTGCCCGTGCCGCCATACATGGCGCGCAATTTGGTGAGCGCGTCCTGAAATTGTTCGCCCGCCTTGTTTTCTTCATCGCGCGCCGCGATCACGCGCTTTTTCAACAGGTCGCGTTTGTACACGCCCACCTTCTCGTAGGCCGAATACATCGCGCTGCTGCAACCGCAGAGCACGAGCGCGAGGAAGGAACCGGTCAAAGCCAACGAAAGCCGCTTGTTCATGGCGGGAACATGAGGCGGGGAAGGGGTGAGGGCAAGGCGCGGTTGGAGCGCCGCTCCCCGAGCCGACGCGTTATGGTCAGCCCCTCCTGATCAAACCTGTGCCGGCATCATGCCGGACTGGCGGGCGTAGTTGAACAGGCCGCCCGCATCTACCACGGGGCGCACGTCGCCCAGCGGTTTGAAGCGGTAGGTCTGCCCAGTGGCGGGCACCTGCACGGTCGCGGCGTCCAAATCCACTGTCACCACGTCGCCGGTTTTCAGCACATCGCAGAGGCGTTCGGTGGCTTCGCAGGGATACAATTCACCGGTCGAGACGCAATTGCGGAAGAAGATGCGCGCAAAACTTTCCGCCAGGACCACGCGGCATTGCGCCGAGCCGAGCGCGATGGGCGCGTGCTCACGCGAGCTGCCGCAGCCGAAATTTCTTCCCGCCACGATGATCGGATACTCGCTGTCGAGCTGGCCTTCCCGCACAAAGCGGGTGGCGTAGAGCGAATTCGGCAGGCCATGCATCGCGTAGCTCCCGAGCTTCTCGTATTCCTCGGCGATGGTCGGCACGAGGTTCAAAAACTGCGCGGGAATGATCTGGTCGGTGTCGATGTTATCGCGCACGACATAAACAGGGCCGGTGAACACACTTTGCATGGAGCGGGACTGTGCGGTTCGTCCGCTGAACTTTCAAATAATTTTCCAGCGCGCGGCGGTGGAGGCGGATCGGGTCGCTGTAGCTAGGTAATCGGCACCGGTGGAGGGCGGAGGTTTCATTGGTCGTCGCCGCGCTCCGCCCTGACGATGGACTGGCCCGGGTTTGGCGGGACGATATTGGACTGAGTGCCGGCCTCGCATCCGTCTATGCATCACGCCAAAGAAAAGCGCATGGGCAAGCCAATGACTTGCCCATGCGTTGAATGTCGAACCCGCAAACGAAGACCGGCACGAGGCCGGTCGCACGACGCTACTTCTGCCAGGTGCGCTTCTTGTGGCGGTTGGCGCGCATCTTCTTGCGGCGCTTGTGCTTGTTAATTTTCGCTTTACGGCGTTTTTTCAGTGAACCCATATAAAATTTAGTCCGCGAGCTTGGGTCAGTACACGACCTTGTTCAAGGGATATTCTATGATGCCTTCAGCCCCCGCCGCCTTGAGAGCAGGGATGATTTCACGGACGATGTGCTCGTCAATGATCGTCTCCACCGCCACCCAGCCCGCCAGACTGAGCTGGGAGATGGTGGGCGTGCGAAGCGCGGGCAAAGTTTTCAGGAGGTTCGCGAGGCGGCTCTGCTCGATGTTCATCTTCAAGCCCACCTTGGCCTCGGCCTCGATGGCGCCGCGCAGGAGCATGGCCAGCGTCTCGATCTTTTTGCGCTTCCACGCGTTTTTCCATGCGTCGTGATTGACGACCAATCGCGGCGTGGAGGAGAGCAGGGTATCGACGACGCGCAGGTTGTTCGCTCGGAGAGAGGAGCCGGTCTCGGTGACTTCCACGATGGCGTCCACGAGTTCGTGGGCCTTCACCTCGGTCGCGCCCCAGGAAAATTCCACGTCAGCCTTCACGCCATGCTTCTTCAAGTAGCTCTTGGTGAGGTTCACCACTTCGGTCGCGATGCGTTTGCCTTCGAGGTCTTTGACCGTCTTGATCGGCGAATCTTCCGGCACGGCCAGCACCCAGCGGGCGGGGCGGCGCGATACTTTGCTGAACAGAAACTCGCCGACTTCGTGAACGTCGGAACCATTTTCCTTCACCCAATCATGGCCGGTGATGCCGCAATCGAGGTAGCCCAACTCGACGTAGCGGCTGATTTCCTGGGCGCGAATGAGACGGATTTCCATCTCGTCGTCATCCACGTAGGGCACGTAGCTGCGGCTGCTGACCTGCACGTTGAAACCCGCCTTGGCCATCTTCTCGATGGTGGCGTCTTGCAGGCTGCCTTTGGGCAGGCCGAGACGCAGTTTTTTGGCATCTGTCTTTTTGGCGGCTTTCGCGCCGCTCGATTTGGCTTTCATCCGACTGTGTTCTGAAAATTTATTTCTCGCCGCCGCGCGACCAGATGGTCTGGCGTCCATTGATTTGGATTTCGCCCCGCGCCAACCCGGCAATCGCGCGCGGATAGACCCGCCGTTCCGCCTGCTGAATTCTCCCGTGCAAGGTTTCTGAAGTGTCACCATCCAGAACCTGCACTGTCTCCTGCGTGATGATCGGCCCGCTGTCCACGCCCTGATCCACGAAATGCACCGTGCAGCCCGTGACCTTCACCCCGTAGTCCAGCGCCTGCTTCCAGGCTTCCAAACCCGGAAACGCCGGGAGCAAAGAGGGGTGGATATTCACGACGCGATTTTGAAATGCACGCAAAAAATCTCCCTTCAGGATGCGCATGAAACCCGCCAGCACCACCAGGTCCACTTGCGCCTCTTGGAGCTTCGCGATGTAAGCGCGTTCTGATTCCTCATCCAGTTTCGTGCGGAATTTTCCCGGCGGCACGAACTCCGCCGTCAGCCCTCGCTCGCGGGCGTGGTGGAGAATGCCCGCGTCCTCCACGTCGCTCAGGACGAGCGCGATCTGCCCCGGCACTTCGCCGGACGCGGTGGCGTCGGCGATGGCCACGAAGTTCGACCCCTTGCCCGAGCCGAGCACGCCGATGCGAAAATGATTAGACACCCGGCTGTTAAATCCCAGCGCGACAGCCGGAGCAAGCGTGGAGTGCAATCGAACTTTGATTCGGCCAGATCGCACGGGCTGTGAACAAGTCCTGCCATCCCGTGCTCGACGCCGGGGAAAATTCCGGCTCAGAGTGTTCGTGTTATGCCCGACCCACAGCAAAACACGGCGACCGCGACCCAGTTGCGCCGTCTCCCCAAACCGCCCACGCAGAAATTCACCATCATCGCGCAAGACCCCGGCCTGCGGGACCGGCGCGGGAAAATCGTCCGGGCCGAAGTCTCCATCCCGGCCGAACTGCTCCAGCCGGGACCGTGGGGTTATCGTGTGCAGGTCATTGATTACGACGCCGCGAGCGACCAGTTGTGGACGGCGCATGAGTATGAGCGCGACGCGAAGCATGAATTTCTGCTGCGCGATCCGTTCGAGAAAGTTTCCGACCAGCGGCTGTTGAGCGACCCCAAGTTTCATCAGCAGAATGTGTATGTAATCGTCATGCGGATTCTGGCGCGGTTTGAACACGCGCTGGGGCGGCGGGTGAGCTGGAGCTTCGGCGGGCATCAGTTGAAGGTCGCACCACACGCCACCTGCGACGCGAACGCGTTTTACTCGAAGGAGGATGAGGCGCTGTTCTTCGGCTACTTCGTGGACCCGCGCTTTCGCGGAAGCAAGCCCGTCGCCGGCCAGGAGTTGATCTTCAGTTGTCTCTCGCACGACATCGTGGCGCATGAGACGACGCACGCGCTGGTGGATGGTTTGCGACAGCGTTACACCGAGCCGTCGTCACCGGACCAGGCGGCGTTTCACGAGGGCATCTCAGACGTGGTGGCGCTGCTCTCGGTCTTCGCGCTGCCGGAGGTGATGCGCGGGGTGCTGGGGAAATCTCGCGGCGAGGGTGTGGTCCGGGCGCAGGATATGCAGCCGGAGCGCCTGAAAAACACCGTGCTGTTCGGGCTGGCCGAGGAGATGGGTTCGGCGCTGTCGCAGGCGCGCGGAGCAGCGTTGCGGCATTCGGTCAAACTGGTGCGTGATCCCAAACTGCGGCGCAGCGCGGAGTTTCAAGAGCCGCACCGGCGCGGAGAAATCCTGGTCGCCGCCATGCTGAACGCGCTGGTGGAGATCTGGAGCAAACGCCTGGACGGGCTGCGGCGGCAGGCGGGCCAGATGAATCTCGCGCGGGTGGTCGAGGAAGGGCAGCGCGTGGCCGACCTGCTGCTGACGATGGCGATTCGCGCGCTCGACTACTGCCCGCCGGTCCATCTGGAGTTCAGCGATTATCTGAGCGCGCTGCTCACGGGCGACCGGGAAATTCGCCCGGACGATTCGGTCTATGCTTTTCGCAATCATCTGCGGGCGAGCTTTCGCGCCTTCGGCATCAGGCCGACGTCGTCGCACCGTCATGCCGAGCCGGGCCTGTGGTGTTCGCCGGAGGAGGAGATCGAGTCGAAAAACCTGGGCGAACTTTCCTACGACCGCGCGCATTTTGAACCGATGCAGCGCGATCCGGACGAGGTGTTTCGTTTCATCTGGGAGAATCGCAAGCAACTGGGCCTGACGCAGAATGCGTATAGCCAAGTGCAGTCGGTGCGGCCTTGTGTGCGCGTGGGCGAGGACGGATTCGTGCTGCGGGAAACGGTCGCCGAGTACGTGCAAATCCTGCGCCTGATGCCGAACGAACTGGAGGCCGCCGGTTACACGCGCCCGCCCCTCGCGCTCCTCCCCGAGGATCGCGAGGTGTTCCTGCACGGCGGCGGCACGCTCATTTTTGATGAATGGGGCCGGTTGAAATATCACGTTCACAATCATCTCAGCAATTTCGACAAGCAGTCCGAACGACTCCGGTACCTCGCGAAGACGGGCTATTATCTCCTGCGCCGCCCGGTCACGGAAACCATTCGCGCAGGCGGCTCGGGCGGCTTTGCCCGCATGCACTTGAACCGCGGTCTGAACCGTCCGCGCGCGGTCACGGAAGGCTGGGTCGGTGCGCCGCCGGCTCCGCCGAACTCATCCGCTCATGCCCATGCCCACGGCGCGACCGCCGAAAATCTGGAGGAACAAAATCATGCCGACGCCTAAGCCTGTTTCGCTGACCATCCGCTCGTATCAAGTCGGGTTCGGCGATTGTTTTCTGCTGACCTTCACGTATGCCGCGCCAGCGGGCGGCATGGACCAGCGCCATGTCCTCATTGACTGCGGCAGCACCGGACGACCGGCGGGCGCCCCGTCGTTGAAGGAAGTGGCGAAGCAGATTAAAACGGATTGCGGGGGCAAACTCACCGCCGTCATCGCCACGCATCGCCACGCCGATCACATCAATGGTTTTGCCACCGATGAGGGCGAGGCTTCCGGCGACATTCTGCGCGTGCTCGAACCGAAACTGGTCGTGCAACCCTGGACCGAGGATCCCAAGGCCAAACCCGAGGCCACGGCTCCGCCCGCCGGCGCATCCGGGCTGCGCGCGGTCGGGCGGCGGCGCTTTGTCGCGGGACTGGATGGCATGCACGCCTTTGCCGGCTTGTTGCTTGAGGAGTTGCAACGTCCGGGCCTGAATCTTTCCGCGCGGGCGCGCCAGCAGCTCCGCTTCCTCGGCGAGGAGAACATCAAGAACCTGTCCGCCGTGCAAAACCTGATGACGATGGGTCCGACGGAATATCTGCACTACGGAAAGAAGACCGGACTCTCGAAGCTGCTGCCCGGCGTGAAAATCCATGTCCTCGGGCCGCCCACGCCCGAGCAGTATCCAGCCATCACGAAGCAGCGCGACAAGGACGCCGCCGAGTTCTGGCACATCCTCGGCGCGTCGGCGCGTCGGTTGACGGCGACGGGCGGCATCAGGCCGTTTGCGGCGCGGTTCGCCGCCGGTTCACGCGCGCACGGATTGCGTCCTCCGCCGCACACGCGCTGGCTCATCAGCCGCTTGAAAGCCGCGCACGTCGCCCAGCGCCTGGAGATCGTGCGCGCGCTGGATGACGCCATGAACAACACCAGCCTCATCCTGCTCTTCGAGGTGGGCGGCAAAAAGTTTCTCTTCCCCGGCGACGCGCAGATTGAGAACTGGAATTACGCGCTCAAGGACGCGCCCGCCGCCGCCGCCAATCGCGACCTGCTCAAGACGACGGATTTCTACAAGGTCGGGCATCACGGCAGCCTCAACGCCACGCCCAAGAGCCTGTGGAAACTTTTCGCGAAGAAAAGTTCGCAGCAAAAGGCCGGTCGGCTCCTCACCGCCGTCTCCACCATGTCCGGCAAACACGGCAGCACGGCCAGCCAGACCGAAGTGCCGCGCCGCACGCTCGTCACGGCGCTGAAAACCGAATCCAATCTGCTCAACACCCAGGATTTGCCAGCCGTCAAACGCTCGTGGGACAAGACGTTTAATTTCTGAGGACGCGCGGCGGGTGTGATTGGGAGTGGCGGTCAGGCGCGCGGTCGTCCCGCCCGCCCGAATGGAGCCAACGCCGTCCCGGCGCACCGTACATGCGCGCTCAAGCTTGGGTGCCCGCCATTTCGAATCAGACGGGTGCATCTTCACACTGTTCTTGATCAACGGCGGGCGTTGGTGGGGCGTCGTCGCTCCGCGCGCGCCGGGCCAGCAGCCGAGGAGGCGTGCGGAACTGGCGGGAGCCCCAGCCGGCGCG
>JAYVQC010000008.1:0-3167 GCA_043757045.1 Akkermansia sp. | reverse complement strand
CGAAGTAGCGGCGGCGCAGCCGCCGGGGTAGCACAGGCCACTGGCCTGTGCCGCGCGGCTACCAGCCGCGCGGAACGGAAGAGCGCGCTCGGAAAATTTGTTCGTCCACTTGCCATGACACGCGCCCACACTTCCGCCCGGCTGGTAGCCCGTGCCACCCACGCCTACTTCGGCGTTCGGGTGGAACCGTCCAGTGGGCGGCTGGCGCTACCGCGCGCGCCGGAGAATTTCTTCCACCGCCCACGTCGCGTGCTCGCGGACGAGCGGCTCGGTGTCGTGAGTGGCTTTTTCCAAGGCGGGCAGGGCGGTGGCGTCGGCGGTGTTGCCGAGCGCGACGCAGACGTTGCGAAGCAGACCGCGCCGCTTGGTGCGGAGAATGGGCGTGCCGGCGAATTTCTGTTTGAACGCCGCGTCGTCGAGCGCGAGCAACTCAACGAGTGAAGGTGTGTCCAAATCGTCGCGCGCGTGCGGTTTCATCATCGAACCTTCGCGCGCGAACTTGTTCCACGGACACACCGCGAGGCAGTCGTCGCAGCCGTAGATGCGGTTGCCGATCAGCGGGCGCAACTCGACAGGAATCGCGCCCTTCAACTCGATGGTCAGGTAGGAGATGCAGCGGCGCGCATCCACATTGAACGGTGCGGTGATGGCCTGCGTGGGGCAGGCATCGAGGCAACGCGTGCATTTGCCGCAATGATTTTTCTCTGGCGCGTCCGGCTCCAGTTCCAGCGTGGTAATGATCTCGGCGAGGAAAATCCAGTTGCCCAGCGCGCGGCTGATCAGGTTGGTGTGCTTGCCTACGAAGCCGAGCCCGGCGCGCTGCGCGAGGTCGCGTTCCAGCAGCGGGCCGGTGTCCACATACCAGAGCGAGCGCGCGTCCACGCCGCCGAGTTCGTTGACGAAGGCGGTGAGAAATTTCAGCCGCTCGGCGATGACGTTGTGGTAGTCGGTGAACTGCGCGTAGCGTGCAACGACACCTGACGCCTCCTGACCTTGGGCCTTGGACCTTGGACCTTGGACGTAAGAAACCGCGAGCGTGATGAGGGACTTTGCGCCTGCGAGAACTTGCTGCGGATCGACGCGCTTGGCCGCGTTGCGCTCCAACCACGCCATTTCCCCGTGCTGTTTTTCCGCGAGCCAGTGTTGAAATTGTTCCGCGTGATCCGGCGGGGCTGCCGTGGTGCAACGGCAATCGTCAAAGCCCAGTTCGCGGGCGCGCTGGCGGATCAATTCCTTCAAGGCGTGGGACGGAAGGAGTGCGCGGGCGGGGCCGTGCGCGCGATGCGGAACTGATGCGCCACCTGATGCGCGACTTCGCGGGGCGAACGAATCTCCGTGTTCAGCAGCACGTCGGCCTGTTTGTAGAACGGCGTGCGCTCGGCGAGCAGCTTCGTGATTTTTTCCAGCGCGTCCGGGCCTTGCAACAGCGGGCGGTGGTTCTGATTTTTCACGCGCGTGAAAATCCCCGCCGGCGACGCCCACAGGCACACGACCAGCGCGTGCTGTTTCAGGCTCGTCATGTTTTCGGGATTCACCACGAGACCGCCGCCGGTGGAGATGACGGTGTGTTTCCGCTCGGTCAGTTCCTTCACGACCTTGCGTTCCATTTCGCGAAACGCCTCCTCGCCCTGCTCGGTGAAAATCTCGCTGATCGGTTTGCCCGCGCGGGCTTCGATGACGTGATCGGTGTCGAGAAACGCGAAGCGCAACTGTTCGGCGACGAGGCGGCCCACGGATGATTTGCCGGTGCCCATGAATCCGCACAACACGATGTTGTGGTAGGAACGTGGCGCGCTCATGCCGCGAGCATGTTCCTCGCCTCTCGGGGTTGCACGCGAAATTTTCGTGTGGAAAGGAGCGCGGGCGTCTCGCCCGCTCGAACGCGTTCGTCGTCACGGCGGGCGGGAGGCACGCGCTCCATCAACTCAACTTCCGCAGCCGCGTGATGCGTCCCGAGTCCACCCACTCGGCCACGAAGATGTTGCCCGCCGCGTCGAAGCACGCATCGTGCGGGTGGAGAAATTTTCCGCTCACCCAGCCTTCGCCATTTTTGTTGCGGCGCATCTTGTTGCCGTCCTTGGTCACTTCCTTGCGCCACTCGGGGTCTTCGCCGAGGTGCGTGATGACCTTGTTGTCCTTGTCGAGCAGCGTGATGCGCGCGCCCAAGTCGGGCACGAGCATCACGTCGCCGCGGATGTCAATGTTGGCGGGCAGGATGAAACCATCGAGCGTCTTGAGATGCTTCCCGTCGAGGTCGAACCACTGTAGCCGCTTGTTCGCGCGGTCGCACACGACGACGGACGGCGCGCGACCGGGGCGGTCATCGAAGTCAATGCCGTGCGGCGTGTTGAACTCGCCGTCGCCCTTGCCGGGCTGGCCGAACATCGAGAGCCACTTCCCGTTCTTGTCGTAACGATGGATGCGATACGAACCGTAGCCGTCGGCGAGAAAAAATCCGCCGTCGGGCGTGAAGGCGTAATTCGTGGGCATGAAGGCGTCGCGGCCCCAGCGCTTCTTCGGCGCAGTGTCCTCGTCTTTGAGATAAACGCCGGAGTCCATCGGCGCGTGTTTTTCCCAGACGGTTTCGCCCTGGAGCGTGAGCTTCGCGAAACTCTTCACCTGCTGATACGCGGTCACGTAGAGGAACTGTTCCTTGCCCTCGGTGATGACTTCGATGCCGTGTCCGCCACCTTGAAATTGCTTTCCAAACGCGCGCACGAACTTGCCCTTCTCATCAAACACGAAGATGGACGGATGCTCCTTCAAATTCTCGCGGCCCTCGTGCGTCACGTAGAGCAGGCCCTCGCGATCCACCGCGAGGTTGTGCGTGGTTTGCCACGAATACTTTTCCGGCAACTGCGGCCAGTCGTGCTGCACCTCGTAACGATGCTCGCCCGTGCCGACGACGAGTGGCGTGTCGGACTTCTGCGCCGTGAGCACGCGTGGCATGGCGAGCGCAGCGGCGGCAGCGGTGGTGGTGGCGAGGAAACGGCGGCGGGAGAGTGCGGATGAAGTGTGCATAAAATTAGTGTGCAAAGGGTTCGTGTTCTGGGACGCGCGCAGTGTAGGGAGTGATGGCGCGGAGGCAATCATTCGCTTGTTGGAATGGTCACGGATCACATCCGCACCGGAGCGCGGGCTTTCCAGCCCGCAGCAACGTGGAAAGG
>JAYVQC010000007.1:0-12439 GCA_043757045.1 Akkermansia sp. | reverse complement strand
GCAGTTCCGCCGCCGTTCTTCCCACGTTGCTCGACCAGCACGGCGAGGTAGTTCTGAAGCTCTTTGAGCAAAGGCTCCGGATGCCGGTTGATTTCTTCGAGCAATGATTCGCGGGTGCTCATGGCGCAATCTCTCAGCAGCAGCGGCTCACGCCAGCAGTTCTTTGACGACCGTGCCGTCCTTGACGATGGCGATGGGGCGCGGGCCGGGGGCGTAGAGCACTTTGTCCGGGTCAATGCCGAGTTGGTGATACACCGTGGCCGCGAGATCGGGGACGGAGAGCGGATTGGCATCCGGCTCGCCGCCGGTGGCGTCCGAGGAGCCGTGGATGTGGCCGCGCTTCACGCCGCCGCCGGCCATCACGATGCTGAAAACTTTCGGGTAGTGGTCGCGGCCAGCGGTGCCGTTGATCTTGGGCGTGCGGCCAAATTCCGTGGTCACCATGACCAGCGTGCTGTCGAGCATCCCGCGCCGGTCGAGGTCGCGGATGAGCGCGGCGAACGCCTGGTCGAAGCTCGGCATCTGGGCGGTCATCGCGGTCTTGATGTTGTCGTGATGATCCCAGCCGCCGTAGGTGAGCGACACGAAGCGCACGCCTGCCTCGACGAGACGCCGCGCAAGAATCATTCGCTGGCCCGCCGTGTTACGGCCGTATTCGTCACGGAGCGCATCCTTCTCGTCGTTGATGGAGAAGGCGGCGCGGGCCTTGTCCGAGGAGAGCAGGGAGTAGGCGCGTTGATAGAACGAATCCATGCCGTCGAGCGCGTCAGATTTTTCCAGCGTGCTGAAATGTTCATCCACGGCGGCGCGAATGTCTTTGCGCTCGGCGAAGCGTTTTTCATCCACGCCAGTGGGAAGGCTCAGGTCGCGGACTTTGAAGCCCGTGGTCGCCGGATCGCTGCCAAGGCTGAACGGTCCATACGCCGATCCCAAATAGCCCGTGCCCGCAAACGACGTGGGCATGTTCGGAATGCAAACGTAGGGCGGAAGATCATTGCGCGGCCCGAGTTCGTGCGAGACGACGCTGCCGAAACTCGGAAAGTGAATCGCCGGACTGGGACGGTAGCCGGTGAACATGTTGTGCGTGCCGCGGTCGTGGTCGGCTTCGCCGTGGGTCATTGAGCGGACGACGGTGATTTTGTCCGCGATGGCGGCGGTCTGGGGCAGCGTTTCGGAGAAATGGACGCCGGGAATCTTTGTCTTCACCGTGCCCATCGGCCCGCGATACTCGATGGGCGCGAACATCTTCGGGTCGAGTGTCTCCTGCGCGGCCATGCCGCCGGGGAGATAGATATTGATGATGGACTTGGCCTTCGCCGCGCCGCCCGCTGCGGTCGCGCCTTTGCCGGTGCCGGCCAGGGCTTCGAGCTTGAGGAGATTGCCGAGGGTCAGCCCCATCGCGCCGACCACGCCGACGTAGAGGAACTGCCGGCGGTTGGGCCGCCAGATGTGGTCTTCGCCGTTACACCAAGTTGGTTTCCAATTGCTCATAGCTCGTGTCTTTCAGTTCTTAAAATTTATGGGTCTGTTGCGCGCCAAAGTGCCTTTTCGACGCGGCAAAGTAAAATTGTTTCATTGTTTGTTGCCGTGCGGGCATGGGCGGGGCAGGCCGGGGATTCATGGAGAGTTTAGCGGCAGGCGGGGTGGACGGCTGGAATGACGAATGAACCGAGAGCGCGAGTCTCTGAAGGGTGGCAACTGACCTTATTCACCCGGCCTGGCTCAGACAAGGTTGGCGCCGGTGTCTTCCTGCAATGATCTGCCGCGTTCGTGCTTGCTCACGGCACGGGCCAGCAGGCAAAACAGCCGCCGTTTGAAAAAGCACCGCGACACTTTTTTTGCCGGTTCACTTCTCGTCCGAGTCACGCTCGGCATGGTGCTCCTTACGCTTGTCGGCTGCCAGTCGCCTTCCGCGCCCGACAAACGCACCAACGCCACCGCGTGGTTTCGTGGCGGTGAGGCGGCGGCGCTTTACCGGCAGGGTTTCGCCGTGGCGCGTCAGCAGTTGGATCTCGTGCTTGCGCAGCCTGCGCCGACGAAGCCGCTCGCCATCATCACCGACATTGACGAGACCGTGCTCGACAACAGCCCGTATCAAGTGTGGCTGATTCAGAACCGTGAAACGTATTCGCTGAAGACGTGGAAAAAGTGGACGGCGCTGGCCAGTGCGGAGCCGCTGCCGGGCGCGCGTGATTTTCTGAACTACGCGTCGAGCCGGGGCGTGAAGGTTTTCTACGTGACCAATCGCGATCAGGACGAAGGCGACGCCACGGTGCGGAATCTGCAAGCCACCGGTTTCCCCAATGCCAACCACGCCCATCTCCTCTGCAAACGCACGAGCAAGAACAAGGACGACCGCCGCGAGGAAATCGCGAAGAGCCACACGGTCTGCCTGCTGCTCGGTGACAACCTCTCGGACTTTTCCAGCGCGTTTGATTCTGCTGTGCTCGAACCGCGAGCCGCCACCGTGACCAATCACGCCGCCCGCTTCGGCTCGAACTGGATTGTCTTTCCCAATCCGATGTACGGCGACTGGGAAAAAGCTCGTCCGGCGGGGGTGACGAATTCCATCTTCTCCGTGCCGCCGAAATGACGGAAGGCATCGTCACTTCCAGCACAGGTAGGGCGTCGCTGTCCTCAGCGCGCCGGGTTGAGGCGTGAGAGGCTCGTGAGTGTTCCGTCGAGTCGTGGCCCGGCGCGCTGAGGACAGCGACGCCCCACCTTCACGATCCCAGTTTTGGAATGACTGGCCCGCGCCATCGTACCGCCCAGACTCCAACCATCACACTGCATACGAGAGTCATGCTTGTGAGGTCGAAGGCAAAATTACTGAAGACCGCGCGCCGCCATGCTGCTTGATCAACAATTGTGGCTGCTCCCGAAATGGTCGGCCACTCCTTCGTAACAGAAGTAAGTGATGCCGCGATTACAGCCACGCCGACACCCACCAAAGCACCTCGGAGCCATGCTGAACGGACAGAGCAATTGCGAACTATCCAGGGCATGATGACACCGAGCGCGACCCCAAGTGGCAACACAAACCAGCTTGAAACTAAAACGGCGTAAGCCGCCCAGAAAGGAACAGCGAGAAGCGAGTTTTCTCGTCCACCCCGAACAGTAACCGAGATGATTGCCCAAACGAACGCACTCCCTATTGCAATAAGCATTCCGGTCAAAATTCGACGCCCGATAGATTTCATGCCGAGCATTCAATTCGCATTTCTTGAATCGCCCTGAAGATCGCTTCACCCGTTGCAGGTGACGCCAGATTCACCTCACTTTTTCCATCACCAAACGCCGCCACCGCGTCGCGGATCGCTTCGCGCACAGAGATGGCGAGCATGAGCGGCGGTTCGCCCACGGCCTTGCTGCCGAAGATGGTGTGGCGCTGCGTGGCGTTCGTGAGGAACGCGACGTTGAACTCGCGCGGCGTGTCGCCGATGGCGGGGATTTTGTAAGTGTCCGGCGAGTGCGTGAGCAGTTTGCCGTCCTGGTCCCACACCAGTTCCTCCGCCGTGAGCCAGCCCAGGCCCTGCACGAAGCCGCCTTCGATCTGGCCGCGATTGATGCCGGCGTTAATCGAGTAGCCCACGTCGTGCAGGATGTCCGTGCGCAACACGCGCGTCATGCCCGTGAAGCCGTCCACCTCCACCTCGCTCGCCGCCGCGCCCACGGAAAAATAGTGGAACGGTTTCCCGCGCCCCGCCGCGCGGTCATAGTGAATCTCCGGCGTGCGGTAGTAACCCGTGGAGGAAAGGCTGATGCGCTGGAGGTAAGCCTGCGTGACGACTTCGCTGAACTTGAAAGTGTCCGCCGCGCCTTTCGCGTGAACCGCCCCGTCCCTGAACGTCACCTCCTCGTCTTTGATGTCCCTGCCGAGTTTCGTCGCCAGCAACTTCGCCGCGACCGGCGCGAGGCGTGTCCGCAAAATCTCGCACGCATTCTTCACCGCCATGCCGTTCAAGTCCGTGCCGCACGACGCCGCCGTGGCCGAGGTGTTCGGCACCTTGTCCGTGCTCGTGGGCATGACACGCACCGCGTCCACGGCGATGCCCAGTTCGCGCGCGGCGATCATCGCCATGTTCGTATTGATGCCCTGGCCCATCTCCGTGCCGCCGTGATTCACCTGCACCGTGCCGTCCTGGTAGATGAGCACGAGCGCGCCCGCCTGGTTGAGATGCGTGAGGGTGAAGGAGATGCCGAACTTCACCGGCGTCATGGCGAGTCCGCGCTTGAGGTGCGGATGCTGAAAATTCCATTCCGTGATCTCCGCACGCCGCTGCTCGAACGCGCTGCTGACTTTCAGTTCCTGCCACACGCGCTGAATGCGGTTGGGTTCAGTAGTGGGACGGGCGCCCTCGCCAGTCTCCGTAGTCTTGCAGGCGCCCCCGCCTGTAGGACTGCAAGCGGGGGCGCTTGCAGGACTAGAGACAGGCGGGGGCGCCTGTCCCACTTCCACTTCCGCTTCATCAACTTCCTGCCCGTAGTGCGTGGTGTTCGTCTCGCCGGTGCCGCGATACAAGTTGCGTTCGCGCACGACTTCGGGCGGCAGGCCGAGTTGCCGGGCGATGCGAGCGATGATTTCCTCGATGACGAGCATCCCCTGTGGCCCGCCGAATCCGCGGAAAGCCGTGTTCGACGCCACGTTCGTCTTTGCCACGCGTCCGCTGAACTCGACGTGCGGGATGTAGTAGGCGTTGTCCAAGTGGAAGACCGCGCGATCCGTGACCGGCATGGAAAGGTCGAGCGACCAGCCGCCATTCGAGAACAGTTCCACTTTCGCCGCGAGCAAATGACCGTCGCCGTCGAAGCCCACCTTGAACTTCGCGAGAAACGGATGGCGCTTGCCCGTGAGCATCATGTCGAGGTCGCGGTTCACGCGCACGCGCACGGGGCGTTGCGTCTTCGCCGCTGCGAGCGCGGCCAGCGCGGCGAAGGTCGCGGCCTGCGTCTCCTTGCCGCCAAACCCGCCGCCCATGCGCGGACTCTGCACCACGACGTGATTCACCGGCACATGCAGCACATGCGCCACGATGTGCTGCACCTCGGACGGATGCTGCGTGGAGGACATCACGAACATCGAACCGTCCTCGCCCGGCTCCGCCCACGCCGCCTGCATCTCCAGGTAAAAATGTTCCTGTCCGCCAAACGCGAAGTCGCCTTCGAGCTTCTGCGGGGCGTTGTTCAATCCGCTCGCGCAGTCGCCGCGCCGGATGGAATTCGCCTCCGTGTGAAAACTGTTCTGTGCAATGGCCTCGGGAATGGTGAGCACCGGCGCGAGCGGCTCGTATTCCACGACGACCTGCACCGCCGCCGCGCGACAGGCTTCCTGCGACTCGCCCACGACCAGCGCGACCAGTTGCCCGTGGAAGGAAATCTCTTTGTCCGCCAGCAGGACCTCGTCGTGCCGCACCGCGCCCACGTCATTCACGCCCGGCACATCCTCCGCCAGCAACACGGCCCGCACGCCGGGCATCGTCCGCGCCGTCGTCGCATCGCGCTTCACGATGCGCGCCCGGGCGTGCGGCGCACACACCGGCCAGACTTCGAGCATCCCGCGCCGCGCCGCCGCGTCGTCCGTGTAAATCGCCTCGCCGGTGACGTGCTTGTGCGCGCTCTCGTGTGGTAACGACTTCAGCGGAGCGCCGAGCATTGCTCGGCCAGAGGTGCGCTCCGAGACTTCGGGCCGACCGATGCTCGGCGCTCCGTCGTGGAAAAACTTCTCCAGCAAACTCCCGATCAACTCGCTGCGGTACTCCGCCGAGCCGCGCACGTCCGAAATCGGCGTGAACTCGCCGCGCAGCAGCGGCAGCACACTGCGCACGGTTTCTTCGCTCCATGTCTTCCCGAGCAATGCGGCCTCAGTCTTCACCGCGCGCAAAGGAGTCGCGGCCACGCCGCCGAAGGCCAGGCGCACGAGTTGGATGCGCTGCGCCGAATCCAGTTCCACCACGAAGCACGCCGCCACCGTGCTGATGTCCATCTCGCGGCGCTTGGAAACTTTGAACCAGCGGGTGAGCCGCTGGCCGCTCGTGGAAGCAGGCCGAGGAATGAGGATCGTCTTGAGAATCTCGCCCGATTGCACCGCCGTCTTCCGGTAGCTCACGAAGAAATCCGCGACGGGCAGCACGCGCTCGCCGCCTTTCGCCGCGAGCACTATGCGCGCATCAAGCGCGAGCAGCACGGGCGCACTGTCGCCGATGGGCGAGGCGGTGACGATGTTCCCGCCCATCGTGGCGCGATTGCGGATCTGCCGCGAGCCGAACACGCGCAGCATGTCGCGCAACGCCGGGAACTCGTCGCCGAGTTTGTCCTCGATGTTCGTCAGCGTGGCCGCAGCGCCGACGCGCCATTCGTGTTCGGTGGATTCGATGTTTCGCAGCTCAGAAACCGCCTCGACAGAGATGAGCGTCGAAAACTTTTTGAACCGTTTGGTGATGTCGAGGCCGAGTTCAGTGGCCCCGGCAATCAACCGCGCGGTCGGATGCGCGGCGATGAGTTGGAACAATTGCGCCAGCGAAGTCGGACGGAAGAATTGTTCGGCGTGCGACTCGTATTCCACTGGAGCGCCGGTCTCTGGCCCGGCGTGTTGTTCGTTCACCAACGAGCCAAGCCGGAGGCGGACGCTCCGTTCGGCGAATGCTTCCAGCGCCGCGTCGCGAATCGGACGGTAGCCCGTGCAGCGGCACAGATTCCCACACAGTTGCTCGTCGAGTTGTTCTGCGGTCTTTAGGTCGTCGCGGTGATAGCCCTCGAAGAGCGACATGATGAAGCCCGGCGTGCAGTAGCCGCATTGTGAGCCGTGGCACTCGACCATCTTCTGCTGCACCGGATGAAGCGTTGTTCCGCAGGCCACGCCCTCGACGGAAATCACTTCACGCCCGGCGAGCAGGCAAATCGGAATGAGGCAACTGTTGATGGCGCGGAAAGTTTTCTTCCCGTTCGCATCACTCTCGACGATGGCGACCGAGCACGCGCCACAATCGCCTTCCGCGCAGCCTTCCTTCGTGCCGGTGCGGCCGGTGGCGCGGAGAAATTCAAGGAGCGTGGTGTTTGGGGAGAGGTTTTCCACCCGGACGTTTTGTCCGTTGAGCGAGAAATCAAAGGCGGCTGCCATACGGACCGCGCACGCGGCTGGAAAGAAGCTAGCCAGCGTGACCTGCTGCGGCAACGGTTTTGCCCAGGGAGCTACATGAATTCAGGACGGGATCGAAACGGTTTTTCATTCATGCGTTGGTTGTGATGGCGAAGAAAGTTCATGGCCCGCGCGGGAGATCAGCAATCGAAAATACTCGCCGCGCCGGCGAAAGCGCTGTTTTGCTCGCGCGGCATGATCGCATTCGCACGCTATTGGCTGCCGCTCTTAATCTGGATGGGCGTGATTTTCAGCGCCTCCGCCGACGCGCAATCCACGCAGCGCACGTCGCGATTTTTAGAGCCGTTCCTGCGCCGGCTCTGGCCGGATATTTCGGTGGAGAACGTCGAGGCCGTGCGTTGGTGCGTGCGGAAGACGGCGCATGTGACGGAGTACGCGATTCTGGCCTGGCTGTGGTGGCGGGCCTTACGCGGTCCTGTGCGAGGCGACGCGCGTCCGTGGTCGTGGCGGGTGGCGGGCCTGGCGCTGCTGGCCGTGGCGCTTTACGCGGCCACGGACGAGTGGCATCAATCGTTCGTCCCCAATCGCACGGGCGCGGTGCGCGATGTGATGATTGACACGGGGGGCGGCTTGCTCGGGTTGGGAATTCTGTGGCTCTGGCACCGCTCGCGACGCGCGGCGGTGCCCGACACGGAGAATTGATTCACCATTTATTTGCGGGCATCCAGCTTGTCGTCCGGCGCACCGATCACCATCACGCCTTCCGTCTCGTGCTCCACGGGAATTCTCATGCCGTAGAAGGAGCGATAGACGAAGAACAGCGCGATCAGGAAAATCACGCCGCCGAGGCCGTACTTGAGCTGCTGGTTTTTCATCTGCACGGCGATCTCCACGGCGAGCAGGCCGAAGAGTGTGGTGAACTTAATCACGGGATTGAGCGAGACAGAGGACGTGTCTTTGAACGGATCGCCCACGGTGTCGCCGACGACGGTGGCGGCGTGGAGCGGCGTGCCTTTCTCGCGCAGGTCCACTTCCACGATTTTTTTGGCGTTGTCCCAGGCGCCGCCGGCGTTGGCCATGAAGATGGCCTGGAACAATCCGAAGAAGGCGATGGCGACAAGGTAGCCGATGAAGAAGAACGGATTGAACAGCGCGAGGGAAAGCGCGAAGCAGAAGACGACGATGAAGATGTTCACCATGCCTTTCTGCGCATAAACGGTGCAGATGCGGACGACTTCCTTGCTGTCCTCGATGGACGCCGCCGCCTGGTCGAGCCGGATGTTTTTCTGGATGAACACCACGGCCCCATACGCGCCCGTGACCACCGCCTGAATGGATGCGCCGGTGAACCAGTAAATGACCGAGCCGCCCATGAGCAGGCCGAGCAACACCTCGGGCTGCACAAGGCTCAGTCGCTCGATGACGTTGGAGTATTCGGGGATTGTTTTGAGCAGCATGATGATGCCGAAGATCATCGTGGTCGCGCCGACGACGGCGGTGCCGATGAGCACGGGCTTGGCGGTGGCCTTGAAGGTGTTTCCAGCGCCGTCGCCTTTTTCCAGTTCATGTTTCGCGCGTTCGAAGTCGGGCGTGAAGCCGAAGTCGCGTTGAATTTCTTCTTTGATGTTCGGGACGGATTCGATCTGGCTCAGTTCATAAACCGACTGCGAGTTGTCCGTGACCGGCCCGAAGCTATCCACGGCGATGGTCACCGGTCCCATGCCGAGGAAACCGAAAGCCACGAGACCGAACGCAAAAATCGGCGCGGCGAAACTGATGTCCCCCGGCATCAATCCCGCCACCGATGAATGCTTGGAGAACAGGTAGCTCACGAGCATCAGCACCAGAATGGTCAGCCCCTTCCAGAACGCAGAGAAATTTCCCGCGACCAGACCGGAGAGAATGTTCAGCGACGCGCCGCCTTGTCGTGACGCCGTGACCACTTCCTTCACATGCCGTGAGTGCGTGCTGGTGAACACTTTCGTGAACTCCGGAATCACCGCGCCGGCCAGCGTGCCGCAACTGATGATCGCCGACAGCACCCACCACAGTTCGCTGCGCGCACCGAACGCGCCGAGCAGCAGCCAGCTCGCGCCAAACGTCACTGCGATGGAAATCAGCGACGTCAGCCAGACTAGTGAAGTGAGTGGCGCTTCCCAGTCGAATTCCTTTTTGTGGCCGAACTTCGCCTTCGCGTAGAGGCCGTTCAGCCAGTAGGAAACGAGCGAGGTGAGAATCATCAACATGCGCATCGAGAAGAGCCAGAGGATGAGCTTCCCGCACGTATCCGGCTGACGCTCGCCCAGCGCGAGCGCGAGAAACGTCACCAGCGCCACGCCCGTCACGCCATACGTCTCGAAGCCGTCCGCGCTCGGCCCCACGCTGTCGCCGGCGTTGTCGCCGGTGCAGTCCGCGATCACGCCGGGGTTCTTCGGATCATCCTCCGGCAGCTTGAAGACGATCTTCATCAGGTCCGCGCCGATGTCCGCGATCTTCGTGAAGATGCCGCCACAGATGCGCAGCGCGCTCGCGCCCAGTGATTCGCCAATCGCGAACCCGATGAAGCACGGCCCGACCAGATGCGCCGGCAGAAACATCAGGATGCAAATCATGAAGAACAGTTCCACGCTCACCAGCAGCATGCCCACGCTCATGCCCGCGCGCAGCGAGACGTTCAACGTGTCGAGTGAGTTGCCCTTCAATGCCGAAAAGGCCGCGCGCGAATTCGCCTGCGTGTTGATGCGGATGCCGAACCAGGCCACGCCGTAGCTGCCCAGGATGCCAAGGATGGAAGTCAGCAGGATGATGATCACGTTCCCAAACGGCGCGTGCTGCAAGGCCGCGAAATAATAAACCATGCACAGCGCGATCAGCACCCACAGCACCGCGAGGAATTTCCCCTGCTGGAGCAGATACGTTTTGCACGTCTCCCAGATGATGTTCGACACGCTGCGCATCCGCTCATGCACCGGCAGGTTCTTTGTCTGGAAATATTGCAGCACGCCGAAGAGCGCTCCGAGCAGGCAGATGACGAGACCAATGTACATGAGCGTCGGCCCGGTGATGATCGAGTTCGTGCCCGCGAGTTGGAATCCCACGGTATGCAACTCGGGGATTTTGATGTCCGCCTCGCCGGCAAACACTGCGGGCGCGGTGGTGAAAAGAACGAGGGTGAGAAGGCTCCGAAACGGACGAGGGTTTGTGTCCATAGGCTTATTCAGAGCGTGCTCCTGACCACGGCCCGAGCCAAGCGGAAAGTTTCTTCTCGGGACTTGGTTGATGGAGCGCGGATGCACCCCTGCGTTGGCCCTGCCGCACGAATCCGTTGACCTGCCGGGTGCGTTAGCCGAGATTCGCGCTCCGAAAATTTCGGAAAAAAGATGGATTCAGCTCACATTAGAAATTTCAGCATCATCGCCCACATTGATCATGGGAAGACGACGCTCTCGGACCGGCTCTTGAACCGCACTGGCACCATTGCCGACCGCGATATGTCCGCGCAGTTGCTCGACTCGATGGACTTGGAGAAGGAGCGCGGCATCACCATCAAGGCCCATCCGGTCACGATGCTCTACAAGGCGAAGAACGGAGAGACCTACGAACTCAACCTCATTGATACGCCGGGCCATGTGGATTTTGCCTATGAAGTCTCGCGCAGTTTGAGCGCGTGCGAAGGTGCGTTGCTCATCATTGATGCTGCGCAAGGCGTCGAGGCGCAGACGGTCGCGAACGTGCATCTGGCGATGAAGCAGAACCTGCACATCATCCCGGTCATCAACAAGATTGACCTGCCGCACGCGAACATCGAACTGACCAAGCAGCAGCTTGAAGACATTCTCGCCATCCCGGCGGACACGGCCATTCTCGCCAGCGCGAAGGCCGGCATCGGCATCGAAGACATTCTCGAAGCCATCATCGAGCGCGTGCCGCCGCCGAAACCGTCCGGCGAAAAATCACTTCAGGCGCTCGCCTTCGATTCCTACTTCGACACTTACAAAGGCGTGGTCACGCATGTGCGCGTGTTCAATGGCGAGTTGAAGGCGGGCCAGCAGGTGAAGCTCCTGCACTCCGGCAAGAACGTCGAAATCAAGGAAGTCGGCAGCTTCAATCCCAAGCCCTACGCGCGCGAGAAACTCGAAGTCGGCGAGACCGGCTACTTCACGGCGAACATCAAGTCGCCGCAGGAAGTAAAGATGGGCGACACCATCACCGACGCGCGCAACCCGTCCGCAGTGCTACCGGGTTTCAAGGAAGTTCACCCGATGGTCTTCAGCGGCATCTATCCGATTAACACAGCGGATTATGAGGCGCTCAAGGCGAACATGGGCAAGCTCCAGTTGAACGACTCCGCGTTCGCCTACCAGAGCGAAAGCTCCGTGGCGCTCGGCTTCGGCTTCCGCTGCGGCTTCCTCGGACTGCTGCATTTGGAAATCGTCCAGGAACGTCTGCGCCGTGAATACGGCATGGACATCATCGCCACCTATCCCAGCGTGGTTTACAAGGTGACGATGACCGACGGCACGATGAAGGAGATCGACAATCCCGCCTTCATGCCTGCGGCTAATTTCATCCTCAAAATCGAGGAGCCGATGGTGAAGGCCTTCGTCATCGCGCCGAATGAAAACATTGGCGACATCATGGCCTTGATCTCCGAGAAGCGCGGCAAGATTGACCACACCGAGACGCTCGACGCGCGGCGTGTGATGATGACCAGCCTGCTCCCGCTGAACGAAATCCTCATTGATTTCCATGACCGCATCAAAAGCATCACGCGCGGTTTCGGCTCGATGGATTACGAGTTCGCCGACCATCAGGAGTCCGAGATGGTGAAGTTGGAGATGCTCGTGAACGCCGAACCGGTGGACGCCTTCTCGTGCATCGTCCATCGCGACAAGGCGGAAGCACGCGGACGCTCACTCGCCGCGAAACTCAAGGAAGTGATTCCCAACCAGCAGTATCAAGTTGCCATCCAGGCGGCCATCGGCGGGAAGATTGTCGCGCGCGAATCGGTGAGCGCGCTCCGCAAGGACGTGACCGCGAAGTGCTACGGCGGCGACATCAGCCGCAAGCGCAAACTTTTGGAGAAGCAGAAGGAAGGCAAAAAGCGCATGAAGGCGTTCGGCACGGTGAACATCCCGCAGGAGGCGTTCATCGAGGTGTTGAAGGCGTGAGTTCGTGTCGTGGAAAAAGACTATCAAATTGATTTTGTTCCGTCAGCGTTGGAACAGCTTCGCGCACTGCCCAGGGCGCATCTTGCAGGTACCGCCATCAGGCGGCGGTCCAAATTTGATCCCAGTGTCCATTGGCGCGGGCTTCTTCCAAGGCGCAGAGATGGCGCAGGCC
>JAYVQC010000006.1:0-40318 GCA_043757045.1 Akkermansia sp. | reverse complement strand
AAAACCCCCCCGCCCCCGGGGGGCGCCACGCTACGTTGCCTCCGCCAGCGTCACGAAGTTCTCCAGCAGTTTTAGCCCCACGGCCTGGCTTTTCTCGGGGTGAAATTGCGTCGCGAAAACATTTCCCTTCCACACCGACGACGCGAACGAACCGCCGTAGTTCGTGCGCGTGGCGATGATGCTTTCATCCAGCGGCTGCGGGAAAAAACTGTGGACAAAATAAACGTGGCTGCCGTCCGGGATGCCCCGATAGAGCGGGCATTCCGGCTGCGCGAGTTCGATTTGGTTCCAGCCGATCTGCGGCACCTTGAGTCCGGGTTGCGTGGGGAACCGCACGACCTTGCCTCGGAAAACGCCCAGTCCGGCCGCGCAACTGTTGAACTCCGCGCTGCTCTCGAACAGCGCCTGGTAGCCGACGCAGATGCCGAGGAACGGCTGTCCCGCCGCAATCCATTCGCGCACGGCGGTGAGCAGGTGCTGGCGGCCCATTGCGTTAACGCAGTCGTCGAACGCGCCCACGCCGGGCAGCACCACGCCGCGCGCGCCTTTCAGGCCGTCGGCGGATTTCGTCACGCGCACGTCCGCGCCGACCTTGAGCAGCGCCTTTTCCACGCTGCGGAGGTTGCCGGAACCGTAATCGAGGAGAGCAATCACGCGCGGAGTGTAGATTTCCCGACGCAAATCCCAAACTCGAAATCGTCCGCCATGGAAATTCTTTGCCCCGACCGGTTGAAACCGCTGGCTAAGGCATTCCGCGCGGCCCGCCGACATACTGGACGTGGAGCGGCGGACCAATGGTGGCCCGTTCGTTCCCACGCCCCGTTCGAATGTGTGTGAACGGGGCTTTATATTTTGGGGACTACGCGCCGACCCGAATGGTGTTGCGGTGCTGGCTTTGGAAATTCTCCTTGTCCCGCCTCCGGGGCAGGCGTAACAACTTCGCCCATGCCTAAGCAAACTTACCATTTCGGGACCCGTCGTGACTTTCTCAAATCATCGTCGCTGCTCACCGGCGGCGTGATTCTCGGTGCGCCGTACTTCGCACGGTCGCAGAACCCCAACAGCAAAATCGCCATTGCCTGCATCGGCGTCGGTGGCAAAGGCGGGAGCGACACGGACAGCGCCTTCAAGCTCGGCGGCGACATTGTCGGCCTCTGCGACATTGACTCGAACACGCTGAACGGGAAGCACAAGCAGCTCAAGGATCGCGCCACGAAAGAGAACCGCACCTACGACGCCAAGCTTTTCAAAGATTGGCGCAAAATGTACGAGGAACTCGGCAAGTCCATTGACGCGGTGGTCATTTCCACGCCTGATCATTTGCACGGCGTCTGCGGCATCAACGCCCTGAAGATGGGCAAACACATTTACTGCCAGAAGCCTCTGACGCAGACGGTGTGGGAGGCACGCGAAATGCGTCGGCTCTCCACGGAAAACAAACTCGCCACACAAATGGGCAACCAGGGCAGCGCGGGCAGCGGCTTGCGCCGCGCCGTGGAAGTAGTCCAGGCGGGCATCATTGGTGCGCCACGCGAACTGCACGTCTGGTCGAACCGCCCGATTTGGCCGCAGGGACTCGAACGTCCCGCGGGCGAAGACAAAGTTCCCGCGAATGTGGATTGGGATTTGTGGCTCGGACCGGCGGCGTATCGTCCGTTCAAGAACAACGTCTATCATTCGTTCGCGTGGCGCGGTTGGTATGACTTCGGCACCGGCGCGCTCGGCGACATGGCGTTGCACACGGTCAACATGCCGTTCCGCGCGCTCAAGCTCGGCTTCCCGACGGCGGTGGAACTGGAAGTCGCGTCGCGCGTGTTTCCAGAAACGTTCCCGCTCACCTCGCGCATCCGCTTCGACTTTCCCGAACGCGACGGCCTGCCGCCGTGCAAGTTCTGGTGGTACGACGGCAACCCGAACGCCAAGCACGCCATGTTCAACCAAGGATCAAAGAAAGGTTCCTCGGGAGATTTCGTTACGCCGTTGCGTCCGCACGCGGAGTTGACGAAGGAGATTGTCGCGCAGCGCGGCGAGTTGCCGAGCAGCGGCTGTCTCATTGTCGGCGAGAAGGGCAAGCTCTTCGCAGGGGATGATTACGGCGCGCGTTTCCAGGTCGTGTTGAACGACGAGAAGGAATACAAGTCCGGCGATCAGCACGAGGCCTGCAAGGCCGTGCCGCAGACCATTCCGCGTTCCCCCGGCCACGACGAAGAATGGTTTGCCGCCATGCGTGGCGGCCCGGCGGCTTACTCAAACTTCGGCATCGCGGCGTATCTCACGGAGATCGTCCTGCTCGGTTGCGTGGCTCTGCGCACGGGCGTCGGCCACAAGCTCGAATGGGACGGCCCGAACATGCTGGCGACGAATGAGCCGGCGGCGGCGCAGTTCGTGAAACGCCAGAATCGCAAGGGCTGGGAGATTTAAGCGCGCTTTCCAGAAACGAATTCACACGCAGCCGCCGGAGAAATCCGGCGGCTCTTTTGTTTGTAGCGGCGTCTCGTCAGAGCGCCGCCATCCTCAATTCGATCAGCGGCGTTCTCACGAGACGCCGCTACAGAAATGCAGCGCGCTATTATTAACACAACACACTGTCGCCCGGCGCATTGACACCCGGCGGCAAAGGCCAGATAACGCTGCCCATGAAAACCCCTTCGTTCACGAGCCGTCGTACGTTTTTGCGCCGTGCCTCTCTCGGCCTCGGAGCCAGTCTCGCGTTGCCCAACATCTTCCTGAACAAAACCTTCGCGGCCACGGGTGAGAATCCCAGTGAGTTGATCCGCATCGGCGTCATCGGCACCGGCGGGCAGGGACTCGCGAACATGCGCGCCATCATCAAGAACGTCGTGGCCGTGTGCGACGTGGACAAAACCCACGCCGCCACCGCCGCCGCGCTCGTCGAGAAATCCACCACGCGCCAGCCGGTGATTTATTCCGACTACCGGAAGCTGCTCGAAGACAAGTCCATTGATGCCGTGCTGGTCGCCACGCCGGATCACTGGCACGCGCTGCCCAGCATTGAGGCGTGTCTCGCGGGCAAGGATGTCTATTGTGAGAAGCCGCTCACGCTGTTCATCGAGGAAGGCAAGACGCTGGTGCGCGCGGCGCGGAAAACGAATCGCATCGTGCAGTGCGGCAGCCAGCAGCGTTCGGAAGCGAAGTTTTTGCAGGCGGCGGAATACGTCCGCAACGGGCGCATCGGCAAAATCAAGCGCGTGCTCGTCGGCCTCGTGGGCGTGAACTGGACGAAGGACCCGCTCACGCCGGACGGCCCCCCGCCGGCGGAACTCGATTACGACATGTGGCTCGGGCCGGCGCCGTATCGCCCCTACAACAAGCAGCGCGTCCATTACTTCTTTCGCTTCTTCTGGGATTACTCCGGCGGCCAGATGACCAACTGGGGCGCGCACCATCTCGACATCACACAATGGGCGCTCGGCATGGATAAAAGTGGCCCCGTCGAAATCACCGGCAAAGGCGATTTCGATCCCGACAAACGCTTCGAGGTGCCGTCTGCCTTTTCGATCACTTACAAATACGCGAACGGCGTGGTCGTGGAATGCCAAAGCCCGACGCCAAAAGTCGCGACCCTCATTCCTGAGCGCAAGGAACAGGCGATGGAAATCCTTGACGGCAAGACGGAGTTCACCGGCTGCATCTTCGAAGGCGAGAAAGGTCTGCTCTACGTGAATCGCGGCGTCATCCGCGTGTGGCCCGATGAAGTCTTCGAGACGCCGATCAAGGATGGCGACGCGCGTCTCCACAAGAGCACGCAGCATCACGCCGACTGGCTGGCCAGCATCAAGAGCCGCAAGCTGCCCATCTGCGACGTGGAGATCGGACACCGTTCCGCTACCGTCTGTCACCTCGGCAACATCGCCATCCGCACCGGTCGGAAGATTCAATGGGACCCCGTGAAGGAATTGATCGTGGGCGACGCCGAGGCCGCGAAGCTGACGACTAAGGAATACCGCAAGCCGTGGAAATTGCCGGTGGTGTGATGCGTGGCACCCGAAGGACGGGAGGCTGAAAAGCCTCCCGACCTGCCGGCTGGAAAGCCGGCGCTACCACCGAGGCTGCCGACGCGACGTAACGCCGACATTCTGGTCGGCAGGTTGCGAGGCTTTCCAGCCTCGCGTTCCCAGCACGCCGGTCAACCGCAGCCCGCGCGGCCTGAGCAGAATATTTTCTAATGGAACCGCCGCCGCCCATCGTCCAGTGTTCACGCATTCTTTTTGCACAAAACTTATGAAAACTGATTTGTCCAAGTCACTCCTGGTTGCCGCGCTGGCGCTGGCCTTTGGCACCGCGGCGACGTTGCGCGCGGCGGATGCCGCCACGGAGCCGTTGAAACTCAATCTTCCCGCCCACACCCTCAAAGGCACGCCAGAAGACCTGCCCGTCGGCCCGAACGTCGAGCCGCCGCCGACCAAGGCTCCCGCCACACCGCCCGTGCCGAAGGGCGTGGTGAACGTGGCCGCCGGCAAGATCGTGACCAGCAGCGTGCCGCCGTTCCTCGGCGAGTTGAGCCAGATCACCGACGGCAAGCGCGAGGCGTTCGATGAAGAAGCGGTCGAGTTCAAGAAGGGCACGCAGTGGGCGCAGGTCGATCTCGGCCAGTCTTATGCCATTCACGCCGTTGCCATGTGGCATGACCACCGTTACGTGCAGGCCATGCACGACATCGTGCTGCAAGTGTCGGACGACCCGGAGTTCAAGAAGGATGTCACCACGGTCTTCAACAACGACATGGACAATTCCTCCGGCCTCGGGGTCGGCACGGATCGCGAGTATTTTGAAATGCACTATGGCAAAGCCGTGGCCGTGAAAGGTGTCAAAGCCCGCTACGTTCGTGGCTACAGCAAGGGCGGTAGCCTGAGCGCGCTGAACTGCTGGCAGGAGATCGAAGTGTACGCGCTGCCGGTGAAGTGAGGCGCAACGCAAACCGCGGATGACGCGGAATTCAAAGATCGAAGCAGAGCGCGGATTGAGAAGTCCGCGCTCTGTTGTTTTCTAAAAACCAAAGATGAATCGCTGGACTGCCTTCGCTCTGTTGCTGGTGCTGGCCGCCGCACTCGCCCTGCGCGTGCCGAAACTTGACACGCGCCCGCTGCACAACGACGAGGCGGTCAACGCCGTCAAGATCACCGAACTCTGGGAACATGGCCGCTACCGCTACGACCCCGACGAATATCACGGGCCGACACTCCACCACGCCACGCTGCCGCTGCTGTGGTTGAGTGGCGCGCGCAGCGCGGATGATTTCAACGACGCGCGACTGCGCCTCGCACCGCTGGTGTGCGGAGTCGGGCTGCTGATTCTGCTGCTGCTCTTCTGGGATGGTTTGGGACGGAACGCTATCCTGTGGGCCGCGCTGTTCACGGCCGTCTCGCCCGCGATGGTTTTCTATAGCCGCTACTTCATCCACGAAATGCTGCTCGTCTTCTTCACCGCGCTGACACTCGGGGCTGGATGGAGATACGGGCAAACGCGTCTGGCACGCTGGGGGGTGATGACTGGTGTGGGCCTGGGGCTGATGGTCACGACCAAGGAAACTTTCGTCCTCACTCTGGCGGCGATGGGGATGGCGGGCGTCCTCACGATTTGGTGGACGCTGCCCAAGGCCCAGCGAGTTCAGAGGGTGCTCGCCTTCTGGAACTGGAAGCACGCCGCGCTGTTTCTGGGCACCGCGTTCGTCATCTGGCTGGCGCTGTTCAGTTCCTTCTTCACCAACTGGGCCGGGCCGCTCGATTCCATTCGCACTTACTTGCCGTGGCTCAAGCGCGCGGGCGGACACTCGCCACATATCCATTCGTGGAGTTTTTATCTGGAACGGCTGTCATGGTTTCATCCGGCGAAAAGTCCGGTGTGGAGCGAAGGATTGATTCTCGCCCTCGCGGCACTCGGCGCGGTCGTGTCGCTGGTGAAGCAATCGCCGCTTCACCGATTCCTCGCGCTCTTCACGATTATTCTCACGGCGATCTATTCGGCCATTGCCTACAAGACCCCGTGGTGCTTGTTGAACTTTTACCTCGGCATGATTCTGCTCGCGGGCGTGGGCGCGGCGGCGCTCGTGGAGTTTTTCCGTGCCCGTTCTTTGAAAATAATTTTCAGCATCGTGCTGCTCGCCCTGACGGCGCAACTCGCCACGCAAAGCTGGCGCGCGAACTTCGTGTTCGCCGCCGACCGCCGCAATCCCTACGTCTATGCCCAGACCGTTCCAGACCTTCTGAGTCTCGTGCAACGCACGGAAGCTCTGGCGCGCGTGGCTCCGGCTCAATTCGCCACGGTGGTGAAAGTCATCGCGCCCGAGAGCGATTACTGGCCGCTGCCGTGGTATCTGCGCCGGTTTCAAAACCTCGGCTGGTACGAAAGGCTCCCCGATGAACCGCTTGCGCCGATCATGATCGTCTCGTCACAACTCGACGCGCGGCTGGATGAAAAGTCCGACAAGAAGTGGCTCATGGTCGGCCTCACCGAATTGCGCCCCGGAAAGTTCTTCGAGCAATACGTCGAGTTGGAGTTGTGGAAGAAATACGTCGAGACGTTGCCGCACGAGTGGGAGTGAGATCAGCGTAGCGGCGTCTCGGCAGAGCGCCGCCAATTATTGCTCCGTGGGATAAACGACGCGACCCGGCGGGACGCAGCACTAGGTCACGCAATCAGATCCTGCACCACATGGCCATGCACATCCGTCAGCCGGAAGTCACGGCCCGAGGCGCGGAAGGTGAACTTCTCGTGGTCGAAGCCGAGCAGCTTCATGATCGTGGCGTGCAAATCGTGGACGTGAACCTTGTCTTCCGCAGCAGCGAATCCGAATTCATCCGTCGCGCCGTGGACGTGGCCGCCCTTCACACCGCCACCCGCCATCCACATGCTGAAGCCGTGATGGTTGTGATCGCGTCCGTTGATCTTGCCGGCGTTTGAGCCGGGCGTGGGCAGTTCCACCGTGGGCGTGCGACCGAACTCACCGCCCCAGATCACCAGTGTGTCCTTCAACATGCCGCGCTGCTTCAAATCCTTGAGCAACGCGCCGATGCCTTGATCGCATTCCTTCGCCAGCTTGCGGTGATTCACTTCGATGTCGTCGTGGTTGTCCCACGGCTGGCCCGCACCGTGCCAGACCTGCACGAAGCGCACGCCTTTTTCCAGCAAGCGCCGCGCGATGAGTAGCTGCCGTGCCTGGGTGCCCTCGCCGTACATCTTGCGGATGTTCTCCGGTTCCTTCGTGATGTCGAAGGCATCGCTCGCGTCCATCTGCATGCGGTAGGCGAGTTCAAACGACTGGATGCGTGCCTCGATCTGCGCGTCGTTCTGGCGTTTCTCGCGATGGCGAAGGTTCAACTTCTGCAACAGGTCGAGTTGCGCCCGCTGCTCGGGCATCGAGGTGTAGTTGTTGCGAATGTTCTCCACGAGCTTTTCGAGCTGCGTGTTCGCGGTATCAATGTAGGTGCCTTGATAAACGCCGGGAAGAAAACCGCTCTGCCAGTTCTGCGACTCCTGAATCGGATAGCCGCCGGGACACATCGAGATGAAGCCGGGCAGGTTTTGATTCTCGCTGCCGAGTCCATACGTCACCCACGAACCCATGCTCGGGCGCACCAGCCGCGCCTCGCCGCAATTCATCAGCAGCAGGGACGGCTCGTGGTTCGGCACGTTCGCGTGCATTGAGCGGATGATGCACATGTCATCAATGCTCTCCGCGACGTTGGGGAACAGTTCGCTGACTTCGATGCCGCTTTGCCCGTATTTCTTAAACTTGAACGGCGACTTGTAGGCCGCGCCGGTTTTGCGCTCAGTCTTGAGCTGAAGCGGAATCGCCTTGCCGTGATATTTCTCCAGCGAGGGCTTCGGATCAAACGTGTCCACATGCGAGGGCCCGCCGTTGGCAAAAATATGAATGACGCGTTTGGCCGTGCCGGGGAAATGCGGTTGCTTCGGCGTGAGCGGATTGATGAAGCCCGCAGCCTGCGTCGGCTCCGCGCCCAGCGCATCCGCTCCGCCGAACAGCGACGCGAGACTGAGCGCGCCCATACCCATGCCGCAACGGTTCAGAAACTCGCGCCGCGTCAGCGCCAAGTGTTCAGGATTAAATGCGTGGTGTCCCATACTCTTGCAATAATTACGTCAAGCTGACGCGAGGGCAAAGGCGCAAATTCACCACCGTTCAACGTGCCGCCAGCGTCTCGCTGGCGTTTTTCGATGCCGCCTGCAGCACCCGCCGGTGCGCGCTGGTGAAAGGCAGTTGCCGCAGTCGTGCCGCGCCGACCCATTCTCCCGCGTCCGGATGCGGCGTGCCGCCATTCAGCGTGCCGCGAAATGCTTCGAGCGTGATGCGAAAGCGGGTGATGGAATGCTTCACCGTGACGAGGGGCGTGAGTTTTTCAATCACCGCGCCGAGTTCCGCCTCCAAAGCGCGTTGCGCTTCCACCGTAGAAGTTCGCAGCGCTACTTCCACGTTGGGGAATTCCCACAGATGCGCGTTCACCACGCCGGCGGGCCGCTGGCGGACGAGCAGCGCGCCATCCCTCTCCACGACGCACGCGACGAAGCGCCGCGACGTGGCCGTCACGCGCTCGCCGAGATTGGGCAGTTGCTCCGTCAATCCATCCCGCCACGCCACGCACCGTTTGGCCAGCGGACAACTCTCGCACTGCGGCTGTCGCGGCGTGCAGACGAGCGCGCCGAGTTCCATCAGTGATTGATTGAGCGCGGAACAGGTGCCGGAGCAGCGGACAGCCTTGTCCGCTGTGGCTTCCGAATTCCTGAGCAACTGCGGACAAGGCTGTCCGCCGCTCCGTTCCGCTTCTTGCACCAATTCCTCCGCCAGTTTCCACAGCCGCGCATTCGTTTCCTTCTCTCGCGCGTTCTCGCGGATGCCGAAGACACGCGTGAGCACGCGAATCACGTTGCCATCGAGAATCGGCGCGGGTTGGTTGAAGGCGATGCTGCAAATCGCGCCCGCCGTGTAGCGTCCGATGCCCGACAGCGCGAGCACGTCATCAAAGCTTTTTGGAAACACTCCGCCGTGTTGCGCGACGATTGCTTGCGCCGCCTTCTGCATGTTGCGCACGCGTGTGTAGTAGCCGAGACCCTCCCAGAGTTTGTGAATCTTTTCCGACGGTGCTTTTGCCAGCGCGTGAACATCCGGCAGCTCACGCATCCAGCGTTCGTAGTAAGGAATGACCGTCTTCACCTGCGTCTGTTGCAGCATGATTTCGGAGGCCCACACCGCGTAAGGCTCGTGCGTGCGCCGCCACGGCAGGTCGCGGGCGTTTTGGGAGAACCAGTTGAGCAAGGGAGCGACGAGCGCGACTGGAGCGCGGCCTTCAGGCCGCTTCAACGTGCTCCGTGTTGATGCGTTCGAGATTTCAGGAACGCTTTTCGCCATGACCGAGTTGAAGCGGCGTGAACGCCGCGCTCCGGTCGCGTCATTTACGCTCGCGGTGTTCTCGCGACCTTGGACTTTGGACCTTGGACTTTGGACTTTTTTCCCGCGCACTGTTGCCGAGCATAATGGCCATCCCTACGCTGGCGGAAGTGAAACCGCTGACCAGCCACACCTGCAAACTGACGGACGCGCAAGCCGCCGTGCTGCATGAGCACTTGAAGGAGAGCAGCTACGAGTTTCGCGGCGTGCCCTACGCGCGTTTCGCTGGCGCGAAGGACAAGCTCAACGTCGTCTTCTACGAGAGCGGCAAGCTCGTGGTGCAAGGGAAGGGGACGCAGGAGTTCGTCGAGTTCGTGCTGGAGCCGCAGATTCTCCAGCAGGCCAAACTCGGTTACGAGGAGGTGCTCAATCCTGATTTGATTCTCGCCCGCTTCGGCGTGGACGAATCGGGCAAGGGCGATTTCTTCGGCCCGCTCTGCATCGCGGGAGTTTATGTCAACGAGTCAGTCGTGCGCGCGTGGAAGCATTCAGGCATCCGCGATTCCAAAAACATTTCCAGCGACAGGAAGATGGCGGAGTACGCCGAACTGATTCGCGACACGCCCGGTTGTGTCACGAGCGTCGTGCCCATCGGCAATGACGCCTACAACCGGCTCTACACAAAAATGAAAAGCGTGAACCGCCTGCTCGCCTGGGGCCACGCGCGCGTCATCGAGAACCTGATGCTGCAAAAGCACCGCATGAATCCGCCGCCCGTGCGCGCCATCAGCGATCAATTTGCGTCGAGCAAGGACGTGGTGGCGAAATCACTCATGGCGCTTGGTCGCGAGATTGAATTGGTGCAACGCCACAAGGCGGAAGAAGACGTGGCGGTGGCGGCGGCGTCCATCCTCGCGCGAAATGAGTTCGTCACTCGCCTCGCGGAGTTAGAGAAGCAGTTTGGAATGAAGCTACCCAAGGGCGCGTCCGCCGCCGTGGATGCCGCCGCGAAGGAATTTATCCTCAAACACGGCACGGAGAAAATGCCGCAAGTTGCCAAGATGCACTTCCGCACCGCCTACCGCGCGCAAGGTTTGCCCGAGCCGGCGAAAGTAGAGTGGCGAAAAAAGCCCTCGTAGCGTCGGGTCGGTCGTGCCGCATTTGGATGTTTCCCTCTCCGCATCCGATGGGGAGAGAACTGGGTTTTCGGAGCCAATTCCTCTCGTTCAATACACCGCCGCCAGCACCGCCGCATGCTCTTGCTCCCTCAACTTTCATTTTTTTTCAAACAGGCTGTGCGCCGCAAGTCATGGCACGAAGACAAACTCCGGCGAATTCACCAGTGTCCACACCGCGTCCTCCATGCGCTCGCGCCAGCCCGAAGCGAGGCGGGTGGTTGGAGGATCGCCAGCGCGGGCGGCGCGCTCGGCTTCGAGTTTGATCTTGGTGGCTTCGGGGTGCAGGTGGTTGGACCAGGAGACGGGACGGGTGGCTTTGCGGCGCCTCGGCGCGGCGGCTTCGCTGATGGCGAGGCGGGTGTCGAACCCCTCCTTCAAATAGCTGGCGAACAACTTTTCCTCGTCCAGCGTCGGCAGACGCGAAGCGACGCGCAGGAAGATTTCGCGTGTCAGATGCGGGAGCGTGATGTCGCCGCGCGTGGCTACGGCGGTCAGGGCGTTGTCGTCGGAGAGGCGCGTGATGCGGCCGTTGGCGAGCAGGCCGTTGGCGATGGCGGCGGGCTGCAACACATTCGGCGAGTGGTCGCGCACGGTCTGCCCGCCCTGGCGCGACTCACGCCAGCCGAAGGTGGTGAGCGTGTCGGAAATCATTTGCGCCCTGGGCATGGCGAGAGCTGGCCGGTCGCGCTCGTTGGAGAGCGAGGTGAATTCCCACGAGTGATATGGCGTGCCGAGGTTGTTGAACTCCTTCACGGGGCGGCGACCGTCCACGTCCATGTTCATTTCCTCGGATTCAAATCTTTTACCGACCGCAGAGAAGAGGGAATCCACGATCTGTTCCGCGCTCAGGCGGCGGCGCGATGGCCCGGCAAACAGGCGTTGCTCGGGTTTGTCGCCGCTGCTGTCGGGCCGTGCCTCGCGTTGGTAGGTGTGCGAGTTGAGCACCAGCCGCGCCACATGCTTCAGATCGTAGTTGTGGGTCGTCAGTTCGCGCGCCAGCCATTCGAGCAACTCCAGATGCGAGGGCTGCGCCGTTTCCCAGTCATCCACCGGCTCGACCAGTCCCTGGCCGAGATATTGTTTCCAGAGCCGGTTCACCAGCACGCGGGCGAAGCGAGTGTTGTTCGGATCGGTGATGAGTGCGGCGAGGCGTTCGCGGGAATCCTTGGCGTTGCGCAGCACGTCCGATGCGAGTTGGTCGGGCATCGTGTTGGTCAGCGTCCACGTTGGTTCCACTTTCGTGCCGGGCTTCAAGGTCACTTTCACAATGCGAC
This sequence comes from Akkermansia sp., assembly GCA_043757045.1. Taxonomy (GTDB): domain Bacteria; phylum Verrucomicrobiota; class Verrucomicrobiia; order Limisphaerales; family SIBH01; genus JANNGC01. The sequence goes on along the minus strand of JAYVQC010000006.1, from coordinate 28,502 downwards.
CGATGACGATGTTGGCATTGGTCGGAATGGAACTGCTCAACGGCACTTCCTGCGGAGCGCGGCGGAGCATGGCGGCGAGGCTGAAGAGGTCGCGCTGTTTGAAGTCGTGATACGGCGCGTCGTGACAGCGCGCACACTGCATCTGCATGCCCATGAACGCCTGCGCGATAATCTGCGCCTTCTGCGCCAGCGGCACGTCGTTCTCCGTGGCGATGCCGAAGCCTGCCGGGCCGCCGTAATTCGTGCTGCCCTCCATGAGGATCAATTCCGTGACGAAGCGGTCCATCGGCTTGTTGTCCGTGAACGCTTCGTGGACGTACCAGCGGAACGGGCCGGTGTTGTTCAGCATCGGCTTCACGATGCCGGGATTTTCCGCGAGCACGTCCTGCCAGTAGCTGACCCAGTGATCCGCCCACGACGGGTGCTGGAGAAAACGATCAATCGCCTTCGCGCGCCGGTCATGGGCCGCGTCACCGAGGAATTGATTTAACTCCTCGACGGTCGGTGTGCGGCCCACGCTGTCCAGCGCAGCTCGGCGGAGGAAGGCGTAGTCATCGACGAGCCCGGCGGGTTTCGTGTGGGCGGTTTCGAGTTTGGCGTTGATGAAGCGGTCCACGTCGTTCTGCACGGAAGCGTTGTTCACGGTGGGAACTTTGAGGGGAGGAAGTTTCGTCATTTGCTCCCGCGCGCGTTCGTGGCGCTTCGCCCAATACTGGTCTTCACTCGCGGCAAACTGGCACCTGCGCTCCAAGTCTCCGCGCTCGTGCATGCGCCGACTTTCGTCCTCATACCGGCTCCACGCTTCATCCGACAAGGCGACGCGCGGCCCGTCTTCGGGACTTAGCACGTAAAACATTTGTGCGCCTTGCGCCGCAAGGCTCACCGTCAGTTCTCCGACTTCGGGCCGACGCTCCTTGAAGCCGATAATCGTCTCCACCACCACGACGTGTTCCGCGCCGTCGCCCGGCACGGTGGCCATGGCCTCGCCTTGGCCAGGACGCAAGTATCGAACGTCCGTACCGAGCGGCAGCGGCACTTCCGGGACTTCTTCGTGACCGTCCGAGCTGAGGCTTTGAAACTTCACCGTGAGCAACGGCTTTCCATCGAGGAAGAGCCGCGCGCCCGTGCGTACACGCAGCAGCAAGCGTTGTTCACCCTGCGGCAAGATCACTCGCACCGAGGCGCGGAACAGAAACGGCGCCTGGCGATCCATTTTGATGCCCTTCGCCGAATACTTCGTCGGCAGCACGACGAAGCCGAGTGTCGGCTCGGTGTAAGTTTCACTGACGGGCGGGTTCGTGAAATTCCAACTCATTTGATCCGGCAGGCCCTCGAAAATTTCCACCCGCACGGCGTCGCGCGGCAATTCGCTGGCCGTGACCGACGGTGCATTCGTTTCCGCGCGCCCGGTCGCGATGAGCAGGCATGAAACGATGAAGCCAAGGATTTTGCCCGCAGGAATGCGCGTTTTTTTCATGGTGGATACGCTGTGAGACTAAGCCGCGAGGCCATTGATTCAAGGCCGAACTCCAGTGGCCAGGCTTTGACGGGTGCCACAACCGGAAGTTGACCAGCCTCGGCGGCGCGGCGTTTTCCACGCACAGCGACGTTGACCTCTTGTCGCACGGTGCAATTGATTTCAACACGCCCATCAAGGTGGACAGTGCGACCATAACCAGCACCGAGCGCCAGAACGGGTGGGCCGCCTCCGATCATGAAACGCCGGCCAGATTCTTTCGCGCCGTGCTGAATCCATAACTGGGCGGTCAGCCGCCCGGGGGAGAAAATTCGGCTCACGGTGAAAGAATTACCGGTGGAGAGCGAATTAAGCACTGAACTATGAAACGTGGGTCTGCAACTGAACCGGACGGCAGGAACAACTGGCCTTCTGATCCCCGCCATGAGAGAACGATAGCCAAACCTAAGCGAACGGGAAGCGAAGTTATGAATGCAAATCATTTCCAGCCGTGGCTAATTTTTGCCCTCCTCTCTGCCGCGTGCTGCCACTCCCGAGCTGCGGACGTGGTGTGGACGAACGCCGGCTCCGCCAATTGGAGCGGTGCGCTCAACTGGAGTCCCAATCAGGTTCCGGGCCCCGGGGACAACGTCTTCATCACGAACAATGGCAGCTACTCCGTGACGATCAGCGGCGACGCGAGCGCGGCCAGCATCATCGTGGGCGGCAGCAGCGACACGCAGACGGTCGTGCTGAGCGCGGGCACATTGACCCTGGCGGTGTCCAGCGCCATTGGTTCGCAGGGCAGCATGACGTTTTCCGGCGGCGCGCTGGCCGGAGGCGGAGACGTGACGATCTCGGGTGTGTTCAATTGGTCCGGGGGCACAATGACCGGGGCCGGTCGAACGATTTTGAGCAGCGGAGCCACGGCGAATTTCACCGGCGCTGGCACCAAAGGGCTGAATCGAACGCTCGAAAGCTTGGGGACGGTGAATTACACCGGGACGGCATTGACCTTCGGCTTCGGCCTGGCGGTCGCAGGGGTCATCAATAACGCGACGGGCGGTGTCTTCAATGTCACGGCTGAAGGCGACTTCGCCCAGAGTTCAGCCGCCGCCCATGCCTTCAACAACAGCGGCACTTTCAGCAAGAGTGGCGCGGGCACCACGACCGACTTCACTGCCGTGGCCTTCCACAATTCTGGCATGGCCAGCGTCACGGTCGGGACGTTGAACTTGAATTCCGGGGGCAGCAACAGCGGCGTGCTCGACCTGGTGGCGGGGACGACGCTCAATCTAAATGGCACCTTTACGCAGGCGGCCGGCGGCACGATCAGCGGCGCGGGCACGATCAATTTTCCCGGCGGCACGCACAACCTGGCCGGGCAGTTACTGCCCACGGGCGCGGTGAACTTGAGTGGGGCGACGGTGAACTTCAACGCGCCGCAGAGTTTCCCCAACCTGACGTTTTCCAGCGGCACGCTGGCCGGCAGCGCGAATGTGACGCTGACCGCCCTGTTCAGTTGGACGGCAGGCACGATGGCGGGCACGGGACGGACGATCCTCGACAGCGGGGCCACGGCGAATTTCACCGGCGCAGGCACCAAGGGCCTCAACCGCACGTTCGACAACTCTGGCACGATTACCTACAGCGGCACGGTGCTGACCTTCGGCTTCGGGGTGGCTGCGGCCGGCGTCATCAACAATCTGGTCGGCGGCGTTTTCAACGTGACGGGTGATGGAGATTTCAACCAAAGCTCAACGGCCGCTCATGCCTTCAACAACAGCGGCACCTTCAACCGGAGCGGCGCGGGCACCTCGACTGTTTTCACCGGCGTGACCTTCAACAACACCGGCACGGCCAACGTAACGGCGGGGACGTTGAGTTTGCCGTCCAGCGGCAGCAACAGCGGGCTGATCGATCTGCTGGCCGGGACGACGCTGAGCTTCTCGGGCAACTTTAACAATCTCGCAGGCGGAACCATTGGCGGCGCGGGCAACGTGAGTCTGCCCGCCGGCACCCATAACTTCGTGGGCCCGGTGCTGACGACGGGCACCGTGACCATCAGCGGCGCGACGGTGAACGTGAGCGCGGCGCTGGCCCTGGCGCGACTGACGCTTTCGAGCGGCACGTTGCAGGGCGGCGGGAACGTGACCATCACAAACGTGTTCAACTGGTCCGCCGGCACGATGGCGGGCGCCGGCCACACGGTCATCGCCAACGGGGCGACGGCGAATGTCACCAGCACGAGCACCAAGGGTTTGAATCGGACCATCGATAACTCCGGGACGCTGAACTACAGCGGCAACAACCTGTACTTCGGCTACGGCGCGGCGGTCCCGGGCGTGATTAACAACCTGGCGGGCGGCGTGATCAATGCGCTGGGCGAGGCGGACTTCCTGCAAAGCTCCGCCGCCGCCCACGCCGTCAACAATGCCGGCACCTTCAACAAGACTGGCGCAGGCACGGACACCGACTTCACCGGCGTGGTGTTCAACAACACCGGCACGGTCAATCTGACCTCGGGCACGTTGAGCATCAATTCCGGGGGCTCCAACAGCGGCACGATCGATGCGCCCGCCGGAACGGCGCTTAACCTCGGGGGCAGTTTCACTCATGCGCTCAGCGGCACGATTGGCGGTGCCGGCACGTTCAATTTCCTGAACGGGACGCACAATTTCCAGGGCCAGTTCCTCCCCACGGGCACGGTCAACTTCAACGGCGGCACCATCACGATCGCGAACACGATGGCTTCGATCGTAGCCACCATCAGCGGAGCCACGGTGAACTTCAGCGTGCCGCAGGCATTGACGACTTTGACGATGTCCGGTGGCGCGATGCAGGGCAATGGCGACGTGACCGTCACCGGCACCTTGAACTGGTCCGCCGGTACTATGGGTGGCGCGGGGCACACGATCCTGCCCGGGGGTGCGACGGCGAATGTCACCAGCGCGAGCAGCAAGGGATTGAATCGCACCCTCGATAACTCCGGGACGCTGAACTACAGCGGCAACAACCTGTACTTCGGCTACGGCGCGGCGGTCCCGGGCGTGATCAACAACCTGGTGGGCGGCGTGATCAACGCGATGGGCGAGGCGGACTTCCTGCAAAGCTCTGCGGCGGCTCACGCCGTCAACAATGCCGGCACCTTCAACAAGACTGGCGCGGGCACGGACACCGACTTCACCGGCGTGGTGTTCAACAACACCGGCACGGTCAATCTGACCTCGGGCACGTTGAGCATCAATTCCGGCGGGGCCAACAACATGGCGCTGGTGGTGCCAGCCGGGACGGCGCTCAATCTCGGCGGCACGTTTACGCACGCCGCCGGCAGCACCCTCAGCGGCGCGGGCACGTTCAACTTCAATAATGGCACGCACAACTTCCTCGGGCCGTTCCTCCCCACGGGCGCGGTCAACTTCAACGGCGGCACCATTACTATCGCCAATACGATGCCCTCCATCTCGGCCGCGCTCGGGAATGCCACGCTCAATTTCAATGCGCCGCAGACGCTGACGAGTTTGACCATGTCCGGCGGCACACTCCAGGGCAGCGGCAACGTGACCATTTCAAACATCTTCAACTGGTCCGCCGGCACGATGGCTGGCGCAGGCCGGATCATCTTCCCCAGCGGCGCGACGGCGAATTTCACCAGCACGAGCACCAAGGGTTTGAATCGCACGGTCGATAACTCCGGGACGCTCAACTACAGCGGCAACAACCTCTACTTCGGCTACGGCGTGGCAGTCGCGGGCGTGATCAACAACCTGGTGGGCGGCGTGATCAATGCAACAGGCGAGGCGGACTTCCTGCAAAGCTCCGCCGCCGCCCACGCCGTCAACAACAGTGGGACGTTCAACAAAAGCGGCGCGGGGACCGAGACTGACTTCACCGGCGTCGCCTTTAACAACACGGCCACCGTCAATTTTACTTCGGGCACGTTGAGCCTTAATTCAGGCGGAGCCAATACGACGACGTTGGCGGTGCCGGTCGGGACGGCGCTCAATCTCGGCGGCACGTTTACGCACGCCGCCGGCAGCACCCTCAGCGGTGCGGGCACGATCAACTTCAATAATGGCACGCACAACTTCCTCGGCCAGTTCCTCCCCACGGGCGCGGTCAACTTCAACGGTGGCACCATCACCATCGCCAACACCATGCCCGCCATCTCGGCCGTGCTCGGAAATGCCACGCTCAATTTCAACGCCGCGCAAAACCTGACGAGCCTCACCATGTCCGGCGGCACCCTCCAGGGCAGCGGCAGCGTGACCATTTCAAACCTCTTCAACTGGTCGAACGGCACGATGGCGGGCGCGGGCCGGACCATCCTCCCCAGCGGCGCGACGGCCAATGTCACCAGCGCGAGCAGCAAGGGATTGAATCGCACCCTCGATAATTCCGGGATGCTGAACTACAGCGGCAACAACCTGTACTTCGGCTACGGCGCGGCGGTCCCGGGCGTGATCAATAACCTGGCCGGCGGCGTGATCAATGCGGTGGGTGAGGCGGACTTCCTGCAAAGCTCCGCCGCCGCCCACGCCGTCAACAATGCCGGCACCTTCAACAAGACTGGCGCGGCCACCACCACGGACTTCACCGGCGTCGCCTTTAACAACAGCAACATCGTGAACGTCCCCTCCGGCACGCTCGAACTGAATGGCGTCGCTTTTCCCGGCGCGTCCGTCCTGCAATCCGTGACCGGGGCCACCTTGCGATTGCCCACCGGTCATCTCACGGGCACGACGACCAATTCGGAACAGTGGTCCGCGCTGGGCCGCGTGCTGTTTGATGGCGGCGGCTCGCGCCAGTTGGAAATCATGGGGCGCGACCTCGGCAATGTTCCGGCGGGCTACACGAACAACTTCGCCTACGGCACGCTGCAACTGGCGGGTGGCGTGACGGTCACTTTGATCAACGCTGCCGACAATGTTCCCGGAGCTGAGGCGCTCTACGTGGACACCATCATCGTTCCCGCCGGCACCACGTTCAATCTGGCGGGCCTGCCGGTTTACGCGCGCAACACCCAGATCAGCGGCGTGGTGACCAATGGAACAATTTCCACGGCGGTCGGCGAACAGTTTGCGGACTTGAAAGTCGAAGCTCTCGCTGCGCCGGGCGGGGCCTCGGTCGGCGAAGTCCTCGTGGTAAATTGGACCGTGCGCAACACCACCAATGCTTCCGCCGCCACGCCAGTCAGCGTCTGGCAGGATCGCGTGGTCCTCTCGACGGACACCAGCGCCGGCAACGGCGACGACCGGATTCTCGCCACGCTTCAGCACAACGGCGCGCTCGCCATCGACGCCGCTTACGCGACGAACGCCACCGTGACGTTGCCGAACAACCTGAGCGGCAATCTTTACCTGTTCGTGATCACGGATTCCGGGAACGCCGTTTATGAATTTGGCTATGAGACCAACAACAGTTCCGCCGGGCTCCCCATCACCGTGGCCGCGCCGGATTTGGTCGTGAGCAACTTGATCGCTTCAGCCACGGGCACGGCGGGCGGAACGGTGCCGGTGACCTGGACGGTCACCAATCTCGGGCCGGGCATCGCGACTGCGGACTGGTCGGACCGCATCTACATTTCCACCAATGCCACGTTCGACGGATCGGACACGCTGCTGGTCGCGGAATCGACGGCGGCGGCGACTCCGCTGGCCGTGGGCGCGGCTTATACGCGCTCGCGCACCGTGACGATCCCCGGCCAATACATCGGACTGAATTACTTGCTGGTTGTCGCGGACGGGACGTTGAACCAGTTGGAAACTGTGGAGACTAACAACGTGGCGGCGGTGCCGATTGAGATTAACGCCTCCGACCTTGAAGTGAACGGCCTTGAGGTCACGCCCGCCGCACTCATGTCCGGCACGCAGATCGTGGTGCGTTGGAACGACACCAATTCCGGCGTCGGCCCGGCGCGCGGGCCGTGGTACGACCAAATCGTCGTGAGCAACCTCACGACCGGTGTGAAGCTCGTTGATACGACCGTCTATTATGATTCCAACGTGAGCGGTGCGATCAGCAATGGCCAGAGCCGCGCGCGTCAGTACTCGTTTCGTCTCCCCGACGGCCTCGGTGGCGCAGGTCAGTTGGTCTTCCGCGTGCGCGCGGATGTTTACAACGCCGTTCCCGAATACAATCTCTCCGGCACGGGCGAGGGCAACAACCTCACCCTCCTTACACGCAACTCCACGCTCTCGGCCTATCCCGATCTGCAAGTGACGAATCTCGCCGTAACGCCGGCGGTTCTGCAATCAGGCCTTGGCGTCATGGTCACTTGGGACAACACGAACAGCGGCAATGCTTCGGTGGAGTCGCCGTTTTACGATCGCCTGATCGTGCGGAACCTGACCACGGCGGAGACGTTTGTGAACACCACGTTGTATTACAACCCGGCGGTGGCGACGAATGGGCCAATCGTGAGCGGGCAATCTCGCAGCCGGGGATATTTCTTGGTGCTTCCCAACGGCACGCGCGGCGCGGGGCAGTTGGAGTTTGCCGTGACGAGCGACATCAACGGCAACGTGTTTGAATACAACGCCGCCGGCACGAGCGAGGGCAACAACGCGGCGTTGCTGGTCCGCAGTTCCGTGCTCGCACCGTACCCGGATTTGACGGTGAGCAACATCGTCGCGCCGGCCACGGGCCTGGCGGGACAGCAGGTTGATGTCGCCTGGACGGTCGCCAATCAAGGTGACGCGGCTGCATCCGGCTCGTGGAGCGAGCAAGTGTTCCTGGCGGACAATGCGGCCGGAGGAAACAACATTTACCTCGCTTCTGTTTTCAACAACGGCGGCCTGGCGGCCGGTGCTTCGACAACGCGCACGGCGCGCGTGACGCTGCCGGCTTTCAGTACGGGCAATAAATTCTTGGTCGTGCGCGTGGATTCCGGGAATCAAATCTACGAGCTGAACGAAACCAACAATGCAGCCGTCGATGAACAGCCGATGCTGCTGCCCGCCAGCCTGACGCTGGCCTTCACCGCGCATACTTTCTCCGAAGCCGCCGGCAGCAATGCCAGCCAGGGAACGCTGATTCGCAACACCGCCTCGGGCGTCGCACTCGATGTGACCTTGACGAGCAGTGATCCAACCAGCGCGGTCGTGCCGGCGCTGGTGACCATTCCGGCCGGCGCCGCGTCGGTGAGTTTCCCGGTCGCCGCGCAGGACAATTCGCTGGTGGACAGCAATCGCACGGTCACGGTCAGCGCCGTCGCGAGCGGATTCAGTTCCGTTTCCAACACATTGACCGTGACCGACAACGATGTTCGCACCCTGACGCTGCAGGTGATTTCCAGCACCGTGGCAGAGAACGCCGGCCCCGTGGCTGCACTGGGTTATCTGTCGCGAAACGCGGACACGAATGACTTTTTGGTCATCACCCTGGGGAGCGACAATCTGAACAAGCTCACGGTGTCGCCGACCGTCACCATGAATCCGGGTGAGCGCAACGCCGCGTTCGCCGTGAATGCCGTGGACAACAGCTTCGTGGACGGAACGGCGCTCGTAAAAATCCAGGCCAGCGCGTCGAACTACAACACCGTCTCGACCACGGTGACCGTGACCGACAACGACACGGTGATCGTTTCATTGAGCGTCGCGGATTCAACGGTCACCGAGGGCAGCAGCAGTCCGGCGACGATCGGCACCGTCACGCGTTCGCTGGTGAACAGTCGCGAACTGTCCGTGCTTCTGACCACCGTGCCGACCGGGCCGCTCTCGGTGCCGTCGCGCGTCACCATTCCCGCGAACCAAGCTTCCGCCACCTTCAACATCAACGCGCCAAACGACAATCTCGCGACCGGAACGCGCACGGTGAACATCATCGGCAAGGCGTTGAGCGACCAGGGATTGGTGGTTGAATCGAGCATCGGCTCGGTGCCGTTGCAAGTGTTGGATAACGACGGGGCAACTTTGACGCTCACGGTATCGAGCGCGTTGGTGGCCGAAGGCGGACTCGTCACGGGCCAGGTCGCACGCAACACCGGCACGAACGGCGCACTGTTGGTCACGCTCTCCAACAGCGCGCCGGGCGAAGCGCAAATGCCGCCATCCGTCACGATTTCCGCCGGTCAGACATTTGTGAACTTCACCATCGCCGGAACGCTGGACGGAATTACTGATGGCAGCAAACCGGTGACGATCACGGCCTCCGCACCGGGCTTCAACGATGGCTCGGCCGGCTTGAACGTGAGCGACATCGACATGCCGGATTTGCGGGTTTCGAGTTTGATCCTGCCGACGAACGGGCTGACGGACACCCGGGTTTCGATTACGTGGCAGGTGCTCAACGACGGCCTCGCCCCGGCCAGCGGTTCGTGGGTCGATCGGATTTATATTTCAAAGGATGCGCAGCTCGGGGGCGACACCTTGTTGGGCACGGTTAATTTCAACGGTTCGCTGGGCGTCAGCCAGACTTACACGCGGACACAGTCGGTGTTGCTGCCATCACAGCCGGGCAACTTCTGGATTCTGATCGTCACGGACGATGGCGGGTCCGTCACGGAAGGTTCGGAGCGCAACAATGTTTTGGCCCGGCCGGTGACGATTGTTCCTGCCTATCGCGCGACGGTGGAAACGGACGTCGAGGTCGCAGCGAACGGCACTCCGATCCCAATTCGGGGCCGTGCCACCAACACGGTCGATGGTGCGGCGGCGCGTTTCAAACTGGTGACCACGCGCGTTCAAGTGATGGGCTCGCGCCGCGTGATCACTTCGGTGACGGACGGCAGCGGAAATTTTCGGGCCACGTTCCAGCCGCTGCCCAACGAGGCCGGGCAGTACATCATTGGCGCGGATCATCCGCTCGTGACGGCTGACGCGAACCAGGATCAATTTTCCATTCTCGGACTGCGCGCCAGTCCCGACCGGCTGAACGTGAGGCTTGTGCCCAACCAGCCGCTCAGCGGCCAGATCCAACTGCGTAATCTCAGCGAAGTGCCCATCACCGGACTGACCGCTACTCCGAACGTGCCGCCGGGCCTGAACGTGCAGTTGAACATTCCCAGCGAGTTGAGCGGCATGAGCACCGGGCTGCTCTCGTACACGATCACCTCGACCATCACGCAGCAGGCGAACGCGACGTTTGTGCTGCACATCACCTCGGCGGAAGGCGCGACGCTCGATGTGCCGGGGAGCGCGAGCATCACGCCATTGCGCCCGCAACTGGTCGCGACGCCGGCCTTCCTCGCGCGCGGCATGTTGCGCGACACGCAGACCGTGGTGTCGTTTGAAGTCTCGAACAACGGCGGTGCGCCGAGCGGTGACCTGCGCGTGACCCTGCCGCCCATTCCCTGGCTCGCCCTGATCAGCGCTTCCAACGTGAGTTCATTGCTGCCCGGACAAAAAACCACGGTGACGCTGGCGTTGAACCCGCCCGCGAACCTGCCGCTCACGCGCTACGATGGAAATCTGGTGCTGGCGAACGCAGGCGCCGGCGTGAGCGTGCCGTTTCAATTTCGCGCGCTCTCGGAGGCGGTCGGCGATCTGAACGTGTCGGTCACCGACGAATACACCTACTACGTCGCCGATGCGCCGAAGGTGACCAACGCGACCGTGCGGGTGCGAGATGTCATCTCGGGAAATGTGGTGGCGCAGGGCAAGACCGGCGGCACCGGCGAAATTCTTCTGACGAACATCTCCGAAGGCAACTACTCGCTGGAAGTCACCGCCGACAAGCACACCAGTTTTCGCGGGCCGGTCACGATTGTGCCGGGCACCACGAACCTCGCCGAGGCCTTCATCTCGCGGCAGACCGTCACCTATCAATGGACAGTCGTACCGATCGAGATTCAAGACACCTACAAGATTCAACTGGAATCGGTGTTCGAAGCCGAGGTGCCGCTCCCGAACGTAATCGTCGAAACGCCCAGGATCATGCCGCTCGTGATTGCGGGCAAAGAAACGCATTTCGAAATCAAGCTGCGCAATGAGGGACTCATTGCGGCCCAGGGCGTGCGATTGAATGTGCCCTCAAACACACGGTTCGTCGTCACGCCGCTGGTCGAAGACATCGGGACCATTCCCGCCAAGGGATCACTCACGATTCCGGTCGCGATCCGGCTGCGCAGCACGCCGCCCACTTTCGGTCCGCTGGCCAAGCAGCGGGCGAAGAGCATGCCGAAGGCGGGCGACAGTTGCGAAATCGACAGCCCCATTCCTTGCCTGCCGAGTATTCCGGTCAGCGTTGGTTACTATTATGTCTGCGGCCCCAACAATGTTCTGCAGGTGCGCCCGATTGACCTCACGGCGCTTTGTGGGCCGCCGAAGCTCGACGAATGTCTGGATAGCATTCTGGACGCGGCGGAATCCAACCTGACCAAGGGCAATCTGCTCGGAGCGCCGTGCGATATCCTCGCCGCCGTGCTGCAGTGCATGGAGAACGACCTCACGGAGTGCGAAACGGCGGTTCTGCTGGGCGCCTGCCAGACGGTCGTGGGCGGAGCGGCCGGTGCCGTCGATGGATTCGGCGGTGTCGTTGATGCCTGCGTGTGCGATTTCCTCGCGCATTTGCTGGACTGGCTGGATCTCGATCTGCCGGATGTTCATCTCCGGGGCAGCAGATACGGCACGGGAAACTGGACCGCCAACTACTCGCCAGTGTTCAACACCTTCGGTGGATCGAGCGCAAGTTCCTGCGGCTCGTCCTTTGCGCCCGCCCCGAAAGGCAAAAGCCTTTGGCCCCCGCGGCCCAAGTCCTTGTGGAAATCCACCGCGCCGGGCGCGGTTTGCGCCAAGGTCCGCATTCGCCTGGAACAGGAAGCGGTCATGACGCGCACGGCTTTTCTCGGCACTTTGGAAATCGACAACGACGGCGGCGACAGCATCACGGGCCTTCAGGTGACCCTGGATGTCCGCGATTCGGCGAACAATTCAGTGAACGAGCGCTTTGGTTTTCGCCCGCCGCAGTTGACGGGGTTGTCGGATGTGAGCGGCGGCGGAGTGATCGCGGCGGGCGGTTCGGCCTCAGCCCAATACACGTTTATTCCCACGCGTGACGCGGCTCCCACCGCGCCCGCGACGTATCATGTCGGCGGGACGCTGCGTTACATTGAGGGCGGGCAGGAAGTCGTGGTGCCGCTGCTGTCCTCCACCATCACGGTCATGCCGGATGCCCGTCTGGAATTGAAATATTTCCAGCAGCGGGATGTTTACAGCGAAGATCCTTTCACGGTGGAAACGGAACCGGCGGAGCCATTCGCGCTCGGGTTGTTGGTCAAAAACAATGGCGCGGGCGCGGCCAAAAATTTCCGCATCACGTCGGCGCAGCCCAAGATTGTCGAGAACGGGAAGGGGCTGCTGGTGGACTTCCAGATCATCGGCACCCAGGTTGGCACGCAGGCGCTCGCGCCGACGTTGACGGCCAACCTCGGCACCATTCCCGCCGGCGGTTCGCAGGTCGCGCAGTGGCTTTTCACTTCATCGTTGCAAGGCAAGTTCACGGAATACACCGCCAGCTTCCAGCACGTCGATTCGCTCGGCATCGCCAACCTTTCGCTCATCGACAGGGTGGAGATTCATGAGCTGATCCATTCCGTTCGGGCGGCGCGGCCGGGCGATGACAACGTGCCGGACTTTCTCGTGAACGATGATCCGGACCCGGCCAGTTTCCCGGATCGATTGTATCTCAGCGATGGCACCGTCGCGGTCGTCAATCCAGCGCTGAACGCCATGGTCGATGGCCTGGCGTCCTTCAATGACCTGGAAGTGCAGTTGACCGCAGCGATGACCACCGGGTGGAATTATTTCCGCATGCCCAATCCCGGTCCGAACTTCCAACTCCGCCGGGTGGTGCGTTCGGACGGCCGGGAGTTGCTCGTGGGCGACAATGTGTGGACGACGGATCGCAGCTTTCCCTCGGCGCAGAGTGGTGTGCTCCGCGAGCATCTGCTCCATCTGCTAGACTTTGATGGCACCGGCTCATACACGCTTTATTTCCGTTTCGAGGACAGCATCGCGCCCGCCGTGCTCGACGTGGTGGATGTCTTTCCGAATCCGCAAACCAATGCAGTCGCGTTCGTGGACGTGATCTTCTCCGAGCAGATCGACGTGAGAACCTTCAATTATCAGGACATGACGTTCACGCTGGATGGTGGCTCCAATCTGATGAACAACGCCGTGAGCGTCGCGCTGGTTTCCAACCGCACCTATCGCATCGACGGACTGGCCGGTTTGACCGCGACGGACGGAAACTACGAATTGAGAGTTCTCGCTGGCGGCATTCTCGACTTCGGCGGAAATGCCGTCACCAACACCGTCTCCCAAAGCTGGGCGAAGGGAGCGGTCGCGCCGGTCATCATTTCCCTGGAGAGCGTTTCGCCCGACCCGCGCAACACTCCCGTTTCAACTTTGGACGTGGTGTTTTCGCAGCCGATCGATCCGGCGACGTTTGATGCGGCAGACCTGACGTTGACGCGCGACGGCGGAGCCAATCTCAGCGGCACGCTCGCAGTCGCCGCTCTCTCCGGAACGACCTTCCGCATCAGCGGCCTGGCCGCTGCGACGTTTTCGGCCGGCGCTTATGTACTCACAGTTCAAGGCGTGGGTCTTCTGAGCGTGGGTGGCAGTCCTGGCGCCGGGGCGCGCACCGAAGAATGGCTGATGGACGCGAGCGGCCCGACGGTGGTCGCGGTCGAGCAACTGGCGAACACGACGCGCAGCACCGTGGTGCCGTCGCTCGATGTGACGTTCTCGGAAGCGATCGATCCCGCGACGATTGATTATCATGACCTCGCGTTGACCCGTAACGGCGGGGCCAATTTGATCACGGCGGCCGTACAGGTGACACCGGTGGGCCCTGCTACTTATCGCATCAGCAACTTCAACTCGCTGGTCGGGATTGAAGGCGCTTACGCGCTGACCGTCAACGCCGACGCCGTGAGTGATCTGGCCGGCAACGTGGGCACCGGCTCCCGTTCCGAGACATGGATCATGGATGTCACGGCGCCAGTCCGTCCGTTAAACTTGGCAATTATTCCCGACCGCGGCATTTCCGCCACTGACGGTCGGAGCAACACCAACACACCCACGCTCACCGGCAGCTTGAGTGAGAGCAATCTGACCGTGCGGATCTTCGACGTGACGCGCGGAACCGACTTTGGGGAGGCGACGGTCACAGGCATGACCTTCAGCCGGGCGCTGGATCTCACCGGCCCCGGAACTCATCGCCTCCGCGCTTACGCCGTTGATGCCGCTGCAAATGTTTCCCTCGATACGTTCTTCGATGTATTCGTGGATTTGCAGTCGCCGGTGATCACGATGGCACCGGTGCTGCCAACGCCGCGAACGAACGCCGTTACCGCGATCAACGTGATCTCCTCCGAAGCGCTCAACACCAACACGTTCACTTACGCCGACGTGCGGCTGACGCGTGACGACGGCACGAACAATCTGATCACCAACACGGTCACGATCTCGCTCCTCGCCAGCAATCAGTATCGCATCAATGGGCTGGCCGCATTGACGGAGGCTCCGGGGGATTATTTCCTGACGATTGACACAACGAGCATCGAAGATCTGGCCGGTAATGGTGGCGTATCCATCATTTCTAATGTGTGGCAACGGCTGGGAACCAACACTGCGCCGCAATTGGCCGCCGTGGGCGGCCAATCCATCGAAGAGCGGAACCTCCTGAGCTTCGCCGTGGAGGTGACCGATGCCGACGTCCCCAAAAACGTGCTGACGTTCAGTCTTGAACCGGGGTCTCCATCCGGCGCTTCGATTGGTCGGACGAATGGAGTCTTCACCTGGACGCCAACCGAGCAGCAAGGGCCGGGCTTTGCATTCATCACGGTGCGCGTGACGGACAACGGCGTGCCCGGCCTGAGCAGCACGCGCACGTTCCCGGTCACCGTCCATGAAGTGAACGAACCGCCGGCGCTGG
Source organism: Akkermansia sp. (assembly GCA_043757045.1). GTDB lineage: Bacteria > Verrucomicrobiota > Verrucomicrobiia > Limisphaerales > SIBH01 > JANNGC01. The sequence goes on along the minus strand of JAYVQC010000006.1, from coordinate 13,165 downwards.
CGGCCATTGCCAATCAGGCGGCGTATGTGGGCACGCCCTTGAACGTGGCCAGCTTCGCCACCGATCCTGATTTTCCGGCCAACCAACTGACGTTCGCACTGGGCGCGGGAGCACCGTTCGGAGCGCGCATTCATCCGGCCAGCGGCACGTTCACCTGGTCGCCGCCTCCCGCCGCGGCCGGCACCACCAATCAGATCACAGTCATCGTCACCGACAACGGAAATCCGCCCTTCAGCGAGGCCAGGCCGTTCACGGTCATCGTCGGCGATTTCCTCGATCTGTCCTTGGGCCGGGCGATTGTGCAGGCGGGACAAACCGGCGGCGTGCCGGTGCGAATTGCCGGCAATGTCAGCCCGACCAATGTGACCTTCGCACTGGAGATTTCCGCCGGCCGGCTCACCAATCTCTCCCTGCAAAATCTGGGACCTCAAACCGGAACGCTCTCCCTCGAACCGGTCGGCGGCGACAGTTATCTGCTCCGCATCAGCGCGCTCCCCGGCCAGGTGCTTTCGCAGGCGCAGCCGGTTGCGCATCTTGAATTCACGGCGGTAGCGAATCAAACGACGGCCTTCGTTCCATTGCGGCTCTCAGGCTTGAGCGCGGTTCAAGCCAATGGTGAACTGGTGCCTAAGACCCTGGCTCACGATGGCCGGGTCGTGGTCGTCGGTGCGGCACCGATCATCGAGGCGATGATCTCGACGAATGAGCAACGCAGTATCGTCCTCTATGGCACGCCCGGGAAAAGCTACGTCGTGGAATGCACGACCAACCTGGTGAATCCGGTCTGGACTTTGTTTGGGCAGGGAGCACTAACCAATCAATCTCAGCGCTTCCAATCGGTTCCTACGAACCAGACACAGTTTTACCGGGCCAGAGAGGAATAGCGTCGGCCTTGCCGCGACGGGTGGACAGGCTCGCGTTCTCTCTCGACGGTTCTTACGGATTTCGTCGAGGCCCGTCTTGTGCAGTTCTCGACTGTTGAAGGGCGTGGAATCATCGGTGGTGCCACCAACACTGTTGTCATCTCGCCGTGGTTTGGCTAAGACCTGCGCCATGATTTCACCGGCACAACTTTTTCTGCGCTCATTCGTTCTCATGGTTTGCGGTTTGATGGCCACCGCAACTCACGCGCAAAACGACTACAAGCTTGGCTCCGAATCCACCGCGCGTGCAGCCGGCGTTCCGAAGGGCCGCGTCGAGAAGTTTCAATTCACCGAGTCGAAAGTTTTCCCCGACACGACGCGCGACTGCTGGATTTACATCCCGGCGCAATTCGACGGCTCCAAGTCCGCCGCGCTCATGGTTTTTCAGGACGGCGGTGGTTACGTCAGCGAGACGAGCGGCCAGCGCGTGCCGATCGTTTTCGACAACTTGATCGCCAAGGGCGAAATGCCGGTGACGATTGGCGTCTTCATCAATCCCGGCCAGCGCGTGGCCGCGAATTCGCCGGCCACCGGCGCGAACAACCGCAGCAACCGCAGCTTCGAATACGACTCGCTAGGCGATGCCTACGCGCGTTTTCTCCTCAATGAGTTTCTGCCGTTCGTGACGCAGAAGTTTGGCGTGAAGCTCACCGATGATCCCGAGCTGCGCGCCATTGCCGGCGCGAGCAGCGGCGCGATCTGCGCCTTCACCGTGGCGTGGGAGCGGCCCAATTCCTTTCGCAAGGTGCTCTCGCAAATCGGCAGCTTCACCAACATCCGCGGCGGGCACGCCTATCCGTCGTGGATTCGCAAGACGGAGCGCAAACCCCTGCGCGTCTTTCTTCAAGACGGCGCGAACGACCTCAACAACCTCCACGGCAACTGGCCGCTCGCGAATCAGGAGATGGCCAGTGCGCTCGCTTTCATGGGCTACGACCATAAGTTTGTGCTCGGCACCGGCAGCCACAGCGGGCAGCACGGCGGCGCCATCTTGCCCGACACGTTGCGCTGGCTCTGGCGTCCGGCGCTGAGGGATTTGCCTAAGCCTTTGACCAAGGACAATCTCGGCGGCGACGAGGCTCTCTCGAAGGTGCTGGCCGATGGCGGCAAACCCGGTGACTGGGAACTCGTCGGCGAAGGCTACGGCCTGACCGACGCAGCCTGCGGTGATGCCGAGGGAAATTTCTACTTCAGCGATCTGGGCAAATCCCTCCTCTACCGCGTGGGCGTGAATGAAACGAAGCCCGTCGTCTGGCTCGAAGGCGGACCGAAGATCAGCGGCATGAAGTTCGGCGCGGACGGAAAGATTTACGCCGCGACGCAAGGGCAGGGGACCAACACCGCGAAAAAGATCATCGTGATTGATCCCGCGACGAAGCAGATCGAAACCGTCGCGACCGAGGTGAATCCCAACGACCTGATCGTTTCCAAAGCCGGCTGGATTTATTTTACCGACACCGGAGCGGGGCAGGTCATCGGCGTGCCCACGACGGCGCGCAACCTGCCGCGACCGCACGCCGTGGCCGGCGGGATCAACAAGCCCAACGGCATCGGACTCACGCCCGATCAGCGTCAGCTTGTCGTCAGCGAATACGGCGGTAGCAACGCGTGGAGCTTTCTCATCGCGGACGACGGTTCGCTGCGCGGCGGAGAAAAGAACATGGAACTCCGCGCACCCGTTGGTAAGACCGAAACCGGCGGCGACGGACTGATCACGGATGCGTCCAGTCGGTATTGGATCACCAGCCATCTCGGCATCCAGATGTTCGATGCCAATGGGCGCATGGGCGGCATCGTGTCGCGTCCGCAGGAGAAAGGCACCGTGAGCGTCGCCTTCGCCGGTCCCGGTCGCGCATGGCTCTACGCCTGCAGCACCGACAAAGTGTATCGCCGCAAGACGCTCACGTCGGCGGCTACCATACCGTGAGCGGACCAGCAGCCTGCCTGTTCATTGTCCGGCTAGGTTTGCGCGGATAGGCTCGTCGCAACGCCACTGCCAACAACTCGTGAATTTATTTCTATCATGAAAAACGTTTTGAACCGCCGCAGTTTTTTCCGTAAGTCCGCCACTGTCGGGGCCGGGCTGCTCATTCTCCGCAACAGCAAGCTGGCCTTCGCCTACGAGGCGAACAGCAAGTTGAACATTGTGGGCATCGGTGTCGGCGGTCAGGGCCGGGGCAGCCTCGATGCGTTTCATCGCCTGGGAAATAATCTTGTCGCGTTCTGCGACGTGGATGCCAAGCGGGCCGGGGACATTTATCAAAAGCATCCGGCGGCGAAGCGCTATCAGGACTTCCGCAAGATGTTCGATGAGATGGAAAAAGGGATCGATGCCGTGCTGGTCGCGACGCCCGATCACACGCACGCCGTGACCGCCGTGGCGGCGATGAAGTTGGGCAAACATGTGTACTGCGAGAAGCCGTTGACGCGCACCGTCCACGAGGCGCGCGTCATGCGGGAAACCGCCGCACGGCACAGCAAGGTGGTGACGCAGATGGGCAATCAAGGTTCCGCCGAGCGAGGATTGCGCCGCGCCGTGGAACTGGTGTGGGGCGGGGTCATTGGCGAGGTCCGCGAGGCGCATGTGTGGTTCGATGGCGGCAACGGTCCGATGAAACGACCGACGGAGACGCCGCCGGTGCCGGATGGGTTGAGCTGGGATTTGTGGCTGGGTCCGGCGGAGCACCGGCCTTACAGCCCCGCCTACGTGCCGGCGTCTTGGCGCGCGTGGCGCGCGTTTGGCAGCGGCATCGTGGGAGACTTTGCCTGCCACACGGCGAACATCATGTTTCGCGCGCTGCATTTGGAACAGCTCTGGCAGAAGGAAAAGAATCCCGGCCGACAGGTGGTGATCCGGCTGGAGGCGTGGCCGTCCGAACGAGACGCGGAAGGCTATCCTGCTTCCTCAAAGGTTGTGATGCACCTGCCCGCGCGCGGGACGTTGCCGCCGGTGAAGTTGACGTGGTACGCGAAGGAGAAACCGCCCGAAGATCTGATGCTCGGCTACAAGCGCGGCGGCTGGGGAGATTTGCTGGTGGGGTCGAAGGGATCGATTTATTCCAACAATCCTTGGAACGGCAGCTACGTGCTGTTGCCCGAGAAACAGTTTGAAGATTTCAAGGGCGGCCCGCCGGAGATTCTACCGCGCGTCCAGAGCCATCAGTGGGAATGGATCGAGGCGTGCAAAGGTAACGGGAAGACGTTCTCAAGTTTCGACATGGGCGGCCCGCTCACGGAACTGGCCCAACTCTGCAACCTGGCGACCTTGGTGGAAGGCCCGATTGAGTACGACACCATCAGCGGCACAATTTTGAACTCGAAGCCTGCGAGCCATCTGTTGCACCGCGAATACCGCCAAGGCTGGTCGCTGTGAGCGGCGTAACTCAGCGGCGCTGACCTGCGGCCTCGTCAGCCGTTCCGCAGGCTGGCTTCGTGAAAAAACATGGAAGCCCAGTCGCGCGCCTCGATGTGATCGGACTTGCTGCCGCCGCGCAGGACGAAGCGCCCGTCCTTGGTTCGGACGAGCGCGGCCTGTCCAAAACGGGCGATGGTGACTTCCTTCAACTGGCCGGCGGCTTTTTGATTTTGCATGCGCGCAGTGTGCCGGGGCGGGTCGGACAAAGGCTGTCGGATCGGGGAGTGAAGCGAGAATTTTCCAAGACCGTCTGGACGCTGGAAATTGCGAACGAGAAAGGGGAAAAACTGGAGCCAGTGGTCGGGATTGAACCGACGACCGACGGTTTACAAAACCGTTGCTCTACCACTGAGCTACACTGGCCCGAAAGCGGCGTGAATGTAGTCCGGCCTGATGCCGGCTCAAGCGATTTGTCAGAGCCGGGCCTGCGGGGCAGGGGGGAGCGCGGCGGATTTCAACTTCTCGTATGCGCCGGTGAGTTTCTGCAACTCCTGCTCTTCTTTTGAAATCTGCTTCGCGATTTTCTCGGCGGCGGACTTGTCGGCCTTGGTGCCGCTGGCCAGAAGTTTTTCCTGCGCGCGTTTCTTCGCAGCGATGGATTCCTTGGCGGCGTGGACGCCTGAGTACACCTGTGCGGCCTTGAGCTTGGCGATGCGCGTCTGCAATGCGGCGATCTCTTGAGCGGGATCAAGCGGCTTCACTTCGGCGGCGGGCGCAGGGCTTTTCGTCTTTCCCAGTTGCATGGCCTTGACCTCGAACGCCGTGAGCGCGTTGGTGAACGCGAGGCGCGCAGTTTCGCGGGCGACCTTCGAGATGGCTCGCTTCGCTTCCAGTTCGGGCGTGCGGTTCTTCAACACCTCAGCCTTGAGCCGGGCGTCCTCGGCTTCCTTGGGCGCGAGATCGGCGCGGGCTTTCTCCACGGCGTTGCTCGCCTTGCGCCATTCTTTCAGCAATTCAGCACGCGGGGATTCAGCCGGCGCGGCAACGGACTTCGCCGCGCCGCTTTGCAACTCGGTCAACCGTTTCTGCGCGGCAGCAATCTGCTCGCTGATGCTCGGCGGATTCGCGGCGAGTTCGCCGAGGTGGCGCGCGGTCACAGAATCCCAGACCGTGACCCTGCCGCTCCAGTCGGTCGCAATCACACGTCCGCCGTCGTGGCTGAAAGTGACACGTACGGGCAGCTCATTGGTGAACTCGAAAGACTTGAGCTTGGTGCCGTCGGCACTCCAAGTGGTGACTTGATTGTCGCGACCGCAAGTGACCGTGCGGCCGTCCTGCGCGTAGCTGATGGAGAGCGCGCCGCTGGGATGCGGGTTCCAAGTCTTGACCTGTTTGCCTTCGCCCATCTCCCAGACTTTGGCCGCGCCATCCTCGCCCACGGACGCGAGCACCTTCGAGTCGGGTCGCCAACTGAGGGCGGTCACGGCGGACTTGTGGCCGGCGACGGTGTGGATTTCGAGTCCGTTGTCCGCGTCCCAGATGACGAGTCCGCCGTTGCGGTCGCCGGTCGCGAGCCATTCACCGTTCGGGCTGAAGGCGGCGGTGGTCACCCAGTCGGTATGCTTCTTCATCTTGTAGAGCAGCGAGCCATCCTTGGTGGAAAACACTTTCACCACGCGGCTGGGGCCGCCGAAGACGATTTTGCTTTGGTCGGGGCTGAGATCGGCACCGAGCGCGGAATCAAACTCCACACCAGAGCCGACGCTGATGATGCGCTCGCCGGTCGTGACATCGAAAACCATCACACGTCCCGCCTTGGCCGCATGTCCGCCGCCGACCACGAGCATCCTGCCGTTGCGGCTGAACTTCACGTCATCGGGCTGATACACGCCCTGCTCGTCCTTGAAGGGCAACACACCAATCAGGTCGAGCGAGTCAGAGTTGTAGAACACGATTTCCTTCTGGCCCGCGACCGCGATCAGCGGTGCCCACGGACTCGAAGCCAACCCGGTCACGGCGGTCAATCGCTTCACCGGCCACACCGGCTCCATGAGCAAATCGCCCGGCATCGGTGGCGGACCGTCAGGCTTGCCGAGTCCAGCGGTGCCGACGGACATGTCCACGGTGGGCTTTCCGGCGATGGCCTTGCTGCCGAGATTTTCCAGCAGCCCGCCCGCGATCCATTTCTTGAACACCGCCAGATCCTTGTCCGGCAGCTTGCTCGACTTGGGCGGCATCTCCGGCTCCTCGAGATGATTGATCACCTTCCACAGTTTGCTCGCGTCCGCGTCGCCAGGGATAACGATTTTTCCAGACGCACCGCCGGCCAGCGCGCCGCTGTAGCTGGTCAGATCGAGATCGCCCTTTTTTTTGTCGGCGTTGTGGCACTTGGCACAATTCGCCTCGACCAACGGCAGGACGTGATCTTGGAAAGTAATTTTCTCCTGCGCGGAAACAATCGCCGTGAACGCCAGAAGGAACGAGAAGGGCAACAGAAAGAAGCGCATCGCGAATCAGTGATTGAAGATGAATTCCTTCGAGTTTAACAGCGCCCAGAAAATATCCGTGAGCACCTGGTCGTCGCTCTTGCCGTTGCCGAAGTAGCCCTTCAGCTTCGTCATTTCCTTCTCCGTAGGCACGCGCGCGAGGCAGCGTTGGTAGAGTTCCTTGATAACCTCGGTGTTGTCCTTGTTGCTCTTGGCCAACTCCTTCTTGATCACGCCACCGCTGGTGATCTTGCCCTGCGTGGCGTCGCCGTTCAGCAGATGCAGCGCTTGGGAAAGATTCGGTTCCGTGCGGACTTCACACGAGCAAACCGTGCCGCGGGTCGCACGTCCAAAGGTGGTGAGGAAATAATTGTTCACCGCGCCATCGGCGATCTCCACGGCGCGAGCGCCCTTCGGCAGACCTTGGAATTTATCCGCGTTCTCGGTCACCTGATTGATGACGTCGAGCATCACCTCCGCGCGCATCCGGCGGATGCTGGCGTGGGAGAAATTCCGGTCGTCGAGCGCGTTGCTCTCGTTCGCGCGCGTCGAGAGCTGGTAGGTGCGCGAGTTGCAGATGTCGCGCACCAGTTTTTTGAAATCGTATTTGTAATCCATGAACTTCCCGCCCAGCGCCTCGAGCAGTTCAGGATTGATGGCCGGGTTGCTGATGCGCACGTCGTCCACGGGATCAATGATGCCTTTGCCCATGAAGTGCGCCCACACGATGTTCGCCATGTTCTTGGCGAAGAACGGATTGTTCGTGGAAGCCAGCCAGTTCGCCAGCACTTCGCGGCGGTCTTCGCCCTTGGCGATTTCCGGGCGCTCGCCGCCGAGGAACTTCGGCGTCATCGCCTTCTTCGTCACCGGATGCTGCACCTCGCCGTCGGACTTCGCGTAAATGACCGTCTCGCGCGGATCATCGCCCTGCTTGCGCGTCACCTGCGGGAAGAAGGCGGCGAAACTGTAGTAGTCGTTCATCGTCCAGCGGTCGAACGGATGGTTGTGGCACTGCGCGCACTGCACGCGCATGCCCATGAACACTTGCGCCACGTTCTCGGACGTCTTCAACGTGTCGCGTTCAATCTGGAAATAACTTGCCGCCGGATTTTTGAAGTTACTGCCCTCCGCCGTAAGGATGCCCTTCACGATTTCATCAATCGGCCGGTTCTGGCTGAACTGTTCCTGGAGCCAGTTGTAGTAGAGCAGGGCGGGCTTGTACTGAAACTCGTTCTGGTTGGAGCGAATCTGGAGCAGTTCGGCAAACTTCATCACCCAGATGTCCGCAAATTCTTTCCGGTCGAGCAGCTTGTCGATCAGATCGCCGCGCTTGCCCGCGCTCATGTTGTCCACGAAATCGCGCACCTCGTCCGTCTTCGGCACGGTGCCGGTGATGTCAATAAAAGCGCGGCGGATGAAGGTCGCGTCGTCGCACACCTCGCTCGGCGTGATGCGCAACTTCTTCAACTTCGCGTTCACGAGTCCGTCCACGTAATTGTTCTCCGCCACTTCCGGCCAGTTAAACTTGTAGCCCTTCGGCACGACCAGCATTTGCGCGCCCACGGTGTGTGTCTCGAACCGCGCGGTCACGAAGGCCTCGCCGCGTTGTCCGGCCTGAACCACGCCGTCCTCGGAAACTTTCGCCACCGGATCATTATTGCTAAAGAACGCCGCCAGCGTGGTCACGTCGCGATCCGTGCCGTCGGAATAAGTCGCGCGCACCATCACACGTTGCGTGGCGTTGCTGCCGTCGAGCACGGCCTGCTTCGGCATCATCTCCACGCTCACGACTTTGGGGAGATTGGTTGGATCTTTTGGCACGCCGGCTTCCAGCCAGCGCAACAGCGTTTTGTTCAACTCACTGTCTTTCTTGAAACGTTCGCCACCACCGTGCGGCACCGTACCGAGCGCCTTCTCGATGAGCAAACTCTCTTCGGGGATTGCGAGGTTGATGCGCCGTCCCACCGTCTGCCGGGTGATGCGGAAATAATCTCCGTCCGGATCGTAGCCGAACAACGAGAGGTTAAAGCCGTCCTTGCCGCGCGCCGAGCCGTGACAACTTCCCGCGTTGCAGCCCGCCTTCATAAATACCGGCATGACATCGAGATTGAAACTGATGGCGCGCTCCACTTTCGCCTGCTCGACCGACACCGGCAGTTTGATTTCCTTGCCGCCGTAGTTGATCTGCAACTCCGTCTTGCCGTCGGCCAGCGGCGTGACGAGACCCTTCTCAATCTTCGCCAGCGTCTTGTTCGCCAGCGCGAAGCGGGCGTCCGCTGTGACATCGCGCGTCAGGCCGTCGGCATACATCGCCTGCACGACCACGGACTGGCGGTCGTGCTTGGTCGTGAGATTGATGTTCGTGGGGAAGACGTGAATCTCGCTGGGCGGCGGCCCGGTAAGCGCAGCGAGGACGTTCAATCCGCCGCCGCCTTTGCCACGCAAGAAAAAGAACGCGCCTGCCGCCAGCGCAAGAATCACGAACACCGCTGCGAACGCCAGCACGGGCGCGCGACGTTTCGGCAACGTGCCGCCAGCGTCTCGCTGGTCGGTGGGAGTTTCGCCAGCGGGACGCTGGCGGCACGCTGCATCGGAGTCGCGGACAGCCATGTCCGCAGTTTCTCCCGGAGTGGAAAGTTCAGCGGACAAGGCTGTCCGCTGCTCCGGCGCGGGAATCGTCAGCGTATTCGCGCACACCGGACATGCGATCTGCTGGCCGACCGCCGACGGCTCGGCCGACAGGCGCTGGCTGCAATGAGGGCAATCGAACTTCATGTTATTTGGCGCTCGCCACCTGTTTCTTCGGCGGCACCACGCGGATGACCGCGCCCGCCGCGAGGTTGTGGGGAATGACCTGGCCGCTGTGCATCACATCCGCGCTGCACAAGAAGTTGCGATAGGAACCCGGCGCGATCTTGGCATCCACGGTCAGCTTGATAGTCACTTCCTTGTCCGCGCTGGTGATGAAGGCCTCCGACGCGGTGATCTGTTCCGGCAATCCGAGAACGTGGACGCGCGCCTTGCCTTCAAAGGCTTTCTTCTGATCAAGTTTGCAAACCAGCTTCGCCTCCTGGCCCGGCGAGACAATCAACGGCGCCACGCTGCCGACGACGAACGGCTCTGCCGTCTCCAGCGTGGCGAGCTGTGAAGAGACGAACACCGAGCCGCCCGCGCGGTCCCCGCCACCACCGTTGCGCTCGAAAGAACCGCTCGATCCGAGCACGGCAATCTTCCATTTGCGGGCTTCAACTTCGGCCTTGGCGTTGAGCTGATAAATAGCGGAGTTCGATCCTTTGCCAATCGTGATGTCGGGCAACGAACCGACGCCCGGCGGATTCCACATCATCTTCACGTTGATGGCTCCATCGAATCCCGCGCGGCGCTCCGCGACGATTTTCAAATCCAGTGCGCCAAACGAAACCAGCGGGGCCTTCGGCTCCTCGATGCGGAGCGAGAAAGGCGCGGCCTCCGTCACCGCGACGTAAAGCTGATCCTCACGCGTCGTGTAGTAATAGGTGTTGTTCGGGCCGGCGACGAATTCCACGTCATGACGAAACTGCGAATTCACCGGCTTCGCGGCGTCCTTCGGTTGCGCGACCAGTTCGACAAACTTGCCGGTGATGGGCGCGTCGGCCGCCGCCTCGAACACGACGGGTTCCAACTCCTGTTTTCCCGGCAGCGTGTCGGCGATGAGCTTCACGCCCGCTGGTAAATCCGTCACCGCATAATTCAAATCTCCGGCAAAGTTCACGCGCTTGGCCGACATCATCGTGGCGAAGCGCCCGCCGCGCGGCACCATGATGAACTGGCGCGACTGCGAATCATTGCGCGCGACCTGCGGGATGCTCATCACCACGCTCGGCTGTTGCGGCGTGATCTCGACGCGGTAGGCAAACTCCTCGCCGCCGTTTTTGTATTGGTCGCGCACTCGCAGCAGATACTCGCCGTCGGCGGGCGGATTAAACTTCACCGCGCTGTCCGGGCTGCCGGCATCGTCGTTGCCATCAATACGCGCGCCTTTCGCGTCGTAAATTTCCAGCGCTGAATCCAGTGGCGAACGCAGGCGACGGGCAAAGACGGTGATGTCGAGTGCCTGGCCTTTCTTCGCGGTGAACTTGAACCAGTCCACATCTTCTTTTTTGGTGATGATGCCGTTCAGCGCGATGGGCAGCTTGCCGTAGTAAGGCGTCGCGCTTTCCTTCGTGTCGTTCGGTTCGGATTCCAACTCGTTGCCAAAAGCACTCACGCGAATCCAGTTCGGCGACGGCGCGATGTCTTCACCCTGGGAGGCAAACGCGCCGAAGCGTTCGTCAGGCTTGGCCGGCAGTTTGATTTCCTTCGCGAAATCTCCGCCCGCGCCGCCGAGGAATTTGAATGAGACTTTCTCACCCGCCGGTCCGCCGAGCGGAAAAATCGTCTCAGGCCGGGGAAAACTTCCGATGTGCAGACGATAGGCCGACTCCGTGCCGCTGTAAGTCCCGTCGCGCATTTCGATGTAATACGCACCCGTCTTCGGCGCGAGGACGGACACGAAGGCGTCTTGCATCAAGAGCGTGGTGTCGTCGGCGGAGGCGAGGATTTTGCCGTCGCTGTTGCGGATGGCGAGATACGCATCGAGCATCGCGCGACCGAGGCGGATGGCTTCAACCTCGGCGGAGATGCGCTGGCCTTGCTTGGCTTCGACGCGGAACAAGTCCACGTCATCGCCGCCCGCCGTGCCGTTGATGGTCGTGCCGAGCGTGAGTTGATGCGATTTCACGCGCTCGTTGTTCGGCTCGATTTCGCTGACGTTTGGATACGCGCCGACCCAGAAGGTGCGGAGTTCGGAAACGCCGCCCGCCGTCCGCACGCGCAACTGATGCTCGCCCAGTTCGCAGTCCTTGCTGATGAGGATGGTCGCCTTGAGGGAATTGGTTTTCACCGCCTCCATCTTCGCGACCTTGAGGCCGGGATCGGAGAAGACAATTTCCGCCGAGGAATCAAACCGCGCGCCGTAAAGCGTCACGGTCGTTTCCTGTCCGCGCTGCCCGCCAGGCGGCGTGGTGGAACTGAGACGGGGCATGGCGGCGTGGAGGGAGAAAGTTCCTGCGAACGACAAGATAAGAATGAGAAGATGGCGAATCATAATTATTCCCGGTTTATCATTTTATCCACTGCTCCAAGGCATCCTGAACTGCCTCCAACTCCAAAATTGTTGGGCGCAACTTCTCAGCGCATTCTTTCATTTGCTGAATTTGGTCAGTAACTTCGGATCGTCTCCGTTGCCGATATTTGGTGAGCCATTCTTGAGCTTTCTCGCAAGACTCGATCCCCTTGGTGAAGGTGTCCTTGTCTTTGCCATCAGGCATTTCCATCACGGACGCCCTGACGGTCGCAAGTTTTTGATCTGTGCCCTTGTCGTCCAAAACTTCCAGGAGGTTGCGGATAAGCTTTTGGAAATTATCGTAATGTCGGGAGGCCGCTCTGCCTAGAATGTCATCAGCTTGCCTTGGTGCATTCTCCTTCAGCTTACGAAAATCCGGAGTTTCCAGAATTTGATTCAACCCCAACAAGGATTTGTCTGCATTGTTGCCGATTCCTTCAAGACAGGCTCCGTAGTTTTCGACAACTTCAGCAAGCTTAACGGCATTCGATTTTAACAAACTTTTCTGCGAGTTTGCAGTTGCCTGTTTCTGTGCGGCTTTCAACGCATTGCTATCCTCCTTATCGCCGCAGCCAAACAAACTTATTGAGAACGCAAGGGCAACAGCTCTGAGGCAATACTTGGCAAGGTTCATGTTTCAGGGTGGTGAGTACTGCGCTGCCAACGAACCAAATTCAGCGACTCCACCCGTGGGTGGGGCGTAGAGCACCTTGTTCGAGTCGATGCCCTCATTATTGCCAATCCTCCACGTTCAACTCCGTCACGCGCCCGAACTCGGACGTGTTGTGGGTGACGAGCGTCAAGCGGTTCGTCAACGCGATGGCGGCGATCATCAGATCGTTCGGGCCGAGCAGTTGTCCGGTGATTTCCAACTGATGGCGGAGCCGGCCATACTCCGCAGCCGCCGCGTCGTCGAAGGGCAGCGAGACGTAGGGAGCGAAAGTCCGTCGCAGAAGTTCCAGCCGGTGCAGACGGTTGCCATACTTTTCGGCCCCATGCCACAGCTCCGCCTTGATGACAGAACAGAGGGCTACATCGCTTGGTTGAAGTTTCTCCAGGCGTTCGCGAATCCGCGTTTGCGGTAATTTGAGATAGACGATCCACGCGTTCGTATCCAGCAAGTGAGTCATCACCACGCCTCGCGCCGTTCCAAGGGCAACTGGGGCGGACGTTCCAACGGCTCTTGGGCAAAAGCGCCGGCCGTAGCTTCAAAGTAATCTTCCGGCCAGCCGGCTTTCGTGGCAGTTCCGCCGCCGTT
>JAYVQC010000005.1:0-12527 GCA_043757045.1 Akkermansia sp. | reverse complement strand
GCAGGCTGGCGAACAGGGCTTCGAGCGTGTCCAGCACCACACGCTTGGCCCCGATGGAATCAATCGCGTGATTGAGGCGGACGAACAATCCTTCGAGGTCATACTCGCCGGTCTCCTGAAATTCACTCCGGTCAATGTGGACGTGGTCCACGAGAATTTTTTTACGCCGGACCAGTCCGCCGAGATCAAAGCCCAGCGACGCGACATTGGCTTTCAACTCCGGTTCCGTCTCTTCGAAGGACATGAACACGCCCGGCTCGCCGAAATGCACCGCGCCGCGCACCAGAAATTCCGCCGCGAGCAGCGTCTTGCCGCAACCCGCGCCGCCGCACACCAGCGTGGGTCGCCCGCGCGGCAGCCCGCCGCCGGTGATTTCGTCGAGACCCTGGATGCCCGTCGGGCATTTGGGTAATTGCGTCGGCGAAGCGGTGGATTTGCGAGTCGTCTTTTTCATGGGCTAAATTTTTTAAGTTCGTCGCGGTGTTCAATGGAACCAACCCGGAGGGTTGATCTCGTGCGCGAAAATAGTTGGTGGAACGTCCGCCCTCACCCGGCGCTCGATCCGGCGGTAGAGGGTGTTCTTCTTGTAGAGCGTAAAGTCATGGCCCGTGCGGGCGCGGAGCAGGAGGACCGCTTTCTCCATCGCGCTCTGCGTCTTGTCTTCCAGGTTCACCTCGGACTTGGCGAGGAGCGGAGTGCGTTGCAGATAGGCGAGGATTTTTGCCGGCAACTCATCGGCCGGGGCCACGCTGTCGGCCAGCCCCGCATCAATCGCACTGCGGGGCATGCCGTCGAATTTCGCGGTCAGCGGCGTCTGCACCAGAACGACGCCCGCCTTTTCCTTGATGGCGCGCAACCCGAGCGTGCCGTCGGAACCCATGCCCGAAAGGATCACGCCGATGCTGTGTTCCTGCTGATCCTGCGCGAGGGAACGAAAGAAGTAATCCACGGGCAGGCGCAGTCCGCGCGCCGTGGTCGGCGGCAGCAGATGCAGCACGCCGTGCAAGAGGGACAGATCCTTGTTCGGCGGGATCACATAGACGCAGTCCGGCCGGACGCGGGTGCGATCCTTGACCTGGAACACTTTCATCTTGGTGGCGCGCTGGAGCAGTTCGGCCATGATCCCTTTGCGGGTCGGGTCCAGGTGTTGACCGATGACGAACGCCAGGCCGCTGCCCGCCGGGACATGACCGAGAAATTGTTCCAAGGCTTCGAGTCCGCCGGCGGACGCACCGATGCCGACAATGGGGAAGGAAAAGCCCGACGCCGACGCGGGTGGTTTTGAGGACGCGGCCTTGGCGGGCTTGGTGGATTGACGGGCGGGTGAGGGTTTCTTTTTCATGCGCTTATTTCTTGCGCTGAATCGTGGCAGCTTTGGCGCGCGGTGAATAGCGCGGTGTCACGGGCATTTGCCGGAGCGCGGGCGTCCCGCCCGCTGGCACGTGGGCCGACACTCCGACGGGCGGGACGCCCGTGCCCCGGTGCGGGCGCTTTACGCCGGCTGGTGGATGTTGAGCGCATGGGCGAGGCGGGTGATCGATTGAACAGAATCTTTCACCACGCGTGGCGTGCGGGCGATGTCTTTCCTCAGGTTGGCCAGGCTGCCCCCGGCCGTTTTTTTCAACGACAACAGCCGGACCTGGATGCCCAGCAAGGTCTGCGCGATTTCATCCTGCCGTTCGTAGCTGAGTTTTTTGCGTTCCACTTCCTGCGCCGAGAGCCGCCGGTGGGTGAGCTGGCGCAGATGATTCTGAAGTTGGTGTGACTCTCGGAGCAGCTTCGCGCGGTCGCGCCCGCTTTTTTTGAGCACCGCTTCCGCCGTCTTGCTCCGCGCGAGGTCGGGCGGCAAATGGCGATGGTCTGCCGTGAGTTGCGCGCTGCGCTCCAAGGCGGTTTTGTCCGCGCGCAACGCTGGGGCGACCATTTTTTGTTTCATGAATTCACCGTCCAGAACGGCCCCGGCGGCGAAACCCACCGGGCCAACGAATTGTTCAACGAACGCCGGGGGCTGACTATGGGGTGATGACCTACCGGGCGGACTGCGGCCTGGAGGGCCGATGGAACGAGTTGACGCTGCATGAGATTTGCGCCGTCGGGCAGGGTTTCACCCCATAGCCCCGAGCGGAAGAGTGCCTAGTCTCAGGGCCGTCATCTCCCAGACGGAAGCCGTGCCCCAGAACGTCTCGGAGAAAACGGACTGCCAAATAAATTAGAAAAGCAAACGAAAGCAAAACCATGAAACAAAACTCCATCAAACTGTCCGCCCTGATTCTCGCCGTCGTCGCCTTGGCCGTGGCCGGCGGCATCACGGGCTGCGCGGGCAACCGCTACAAGCAGAGCACCGGCGAACGCATTGACGACAGTGCCGCTTCCTCGCGCGTCCGCAGCGCGCTCTCCGCCGACACGCAATACAAGTACTCCGACGTAAACGTGCAGACGTTCAAGGGCGTGGTGCAGTTGAGCGGCTTCGTCAATTCGCGCGACCAGAAGAACCGCGCGGGCGATCTCGCCAAGAGGGTCCAAGGCATCAAAGAGGTGCAGAACAACATCACCGTCAAAGAGTCGGCGAACTGATTTGCCCTCGCGCCTGGCCGGTGCTAGTAACCGATCGGTCGGGCGGTAAACTCAAAACAAACTCAAAATAGAAAGGTAATCGTATGCTTTGGACCATCTGCGTCGTACTCATCATCCTCTGGCTCCTCGGTCTCGTCACCGGGACGACCATGGGCGGACTCATCCACGTTCTCCTCGTCATCGCGATCATCGTGATCCTGGTGCGCATCATCTCCGGACGGAAACCGTTATGAACAAAGCCATCTCCATCGCCCTAATTGCCGGGGGCATCGTGCTCATCGTGCTGGGAGTGAACGCCACGAAATCATTCGGTTCCGATGTCTCCCGGTTCTTCACCGGATCGCCAACCGACAAGGCCATCTGGATGCTCATCGGCGGCATCGTCGCCACCGCCGTCGGTCTCTTCGGGATGTCGCGTGGATCGAAGTAGTCCTGGGTGGGGTTGATGCACTGAGACTCGTGCATGCCGTGACGGGGCGCGGGCTTTAGCCCGCTTCAACGTCGTGCTTGCCGGAGTGGAAGAACAAATCCACTCGCCAGCACAGATTGCCTTGAAGCGGCGTGAACGCCGCGCTCCTTGGAAGTCACCCCACCGCCGCTAGGATTTTGTCTCCGGCGGCGGGGGCGGCGAGACGGCCCGCGTCTTGGAAAACGGCACGCGGGTCAGCTCGTGCTTCACCGCCAGTTCATCGAGGAACGCAACGATGAGGCGCTGCAGGATGCGCTTCTCGTTTTCAAAATAGAGCCCGAGCAAAGGCAGCGTGAGCAGCAGCATCCACAGCCAAGGCACGCCTTCGGCGACGAGGCCGATGAGCAGCAATTCCAGTCCGCCCGCGCTCCAGAACAGAACTTTCGCGAGCAGCGTCCAGCCCGCCGCCAGGCGGCAGTGAAAGAGCTGGTGCCCCTGCTCGACGTATTCGGTGACGGTGGTGATGTGCAACTGGCTCCAGCGGCCCCCGTAAATTTCCACGTCGTATTCCGTCCAGCCCGCGTCGGGTTTGTGCTGCCACTTTTCCTCTTCGAGCTTCATCACGATCAAATGGATGAAGGTCAATCGCTCCATCCCGGTATGGCACCAATACTGGACTTCATCCAGCGGTTCGCCGCGATCCACGTTCGTGACGGCGGAGATGCGGCGGAAGGCAAACGCGGGCGTGGTGTTGATGCGCAGCCGCCCTTCGTAGCGCGCCCAGCCGCGCGCGATAGGCTGGAGAAAGCAGAGCAACGCCACGAGCGGACGCGACCAGAAACGCTGCTTGGTCTTGTCGAGCGGCGCTTGCGACGCGGCGGCAATGCACAGCGCGTGCGACACGCAAAAACTCACCACGCCGAGCGGCCAGAGAAAATGAAACGGCACCGAGAGCACGAGCAGCGGCGCAGTGATGAGCACATGATATTCGAGCGAAGTCGCGAGCATCAGAGCGAAGGCGGGCGGTGGCGCGTAGAGCGTTTGAAAGAATCC
Organism: Akkermansia sp.; assembly: GCA_043757045.1. Classification (GTDB taxonomy): domain Bacteria; phylum Verrucomicrobiota; class Verrucomicrobiia; order Limisphaerales; family SIBH01; genus JANNGC01. The sequence continues at coordinate 8,491 of JAYVQC010000005.1, read as the reverse complement.
GCCCGCGAAGGGGCCGTGGTAAATCACCGCAGGCCGCAGCACCACGCCCATGCTGGACGGGCTGTAGATGCGCCCGCGCCAGACGCTCGCGCCGGCGGTGTTGAAATACTCCGGGTGCTTGGTGATGAGCAGCGCCTCGGCCTCGCCGTAGCCGGCCTGCTGTTTCAAATACGCGCGCACCGTCGAGCGCCGATAGTGCCACACGAAGCCCGCCGGACTGAAGCCGATGCGATGCCGGGCCTGTTGCAAACGCCAGCAGACATCCACGTCGTCACCGGCCTTGCGGTAGATCGGATCAAAGCCGGCAATGCTGTCGAGCGCCCATTTGTAGAACGCCATGTTGCAGCCGGGAATGTGCTCGGCCTCGCGGTCGTTCAACATCACATGCGCGGGTCCACCGGGTGAAACCATGACGGCGGCGGCAATCCACGAATCTTCCGGCGGCAGAAAATTATGTCCGCCGATGCCCGCGAAATCGCCGTTCAACAAATCGCCGATCAAGTAGTGCAGCCAGTCCTCGTCCGCGCGGCAGTCGGAGTCGGTGAAAGCCACGATGTCGCCGGTCGCGGCGTTGATGCCGGTGTTGCGCGCGACGGAGAGTCCCTTGTTCTCCTGAAAAATGTAGCGCGCGCGCGGATGTTCGGCGGCGATGTGGCGCGTGTCGTCCCTCGATCCGTCGTCCACGAGGATGACCTCGTAGTCGGGATAATTCAGCCGGTCGAGCGAGGCGAGGCAGGCCTTCAACGTGCGCGCGCCGTTGTAACTGGCGACCACCACCGAGACGCGCGGCACGGACGGCAGCGGAAAATACGGCGCGGTCTGAAACGCTTTTTGCACCGCGAAGAACGAGGGCTTCGGCGCGCGCTCCCGCGTGGTGAGGCCGAGCGTCCAGTCCTCGATCTGGATGCCGTTCCGAAACCAGTCGTCGGTGTAGCTGAAGACGAACAGCCCCGCCAACCCGTGGCGGAAGCCGCTCTCGATCTGCCACGCCAGCACCTCGCACTTGTGCTCCTCGCCCTCGCGCTGCGAGTCGAGACCGGTCTCGCCGATGACCAGCGGCTTGGTGTCCGCGATCATTTGCAGGCGCGAGAGGTAGTTCTCGTAGGCCGGGCGCTGGTGCAAATAGACGTTGAAGCAGTGGAAATCTATGCTCTGCGGGCGCAGGAATTCCGTGGGCGGAAAATTGCCAAACGTGCAGAGGCAGTCGGGGTCAACACCCTTGGCTTCCGCGACCAACTCTTCGATGAAGCGCGCCACGGCGCGCGCACCGTGCCAGCGCACCAGGTCGCTGGCAATTTCGTTCACCACGCTGAAGGCGAAGACCGCCGGATGCCGCGCGCACAAACCCACGGCCTCGCGCACGGCGGCGCGCGCGGCGGCCTTTTGTTTTTCCGATTCGAGAAAGAGCCGCTCCTTGCACCACGGCACGTCCACAAGAAGTTTCAGCCCGTGCTCCTGCGCGAGATCGAGGAACCAGCCGGGCGGAACGTGATAGACGCGCAGGGTGTTCGCGCCGAGTTCCTTGATCTGCGCGAAATCTTTCAGCGTCTGTGCGCGCGAGGCGTAGCGTTCGCCCTTCGCGTCGGGCGCGAACGGACCGTAGGTCACGCCCTTGGGATAAAACTTGGTCTCGCCCAGACGGAAAAACTTCCCGTCCACGCGCACCCGGTTGGAGGTGGTGGCGTGGTCAGGCATGGAACGAAATTGTCGCGCGCGGCGCGTCAGTCATGGGGCGGCTGATAACAAAGGGGCCGGGGAATGGCAAGATGTCGGGCGCAGGGGGTGCGATTGGAAGTGGCGGGCAGGAGCGCGGCGTTTACGCCGCTTCAACGCCCGATGGCCAGAGGTTTTTGGCCAGGCTGACACGCCCGAGCTTGCGGACGCTGAAGCGGCGTCAACGCCGCGCCCCGGCATGGGTTGCCCGCCACTTTCAATCGCACCCGGCGCAGGGCCGACTCATGGCGTGGCGCCGAACGGACACCGCGAAGCAATTACTGGCCGGCCTTCGGAACCGATACCGGATCAACTCCATTCGTCGGCTGCGTCAGCGCGAACTCGTCGTTGTCCTGCAACTCCGTCTTCAATCGTGCGAGTTCCTTCTTAAGTTTGGCGATCACTCTTTTCTGCGCCGGATCTTCGTAGATGTTCCGCATTTCACGCGGGTCGCGCCGGAGGTCGTAGAGTTCCCACTGATCTTTTTTCCAGTAATGGATGAGCTTGTGCGTCAGCGTGCGGACGCCGTAATGCGCGGCGGTATTGTGGTCGCCGGGGTCGTGGTAATAGCGATAATACATGCTCTCGCGCCAGCCCCACGGATGCTTGCCTTTGAGCAACGGTAAAATGCTGCGGCCCTGCATGTCGGCGGGAACTTTCAATCCAGCCAGTTCCATGAAAGTTGGCGCGAAGTCGGTGTTGATGATCATCTCGCTCTGCACCGAGCCAGGCTTGATGTGCGCGGGCCAGCGCACGAGGAACGGCATCTTCAACGACTCTTCGTACATGAATCGTTTGTCGTACATCCCGTGCTCGCCGAGGAAGAAGCCCTGGTCACTCGTGTAAATGACCAGCGTGTTTTCGCGCAGGCCGTTCGCGTCCAGCCAGGCGAGCAGGCGGCCCACGTTGTCATCCACGGACTGCACGCAAGCGAGGTAGTCCTGCATGTAGCGTTGATACTTCCAGCGGTTCAACTCGTCGCCCCGCAGCACGTTCGTCTTTCCGTCCACGACGAGTTCCACCTCGATGGGCTTGTGGTTCAGCCATTGGTTGCGGTTCGTGCCTTTCAATTCGGTGGGCGGCTCCAGCTTCAAATCACGCCGCGTCAAATCATCAAACACGCGCTGCTCATTCTCGCGCAACGCATCCGTGCGCGTGCGGTAGTCGTCGCGCAACGTGGCTGGCTCGGGGATGAACTTGTTCGCGAACATCGCCTGGTGCTTCTCATCCGGTTCCCACGGGCGATGCGGCGCTTTGTGATGAGTCATTAGGAAGAACGGTTTGTCCTTCGGGCGTTTCTTCAGAAAATCAATCGAGAGGTCGGTGATGAGGTCGCTGACGTAGCCGCGCGCGACGACGCGGCCCTCGGGCGTGAGGAAGGCAGGATCGTGATACAGCCCCTGCCCCGGCAGCACGGCCCACTGGTCGAAGCCCGTGGGGTCGCTGCCGAGATGCCACTTGCCGATCATGCCGGTGTGATAACCGGCGGCTTGGAGATACTTCGCCACGGTCGGCTGCGAACCATCGAAGCGATTGAAGACCGGCGTGCCGTTTTTGTGACTGTATTTGCCGGTGAGAATTGTCGCGCGGCTCGGCGTGCAAATGGAATTCACCACGAAGCAGCGGTCGAAGCGCATCCCTTCCTTCGCGATGCGGTCGAGGTGCGGCGTCTGGTTCACCACGCTGCCGTAGGCGCTGATGGCATGCGCCGCGTGATCGTCCGTCATGATGAAGAGGATGTTAGGACGCGCGGAGACGGCGGCATGGGCAAGCGCGGCAAAGACCAAAGCCAGCGCGATGGAGAAGATACGGGAGTTCACGCGCCGACGTTTCCGCGCACGGAGTAAGGTGTCGAGGAAGTTTTGCGGGACACGAACAAGGCGGGCGCATCCTGAAATTGACGCCCTCGACAGCGGCGCTGAAGCGACCGCACTCCAAACGCTGGCGCGCAGCATCACACGCCTCCTCACTCGCGGAGCGTTTGGAGTGCGGTCGCTTTAGCGCCGCTTTTTCTCCCGCCTTCGCCGCGCCGAGTGCAGACACTCGACCCCGCCCTACCCCTTCGCAATCTCCCGATACGCCGCCAGGAACCGCTCCACGTTCTCGCGCTTCGAGGTCTCGCCCATCAATCCGATGCGGATGATTTTGCCCTTGAGCGGCCCGAGTCCCGCGCCGACTTCGATGTTGTGCTCGGTGAGCAGGCGTTTGCGGAGCGCGGCTTCGTCGAGTCCGGGGGGGACGCCGACGGCGTTGAGTTGCCAGAGCTGATGTCCTTCCTGCGACGCGATGCTGAGGCCGAGTTCCTGCAAGCCCGCCTTCAGCGCGAGATGATTGTCGCGGTGACGGTTGAAACGATTTTCCAAACCTTCCACGAGCGCGAGGCGCAATGCTTCGTGCAGCGCGTAGTTCATGGAGATGGGCGCGGTGTGATGATACACGCGCTCCTGCCCCCAATAGGACGAGAGCAGATTCACGTCGAGATACCAGCTCTGCACTTTCTTCGTGCGTTGCTTGGTCGCGACTTCCATCGCGCGGGGACTGAGCGACACGGGCGAAAGTCCCGGCGGGCAACTCAGGCATTTCTGCGTGCCGCTGTAAACGGCATCCACGCCCCACTCGTCGAGTTTCACCGGACAACCGCCCAGCGACGTGACGGTATCCAGGAGGAACAACGCGCCCGCGTCGTGCGCGAGCTTGGAAATTTCTTCGACGGGCGTGAGCGCGCCGGTGGATGTTTCAGCATGAACGATGGCGACGAACTTCGGCTTCGGGACCTTGGCGAGCGCGTCTTTCACTTTCGCGGGTTCGATGATGCGACCCCACTCGGCCTCCACTTTCGTGACCTTCGCGCCGCAGCGTTCCGCGACATCGCACATGCGCGTGCCGAAGACGCCATTGACGCCGATGAGCACCTCGTCGCCCGGCTCGAGCAGATTCACGCAGCAGAATTCCATGCCCGCGCTGCCCGTGCCGCTGACCGGGAACGTCATCTCGTTCTTCGTCGCAAAGACCACGCGCAGCATGGCCTTGATCTCGTCCATCATTTTCACGAACACGGGATCGAGATGGCCCACGAGCGGCTGCGCCATAGCGGTGAGGACGGACGGTGCGACATCGCTCGGGCCGGGTCCCATCAACAAACGCGGCGGCGCAACGAACTTCTGCGGAATTTGCATGGCGCGGAAGCTACGCCGCGCCGGGCCGCTGGTTCAACGCATTTGCGAGCCGCCGCTACACGCCAGTTCCTGCCAGAGATGCGCGGCCATCTTCATGCCGTTGGCGAAGCAATCGAGGTCGAACTTCTCGTTCGGCGAATGCGCGTTGTCGTCCGGCAACGTGCCCCCGGCGTCTCGCCGGGTGGAGGCGTTCACAATCAGAGAGCACCACCTCGTCGTTGCACACGCCGACCCGGCGGGACGCCGGGGGCACAGGCTACGCCAGTTCCTGCCAGAGATGCGCGGTCATCTTCATGCCGTTGGCGAAGCAATCGAGGTCGAACTTCTCATTCGGCGAATGCGCGTTGTCATCCGGCAGTGCGAGGCCGAGCAGCAGCGTGTCCGCGCCGAGGATGCGCTTGAAGTCACTGACGATGGGAATCGAGCCACCCTCGCGCATCGCGATGGGTTCCGCGCCGAAGCCGAGCTTCAATGCGCGCAACGACGCCTGCGCCAACGGACTCGTCGGCGACATCAGATACGGCACGCCGCCGTGACCGCCTTTCAACTCGATCTTCACCGTGGGCGGGCAATGCCTTTTTAGAAACGCCTGCACCAGTTTTTGGATCGTGGGCGGATGCTGCCCCGGCACGAGGCGCATGGTGATCTTCGCGCTGGCCCATGACGGCACGATGGTCTTGCTGCCCTCGCCCTGATAGCCGCTGGTCAATCCATTGATCTCGAAAGTAGGCCGCGCGGAACGCTGCTCGTGATGCGAGAAACCTTTTTCGCCGAACAGCGCGGGCACGCCCACGAGCTTGCGGTATTGCGCCTCGTTGTAGGGCAGGCGTTTGAACTGCGCGCGCTCGTATTTCGTGAGCGGCTCCACGTCGTCGTAAAAACCGGGCACGGCCACGCGCCCGTTTTTGTCGTGAACTTTCGCAAGCAGCCGGGCCAGCGCCATCGCGGGATTTTCCACCGAGCCGCCGAAGATGCCCGAGTGCAAATCGCGGTTGGGTCCGGTGAGTTTGATCTCCAACGCGGTAATGCCGCGCAGCGCGTAGGTGAGCGCCGGGGTTTTCTTGTCCGGCATTCCCGTGTCCGAGATGACGAAGGCGTCGCACTTCAACTCGTGGCGATGCGCGGCCAGAAACGTCGCGAGATTTTTGCTGCCGACCTCTTCCTCGCCCTCGATGAGGAAGGTGAGGTCCACCGGCAATTCCGTGCCGGTCTTGAGATAAGCCTCAACCGCTTTGAGATGCGCGAGGTTCTGGCCTTTGTTGTCGCTCGCGCCGCGCCCGAACATCGAGCGGCCCTCGATGCGCGGCTCGAAGGGCGGCGTCTTCCACAAGTCGAACGGCTCTGGCGGCTGCACGTCGTAATGGCCATAGACCACGAAATGCTTGCGGCCCGGGCGACGCGGCGTGTGCGCGAGGAGAATGGGATTGCCAGCCGTGGCGTGCAGTTTCGCTTCGAGACCGAGCGAGCGGTATTGGGCGAGCAGCCAGTCCGCGCACGCCTGCATGTCCGCGCCGTGCTTTTCCTTTTGTGCCGAGACGCTGGGGAAGCGGACGTAGTCGGCGAGCTGCGCGACGAATTCCGCTTCGTGATTCTTGAGGTACGCGAGAACTTTTTCCATGCGCGCGGGAGCGAAACAAATCAACACGGGCGAGGCGAGCGGGGAATTTGCCCGGCGCGCGGGCTTTCCAGCCCGCAGCAATGTTCGATGGCCGCGCGCGCTGGTCTCGAAAGAATGCCTCTTGACCCAGCACGTTGCTGCGGGCTGGAAAGCCCGCGCTCCCGCACGGCGGAGGATTTCGATTCTCGTCCCTACCCTGCCCCGCTAGCGTTCGCGCCATGAAACCCACAACTCGGGACGGAATTCTGCGCGGGGGCGCGGCGAAGACCATCCGCGTGCTCCTGCTCGCGGCGGCGGGCGTCTCCGGTTACTTGCTCGCTGTCTCTTTGAGCCACGGACAGGTCGCGGGCTGCGGCCAAGGCTCGGCGTGCGACGCAGTGTTGCAATCGCGCTGGGCCTATATCCTCGGGCTGCCCGTGAGCGCGCTGGCACTGGTCGTGGATCTCGCGCTGCTGCTGACCACGTTTTCCTGCGGCGGAAAATCCACACCGAAGCAACGGCGCGGCGCATGGGAAATCCTCGCACCCGGCGCGGTAATGGTGCTGGGCGCGGCGCTGTGGTTCACGGCGCTGCAAGTCTTCGTGCTGCAACGCTACTGCCCGTGGTGCCTCACGGCGCACGCGTGTGGCGCCGTCGCGGCGGTGCTGTTGCTCATGCGCGTGCCGGTCAGCGAGGCGCGCGAGCGGCGCGAGAAAGACCCCGGTGTGGCGAGCGACCGACTGGTCAAATTTTCCGCGCTCGCCCTCGTGGCCGTGGCCGCGCTGGGCGTGGCGCAAACTTTTGCGCCGGGAAAAACTTACTCCGTGACCGTGATGCCCGAGACTGCGACGCCCGCGCCGTCCACACCCTCCGCGCCCGCCGCCCGCGTGCTCGAAGTGTTCGGCGGACGCGTGAAGCTGAATCTCATGGAAGTGCCGCTCTGGGGTTCGCCCGCCGCGCCGCAGCAATTGATCAGTCTGTTCGACTACACTTGCAGCCACTGCCGCGAGATGCACGAGCGCGTCGAAGCCGTGCAAAAAAGTTTCAGCAACCGTCTCGCCGTCATCAGCCTGCCGATGCCGCTCGACGCGCAGTGCAACACGCTCATCAAACGCACGCACCCCCGGCAATTGAACGCCTGCCAGTATGCGCGACTGGGCCTGGCGGTGGCGCTCGCAAAACCGGACGCGATCAAAGCTTACGACGACTGGTTCTTCACGCCCGCCACACCGCCCTCGCTGGTGGACGCGACGAACAAAGCCGTGCAACTCATCGGAGCCGAGGCGCTGACGCGGGCGTCCACGAATGCGTTGATTGAAAAACACCTCGCCGCCTCGATGCGCCTTTTTGAAATCAGCGCGGTGGAATACAAGAACGGCAACATGCCGCAGTTCCTGATCGGCACGAACATCTTCAGCGGCGACATGACCACCGAGCAGTTGCGCGAGAAGGTCGCGCCCTACATTCAGGAACACGCCCGTTGACCGCAGCCTGACGCGGCGCGGCCCCGGGTGGAAAAAATGTCACGCGGGCTTCACGGAGCCGTCTTGGATTCCTCACGCGCGCGGGCGAAATCATCCATCATGCGACTGAAAATTCTCGTGGTGGATGACGAACCCGATGCCGTGGAACTGATCGCCTTCACCCTGCGCACGCGCGGTTACGACACCATCACGGCCAGCAACGGACTGGAGGCGCTCATCCAGGCCCGGCGCTTTCAACCCGCGCTGGTGGTGCTGGATGTGATGATGGAAGGACTGGACGGGCTGTCGGTGTGCGAAGTGTTGCGCTCGCAAGTCGCGACGAAATCCATCCCGGTGATCATCGTCACGGCGGCGGCGGGGGAGATGGCGAGGCTAAACAGCCTGGAGGCGGGCGCGGCGGATTTCCTGACCAAGCCGTTCAGTCCGCAGGAACTGGCCCGGCGCGTGGGTCTGGTGCTGGAAGCGGCACGAGCCGGGGCAACAGCAGGTTAAGAAACTGGTCCCGGCGGCGGGGGGGGGGG
>JAYVQC010000004.1:0-12626 GCA_043757045.1 Akkermansia sp. | reverse complement strand
TCATCGCCTGAACAGCGCTGCCGCGAATGAAAGCCGCCAAAACAGCCCGTCAAATCAAGGGATTTGTGCGTCTTTCTTTTTCAAACAGGCTCTTAGGCGAACTCACGCTGAGGGTTGTCGGACGTTGCAACAGGCTGGCTACACGCCTGAGAGCGAGGAAATCGCCATCGAAGTCGAGAGACACCGCTGGTTTTGGAGGCCCAAACAGCCCCAGATGATTCTATTGGCGGAGTCTCACGTCCTCACAACCAAGCGAGACATGAATTTTCGAACGGATGAAGCCACGATAGGTTCATTTCGCCGACGCGATGCGAACTTGCCTCCAGATCGTTTCGTACGGTTGGTTTACTGTCTAGCCTATGGGGAAAGCGAATTGCTTTCTCAACAGCATCCTCACATCAGCAATCCTGGGACACCCTCGTATTGGGACATCTTTGGACGGGTTACTTTTCGTGGTCCGCAGCCTAGGCGAGAGGACGGGGCGGAATTCGATGAACGGATGCGGTGGAAGGTTGATACGTTGCGGGAGCTTTACAAAATGGGCATCTGGTTGCTCGATGCTTCCGTCCACGCAATTTATCTGCGGAACCAAGTCCGCGTGCCACCTGCGATTCAGCAGAAACTTCACAAGCAGTGGTGGGAGGGTTACGGGCGATTTCTGATGCAAAATTGTGAATCCTCCAAGGTGTGGGTGATTGGGAAGACGGTTCACAACTGCATAACCAGAGCGCAATTCACAGATTGGAATTGTGAGGGATGGGTCTATCAGCCGAACGCACCTGTCAGTAAACTCGACCACAACTGGCCGAAGTTGCTCGAAGACTGCCGGGCGTTGCGGCGGGATGCAAATAGATGACCACCTGCATTGCTTCTGCGCGCCGCGTGATTTGAAGTTCACCATCCAAGCCTGGATCACTTACTGGAAGCGCGAGTTTCGCCGGAAGCATGGGAACGCCGCTTGGAAGTTTCAATCGGGCGGCTGGCATCATCGCCTGCGCGACGGAGAGAGTTATTCCGACAAGTGGCTCTACGTGCAGGAGAATCCAATCCGCAAGGGCTTGGTCACGCGCATCGAGGACTGGCCGCACAAGGGGCGCGTGCATGACATCCGCCGGTCGTAACGCGGTGGGGTGAGACTCTGTCGAACCCCATTTGGAGCGGAGCGAGGCGAACGGAGTGAGCGTCTTTTCCTTTGCAGATCGCGGTCAGCGGAGATGCTCGCTGCGCTCGCGCCCCGACTCGGAGTCGGGGCAGATGGGGTTCGACGGAGTCTCACCCCACCAAATTGGCTGGCTCGACGGAGTCTCGCCCCACCACGCATTGAACTTAATTTTACCGGATTTGCAGTTTGGCATTTCGCGGCGTGAGGAGCAGCATCCTTTCAACAGCAAATCCCAAAAACGAAAGGCGCGTTATGTATTTCGGCGTTGATTATTATCCCGAGCATTGGGTCTTCCCATACGCCGGCACCGCTGATGATCCCGAGGGGCGCTGGCCCGTGGACGTGCAGCTCATGCTCGACGCGGGCGTGAATGTGGTGCGCATGGGCGAATTCGCGTGGGGCCTCTACGAACCAGAGGAAGGCAAGTTCGACTTCACGTGGATGCGGCGGGCGATGGATCTATTTCACGGCGCGGGCATTCAAGTGGTGCTCGGCACGCCCACCGCCGCGCCGCCCATCTGGCTGGCGCGCAAGCATCCCGAGATTCTCCCACTCGACGAGCGCGGCCACGCCCGGCACGAAGGCACGCGCCGCGCCTATTGCCTGAACAGCGGCGTGTATTGGGACTACTCGAAGAAGATCATCACCGCGCTGGCGACGGAACTTGGAAAACATCCCTCCCTCATCGCCTGGCAGATTGACAACGGTCTGGGCGGGCATCACACCGAAACTTCCTTCAATCCCGAAGTGCGCGCGGACTGGCACGGCTGGCTGAAACAAAAATACGAAACGGTCGGGCGGTTGAACGAACTGCTCGGCCTCACGTTCTGGGGCCAGCGCGTGACGAAGTTCGAGGACGTGCCGCTGCCACGGTATGCGCCGTATGATCACAATCCCGCGTTGGTCATGGATTGGTACCGATTCTCCAGCGACACCGTCATCGCCTACGCGCGGATGCAGGCGGAATTGTTGCGCGAACTGACGCCGGGCCTCCCCGTGACGACGAACCTGCGCGCGCTCACGCGAAACTTCGATCACTTCGACATGGCGGAAGTTCTGGATTTCGTCTCGCTGGACAGCAACGCCACCATCAACACGCGCTCCGCTGAACTGGCCTGCGACATTGACATGACGCGCTCGCTGAAAAAGCAGAACGTCCGCACGCCGAATGGCGATTGCGGCTTCTGGGTCATCGAGCAGAAGGCGGGCGCGGTGAACTGGCAGAAGGTGAACTCGCTGGTCCGCCCCGGCGTGGTGCGGCTCTTCACGCATCAACTGGTGTCGCGCGGCGCGTGCGGCGTTTTGTATTTCCTCTGGCGACAACCGCGCATCGGGCCGGAAAAATTTTACGGCGGCGTGCTGGGCCATGACGGTTCTCCAGAGACGCGCAGCTATCGTGAGATCAAACAAATCGGCCACGAACTGAAGCGTCTCGCGCCGGTGCTCCAAGGTTCGTGCGTGCCGGCGGACGTGTGCATCCTGTTCAGCCACGAGAATGCGTGGCACACGAAGTTCACGCGCCAGCCGAACGCAGCGTTCAACTATCGCGAGCACCTCCAGCTCTTTTACACGGCGCTCCACGACAAGAACATCGCCGTGGATTTCGCGCGGCCCACGGAGGATTTGTCGAAATACAAAATGGTCTTTGCGCCTTCGCTCGGATTGCTCGCGTGCGGCGAGGCGGACGTGTTGAAACTCTATGTGCAGAATGGCGGCACGCTGATCAGCACCTTCAACACCGGCTTGGTGGACGAGCATCACATGGCCCCGGACACGGGCTACCCGCACGACCTCACGGACGTGTTTGGGCTGGAGGTGCGGGAGTTCGATCCACTGCCGGTGGGCGAGGAGAATCATCTCGCGTTCAAGGCGGGCTTCCCGGCCACGCATCTGCATCCGGGGAAATTGTGGTGCGACCTCATCGAGCCGAAGGGCTGCCAGATCCTCGCGACGTACGCGAAAGATTTTTACGCGGGTCGCGCGGCGATGACGATGAACTCCTTCGGAGACGGGCGCGCGGTGTACATCGGCACGCAAAGTTCGCAGGCGTTCTACTGCGACCTCGTGGTGTGGCTGCGAAATTTGTGCGGCCTGCACGCGTTGTTGAAAGTTCCCGACACCATCGAGGTGAGCATGAGGGAGAAGGACGGGCGGAAAATTTTTTTCCTGCTCAACCACCAGCCCACGCCGGTGCGGCTGCAATTCTACAAGCCCATGCACGATTTTCTTTCCGGCCACAATTTCACCGGCAGCTTCGACATGCCCCCGCACGGCGTCCTCGTGCTGGACGAACAATCGGTGGCGGCCCATGCTTCGCCTTAGCATGTTTCCGCCCCGAAAATTCATCCCGGCGCTGGGACCACCAAGACGTTCCCAGCGCGACCGCGTGCTCGCCGCGTGGCGCGGCGTGGACGCGACGCCCTTCGAAAAAACCGTCGCGCGCCGCGAGAAATCCGCCGAGCAACTGGTCGGCACGTTGTTCAAATCCCTCCGCATGGACCGCCGCCAGGCCGAGGCGGAAATCGTGACGGTGTGGAACAGCCTGATTGACCCGACGATCACCGCGCACGCGCAGCCCACCAGTGTCCACAAAGGAACGCTCTTCGTGACCGTGGACAGCAGCGTGTGGCTCTCGGAAATCGTGCGCTACCGACGGAAAGAAATTCTCACGCAACTGCAAAGCAGCTTCGGCAAGGAGATGATCGCGCGCATCTCGTTCCGCCAGTAGCCCCGGCGTGTTCCAAAAATCCCGCCGTGACGCGCGATGAAATTTTTCCGAGCCTTCCGCCGTCCATAACATCGCCATGAAAAACTCGTTGAACCGCCGCCGCTTCCTCCAGCAGACCGCGCTGGCCGGCACCTTCCTTTCCACCGCGCCCTTCATCCGCGCCGCCGACCCGGCCAAGAAATACCGCACCGCGCTCATCGGTTGCGGTTGGTGGGGGAAAAACATTCTCAAGGAAGCCATCGCCAGCGGGCGCACCAAGGTCGTCGGCCTGTGCGACGTGCATGAAAACGTCCGCGAGGTCGCCGCCGAGCAAGTCACCGATCTCAATGGCGACAAGCCGAAAACGTACAACGACTTCCGCGAACTGCTGGAAAAGGAGAAGCCCGAGATCGTCCTCATCGCCACGCCGGATCATTGGCACGCGCTTCAGACCATCGCCGCGGTGAAATCCGGCGCGCACGTCTTCGTCGAGAAACCCACGGGGCACACGGTCAACGAGAGCCGCGCCATGCTGCGCGCTTCGCGAGAGGGCGGGCGCGTGGTGCAGGTCGGACTGCACCGGCGCATCGGGCCGCATCACGTCAGCGGCATGAAGTTTCTCAAGAGCGGCGCGGTCGGCGAGGTCGGCATGGTCAGAATTTTCGCGCACGGCGGCGGCGGCAAAGAGCGGCCCGCCGCGAACAGCAAACCGCCGGAGGGCATGGACTGGGATCTGTGGTGTGGTCCCGCGCCGAAGCGGCCCTTCAACCAGAAGCTGCATCCCGGCGGCTGGCGCAACTTCCTCGACTACGGCAACGGCCAACTCGGCGACTGGGGCGTGCATTGGCTCGATCAAGTTCTCCTGTGGAGCGATGAGAAATATCCCAAGCGCGTCTTCTGCTCCGGCGGGCGGCCCATCGCGGGCGCGGCGGTGCTCAACGACCAGGAGCAGACCAGTGACGCGCCGGATCATCAGGTGGCGACGTATGATTTCGAGAGCTTCACCTGCGTCTGGGAACACCGCCGCTTCGCCGACAACAAAGCGGAGAAGCACAAGATCGGCGCCTACTTTTACGGCACCAAAGGCACACTGCACATCGGCTGGCAGGACGGCTGGACGTTTTATCCCACCGACTCCAAGGCGCAGACGCAGCATGAGAATTCACAACTCCAACAGCCCGACGGTCACAACTTGAAACTCCTCTGGGCCGACTTCATGGAGTCCATCGAGAGTGGCAAGAAAGCCGTGGCCAATATCGAGATCGCGCACCGCGCCTCGGTGCTGCCGCTGCTCGGCATGATTTCCTGGCGCACCGGCCGCAGCCTCGAATGGGATGCTGCGAAGGAACAAATTATCGGCGACCCCGAGGCGAACAAACTTCTCAGCCGCCCGTATCGCGGGCCGTGGGTGTATCCCGAGGTGTGAGCAAAACGAATCGTTCTGCTTTGTGTTAACTTTGCGCCCATGCAACTGAAGGAACAACCTTTCGCCGCGCTGCTGGCCACCAGGCTGGGGGATGTTCCGCATGTCTCAGGCTTGCTGCGTCGTGTCGCGCAGGTCAGCGGGGCTGGCGAGCGCGTGGGCGATTGGTTGCTCAAGGTGGCGGTGCAGCGAGGTGCCACTCACTATCGGCGCGACTTCGATGCGTCGCTCCCGCCGGATGTGCCGCTCATCAACGATGAGGAAATTGGCGTGGCGCTTTGTCTGGGCGAACATGTTTACGACCTCGACAAAATTCGCGCCGCCGCGCAATTGCTCAGTTCAACGCGGGTCAATGCCGCCCGGCTTTGCCATCTGGCCGTTGAAGAGCGATGCGAACCCGTGCTGCGGCATGTGGCGGAACTGGCCATGCAGTTTGCGCCGGAGCTTCAACCGTGGGCCTGGCTGCGCGACCACTTGCCGCAGCGGTTGGTCCCGCGCACCGACGCACTGCCGCATTGGAGCCGGCTGGTCAGTCATACCGGCGTGACCGACAACGGCGGCCCACCGCAGACAGACTGGCTGTGTCGCCATGAATAATCCGCTGCGCATCCTCCAGACACTGGATCGCCATCTGGCCGCGCCAGCAGAAATCACCATCTTTGGTCGCGCCGCACTCGCGCTCGGTTATCCGGGAAGTCCGGCCGCGTTCGCCACCACGCAGGATGTGGACGCCATTCTTCCGCTCTCGTGGCTGGCCGCCGAGGATCAGAACCTTGATTTCTGGCAAGCCCAGCAACGCACCAACGTCGAGTTGGAACCAGAGGGGCTTTACGTCACGCACCTGTTCCGTGAACTGGAAATCATTCTCACCCCGGATTGGTTGAGCCGGCGCGTCGCCCTCAGCCTTGGTCTGCCACGGCTCGTCGTATTTCGTCCCGCCACCCTCGATCTGGTGCTCACTAAGATGGCGCGTGGCGATGAGAATGATCTGAACGACATCAGTTTCCTGCTCCGTCAGGAGGTCGCCACGGCGGCGCAACTTCAGTCAGCATTTCAACGCGCTCGCGTCCCGGACGTGCCGGAGATTCAACAGCTCTTCCGCAAGGCTCAACCTCAAGTCCTGGTCTTGGCCGCCCAGCGAATATGACCCGCCGTCATTTCTTCAAAACCAGCGCCCTGGCTTTCGTCGCCACGGCGCAGGGCTGTGCCACCACCGTTAAGACGCCGCAGAAATCTTCCTGGGCTGAACCCTTCGACCGCGAGATCGAATCCTTCATGGCCGCGCGTGGCGTGCCGGGCGGGGCGCTGGCGGTGGTGAAAGATTGCCGACTGGTTTACGCGCGCGGTTATGGTTTCGCGGATCGCGCGAAGAACTTGCCGGTGCAAGCGGACTCGCTCTTCCGCATCGCCAGCATCTCCAAGTCCATCACCGGCGTGGCCGTGTTGAAGTTGGTGGAGGATGGAAAACTCGCGCTGGATGAGAAGGTGTTTCCCTTGCTGGGCATTCAGCCTGCGGTGCAGTCGTTCGTGGACCCGGAGCCGCGCTTGCGGCAGATCACCATCCGCCAGTTGCTCCAGCACACCGGTGGTTGGGATCGCGATAAGAGTTTCGATCCGATGTTTCGTTCTGACCGCATCGCGCGCGCGAATCTCACGCCGCCGCCCGCCTCGTCCAAGGATGTCATCCGTTACATGCTCTCGCGCCAACTGGATTTTGATCCGGGCGCGCGCTACGCCTACTCGAACTTCGGTTACTGCGTGCTCGGACGCGTCATCGCGAAAGTCACCGGGCGAACTTACGAGCAATTCGTGCAGGAAAAAATTCTCGCGCCCATCGGCATCCGGCGGATGCGAATCGGTGCGTCGCTGGACGGGAAACAGGCGGCGGGCGAGGTGCGCTATTATCCGAACGACACCGCCGAGACGGACAACGTCTTCCCCGGCGAGCCGCGTCGCGTGCCGTGGCCCTACGGCGGGTTTCATCTCGAAGCGATGGACGCGCATGGCGGCTGGCTGGCTTCGGCGGTGGACCTCGCGCGCTTCGCGGCGGCGCTGGATGATCCCGCGCACAGCCCGCTGCTGAAGCCGGAATCTTTCACCACGATGTATGCGCCCCCGGCCCCGCCCGCCTCACGCCGCGCGGATGGAACGGTGGAGAGCAGCTTCTACGGCTGCGGCTGGATGGTGCGCCCCGTCGGCACGGAGGGTCGCGCGAACTGCTGGCACTCCGGCAGCCTGCCCGGCACGAACACGCTGCTCGTGCGTCTCGCCAACGGCCTGAGCTGGGCAGTGCTGTTCAACCAGCGTTCGGAGGACAAGAAACTTCCCGACGATGCGATTGACGCCTCGCTGCACCGGGCCGCGAAGGCGGTGCGCGACTGGCCGGATCAAGATTTGTTCAGCGAATGGAGGTGAGCATTGGGTGCGCTTCGGAGCGCCGGCAACTTGCCGACACGTTTTGACCGTCAGCCTTTGAACACGCCGGCTGGAAGCCGGCGCTCCCAGGACAGGGTGCATCTTGGCACAGTGGTCTGCGGCGGTGGCGGCGGGCACCCTTGCCGGCCAGTGAGGGCCGGCTTCCAGCCGCCCGGCTCAAGTGTGAATAAGCCCGCCGTGCTCGAACCTTTTCCACGTCTCGGCGCAGAGCGGCCTGGCCCGCCGGGCTGGAAGCCACGGCTCACTGGCCGGCAAGGATGCCCGCCGCCACAGCAACAGTGGCAAGATGCACCCCCCAGGACATGGCTGGCACCTTTCGGCTCGACGCTCGCTCTCACCACGGTACGTTCGCGGCATGTTTCGCCCGCTGGTTTTCATGAGTCTGTTTTGCGCCGCCGTGTGGCCCGTTCGGGCGGCGGAAGAATCAAAGTCCGCGCTCCTCGTGAAGGGCAAACTGCTCTACCTCCAGCACTGCGTGATCTGCCATCAGGGCGCGGGCCAAGGCACGCCGGGCACTTTTCCACCGCTCGCGAAGTCCGACTATTTGATGGCGAAACCCGAGCACGGCATTCGCGCGGTGGTCGAGGGGTTGTCGGAGCGCATCACGGTCAACGGCTCCAATTACAACAACACGATGCCGCCGATTCTGCTCACGGACGAGCAGGTCGCAGCGGTGCTGACCTTCGTGCGCGGCGCGTGGAATTCAGCCGAGGATGTCATCACACCGGCCCAGGTCGCCACGGTGCGCACGAAGTCGCGGTTCAAAACTTACGAGGCGCTGAAGGCGGCGGCGGATTATGCGCCACTGCCGAAGCCGCCCGAGGGGTTCACGATCCGCGAGGTCACGCGCTTCACCGAAAATCCCGTGAAGCTCGCGCTCAAGCCCGGCGCGCGTGAACTCTACGTCGTCACCAGCCCGGGGAACATTTGGCGCGTTGAGACCGGCGGACGCACCACGCAGGTTTTGCGCGGCGCGGATTATCTGGAGCCGAAGCGCGGCGGCGCGGATGTGCAGGGGTTCACCTTCGACAAAACCGGACGGCTGTTCGTCAGTTCGAACCGGCGTCTGGAAGACACCCAACCGTTCGTGACGAACGAGGTGACGATTTACCGCAGCGCGAGCGCGGCGCAGCCCTTCGTGCTGGAGCCGTATCTGCGGGCTTACTATCCGTGGGGCATCGGCGGGTTCAATCACGGCGCGAACCAGATCGCGCAGGGGCCGGACGGGTTCATCTACCTGACGAGCGGCGCGCGCACGGACGGCAACGAGCCGGGCCGCAACCCGCGTTACTACGATGGCGGTGAAGTGGATCTGACCGCGGGCGTGTGGCGTTTCCCGGCGGACGGCGCGAGCGCGCCGGAGATTTTTGCGCGCGGACTGCGGAACGCGTTCGGCTTCTGCTGGAATGAGCGCGGCGAAATGTTCGCCACGGACAACGGGCCGGACGCGGATCTGCCGGAGGAGTTGAATGTGCTGGAGCGCGGAAAGCATTATGGCTTCCCGCACCAGTTCGGCGGCGTCACGAACAAGCCCTACGCCTACACGCCGGAGGCGCGGGCCGGTCAGCAATTCATCCGCCCGGTGGTGAACCTTGGCCCGGCGGGTCGTCCCGACGAGAACACCATTTCCACCTTTCACCCGCACTCGTCGCCGGCGGGAATTTTTTATTGCGGCGAGAATGCTCCGGCCAGTCTGCGCGGCAGTTTCCTCGTGACGCGCTACGGGAATTTGCTCAAGCGCGATCCCGACGTGGGCTTCGACCTCCTGCAAATGCGCGTGCAGAAAACCGCGACCGGCCACGAGGCGCGGACGACGACGTGGCTCGCACCGCTCGCGCGCCCGATTGATGTGGCGCTGCATCGCGGCGCGATTTACGTGCTCGAATACACCCGCCCGGTGAACCACAAGGGCGACGTGCCGATGCTGCCGGGCCGGTTGCTGGAATTGCGCACGAAGTAAACGGGCTGGCGGCGCGCGGACATTCTTGTCCGCAGCACCGAGTGACGACCCGAGATGCGAACTCGAACTGAGACTTCCTGACTGGTCAGCTTGCTGCGGACAGGAATGTCCGCGCTCCGGGAGCCTTCGTCATACGCTCGTGACCGTTCTGTTCTCAACTCTCAACTTTCAACCCTCAACCTCTCTGTGGCAGCGTCGCGCGCGTGCGGGCGCGGCTGGATCAAATTCTCGTCGAACGCGGCTTGTGTGAGAGCCGCGAGAAGGCGAAGCGCGCCATCATGGCCGGCGCGGTGCGCGTGAACGGACAGGTCGCGGCCAAGGCCAGCGAGGGCGTGCGCGAGTCGGACTGCGTGGAACTGACAGTGGGCGATAAATTCGTCAGTCGCGGCGGACATAAGCTGGAGCACGCGCTGGAACATTTTCAAATCGACGTGCGCGGCCTGACCGCCATCGATCTCGGCGCTTCCACCGGCGGCTTCACGGACTGTCTGTTACAACACGGCGCGGCGCACGTCTTCTCCGTGGATGTGGGGCAGGGTCAACTCGCGTGGACATTGCGACAAGACCCGCGCGTGGTCGTGATGGAAAAAGTCAACGCGCGCACGCTGACGCCGACGCAATTTCCACCGCCTTTTTCTCCAGCCGATCTCGTGGTCATTGACTGCTCGTTCATCTCGCTGCGGAAGATTTTGCCACCCGCGATTGCATTGGTGCGGCCCTTGGGTAAGGTCGTCGCGCTCATCAAGCCTCAGTTCGAAGCGGGCAAGGAAGAGGCGGATCGCGGCGCGGGCGTGATCACGGACCCGGCGGTTCATGCGCGCGTTTTGTGTGAGTTGGAAGAGTTCGTGGGGCAGATGAGCGAGGTAACGTGGCGCAGCGTGACGGAGTCGCCGCTGCTCGGTCCGGCGGGCAACAAAGAATTTCTCGTATTGATTGAAAAGCACGGGTGACAAAATCCGCAGCGTCGGACTGCTGGCCAACTCCGGCAAGACCTCCAGCCGCACGCTGGTGCAAAGCGCGGCGCGGCTCATCGAAGGCAGCGGGCGCAAGCTCTTCTGCGATGACGCCACCGCGAAGCTCGCCGGTTTGCAGTGTGCTTCTGTTCCCGACTACCGCGCGCTCGCCGAGAAGGTGGACCTAGTTCTCGTCTTCGGCGGCGACGGCACGATGCTCCGCGTGGCACGAGACCTCGCAGGGTTGAAGACGGTGATCCTGGGCGTGAAAGTCGGCGGGCTGGGTTTCCTCACCGCGATTCAAGCGCACGAGCTGTCGGCGGCGCTGGAACAAATCTGGGCGGGAGATTATCGCGTCGAATCGCGTCCACTCATCCAAGCCACGGGCCGCGCGCAGGGCCAGACGATTTCCGAACTCGCGCTGAATGATTTCGTGATCAGCCGCGGCGCGACCTCGCGCTTGATTCAACTCGCCGTGACCGTGGGCGAGGAGGAACTCACGCGCTACCGTTGCGACGGATTGATCATCAGCTCCCCCACCGGCTCGACGGCCTACTCACTCGCGGCGGGCGGCGCAGTGGTGAGTCCCGACGCGGCGGTGTTCACGCTCACGCCGATTTGTCCGCACACGCTCTCGAACCGCTCGGTGATCGTCCCGTTGAATTCGGTGGTGAAAGTCACGGTGGTGAGCGAGCGGGTGGACACGATTCTGACGGCGGACGGCCAGGTGCAAATCCCGTTGAGCACCGGGGACTTTGTCCAGATTCGGAAGAGCCGGCACGCGGTGCGGCTGCTGCGGCTGCGCGGCAGTTCATTTTTCCAGACGTTGCGGCAGAAGCTGCACTGGAGCGGATCGAACATCTGATTTCAAACGCATGGTCAAACTGAAAGACATCGCGGCGCGCGCGGGCGTTTCGATCATGACCGTGTCGAAGGCGCTGCGCGACAAGAAGGACATCTCGGCGGAGATGCGCGCACGCATCCACCAGATCGCCACCGAAATGGGCTACGTGCCGGACCTCTCGGCGCAACTCATGCGCAGCGGCAAGTCGAAGCTCTTCGGACTCATCATCTCGGCGGCGACAAATCCCATTTACGCGCGCATCGTGATGGCACTCGAGGAGCGCGCCCACGACCTCGGCTACGATTTGATCCTCGCGCATTCGCTCAACCAGACTTCGCGCGAGGAATTCTGCATCCGGCGGATGCTCACGCGGCGCGTGGATGGATTGTTCATCACGCCCGTTTATCGGCTCGGACCGCGCGCGCCAGCGTATCAGGAAATCCAGCGGCTGAAAGTGCCGACGGTCATTCTCGGCCATCGCGGTTTGTTTTGCAGCGACTTCGCCAACGTGGAGACCGACGACATCGCCGCCAGTTTTGCGATGACGCAGCACTTAATCGAGTTGGGCCACAAACGCATCGCGTATTTCACCGGCCCGCCCGTTTCGCCGTCCGCCCAGGAACGCTACGAAGGCTACCGTCGCGCCCTGCGTGAAGCGGGCTTGGAACTCGACGACAAGCTCGTCTTCAACGCGGGCAGCACCATCGAGGAAGGCGAAAAAGCCGCGTTGCAAATGCTCAACGAGAATCCGCACGCCACCGCCGTGCAAGCCACGAACGATCTGGTCGCCATCGGCGCGGCGGACGTGCTGCTCAACCAGGGCCTCAAGATTCCCGGGCAGATTTCCGTGGCGGGCTTTGGAAACATTTTAACGAGCGAATACTTCCGCGTGCCGCTCACCACCATCCGCCAGCCCAAGCTTCGGCTCGGCTACGCGGCCATGGATTTGATGCAGGCGCTCCACCGCGGTGAACCGCCGGAGAGCAAGCGACTGCGCGCGGAGGTCATCGTGCGCGCGAGCACGGCGGCGCCGGCGGGGAAGTAGTCGTCCGCGATCCACCACAGATTTTGCTTTGAGGTGAAAGCTATTAAGGCCCAGGCCAGCACGAGCCGGAGCGCGGGCTTTCCAGCCCGCAGCAAG
>JAYVQC010000003.1:0-12796 GCA_043757045.1 Akkermansia sp. | reverse complement strand
TTTTTCAGATGGCGGCGCTCTGACGAGACGCCGCTACGGGCCACCACCTCACTGCCCCTGGCCGAGCTTCTCGTAATAGCGCTTCACGAGGTCGGTGTATTTGCCGGGGACGGGATCGCGGTCAATCGGGGCGAGCGAGTCCTTCGAGTCACGGCGGCTGAGTTCATCGGCGAGGCGGTCGCGGATTTCGAGGAGCGGTTTCAGAATGTCCTGCTTCACCAAATCCCACTGCGGCGGCTTGGCGTGACGCTTGAACTCGGCACGGGCGGCGCGCGCGCGGTCGCGGGCCTGGGCGATCTGGTTGCGCAACTCAGGCTTGTCCACCATCTCCTCGACGTTGCTCAGGCGCTGCGACCAGCCGCTGTATTCGTCGCCGGTGAGCGGGCTGGATTCCTGGCCGTCGGTTTCGCGGGCGCGGGTGGAGGTGCCGCCGCCGGGCTGGTTGAACATGTTGGCCAATTCGTTCGCGCGCTGGCCGCGTTGGCCGGGTTGACCCCCACGATTTTCCTGATCGGTGGGCGGCTGGCCTTCGCCGGGTTGCTGCGCCTCGGCCTGCTGTGGATCGGTGGGACGGCCCGCGCCTTGGCCCTGCCCCTGACCACGCTGGGCCTGCTGGGCTTGTTGCTGCTGCTGTTGTGTTGGTTGATTCTGCGCCTGCTGCTGGCCGGGCTGGCCCTGTCCCTGACCTTGCTGACCTTGGCCTGGTTGTTGTCCGGGTTGCTGACCTGGCTGACCGGGTTGTTGTCCCGGCTGCTGGCCTGGTGGTCCGTTCTGCGCGACTTGGCCTTGCTGCCCTTGACCCTGCTGGCCTTGGCCTTGTTGACCCTGTCCCGGTTGTTGTCCGGGCTGCTGCCCCGGTTGTCCTGGTTGTCCCGGCTGGCCGTTCTGCGCCTGCTGCCCCTGGCCTTGTTGACCTTCGCCTTGTTTCCCCGGCTGACCCGTCTTGGATTGCTGGTCGCCCTGACCCGGCGGGAGGCCGGGGGCACCTTGTTGTCCCTGCTGTCCTTGAGCAGAGGCGAGTTGCTGATCGTTCGTGCCGCGACCAGCGCCAGCGACGGAGTTCGTTTCGGAGAGGTAAGCGCCCGGCGCATTCGTCGAGCCAGCGCGTGACTGCAAGTTGGTGGAACTGCCACGTCCCGTACTATTGGTGCCGCGCGCACCCGCTGCGGCGAGAGCGTTGGAGCCAACGGCGTTCGTCGCCATCGCGCGCGTCAGTTCGCGCTGGAGTTGTTCGGTGAGCGCGTCGAGTTCGCGCTTGGCGGCGCGCAACGCCTCGGTTTCATCGCCCAGCACGCTCTCGGCGGCGCGCTCGACATCCTGGCGAAGATTTTGAATTTGCTGATTGGCGCGCTGCTCGAAGGGCTTCGCCTGATCGAGGAAGCTGCGCTTGGTCAATTCCTCGGCGCCCGCGAGCGCCTGATCGAGATTGCCCTGGCTGTTCTTCCGCAACGAATCGTAAAGCTGCTTCGAGAGCAGCGGCTCGGCGACCTCGGCCTGGTCGGTCACGCGCTTCATCTGGCTCAACAAATTCGTGGCGGCGGCGCGCTGCTCGGCGAGTTGCTTCGCCAGTTCTTCCGTCTTGCCCGCGTCGCTCAAAGCCTTCGGCTGGCTCGCCGCCTCGTCGAGCTTCTTGCTGATGTCCTCCTGCTTCTCCGCCAGGTCGCGCGCGTTGTTCCGCATCTGCTTCATCTCCTCGGAGAACTGGCTGGAATTTTTCTTCCGCAACTCGTCGCGCATCTGTTCGAGATTGCGCTCGGCGCGTGTGCCGGAAGCGAGCGCCTGTTGCACCTCGCCTTTCTCCATCGCCTCGCTGGTCTGCTGGGCCTGCTGGCGCGTCTGCTCCATCTGCTTCTGCGCCTCGCGGGACTGGGCCTGCTCGCCCTGTTGCTGCTGCATCTGCTGCTGCAATTCATCGAGGTTGGCTATCATCTCGCGCTGCTCCTCGCGCAGGCGCTTGAGTTCGCGCTCCAAATCCTCCTTCTCCTTCTCCGTCTTCGCTTCCTGCAACGCGGCCTGAATCTCCTTCAGCTTCTCGTTGATGTCCTGCTGGCGCTGGGCGAGGTCTTTCAACTTGTTCAACTGCTCCAACTGCTCCTTCTTCGCCGGGTCTTGTTCCGGTTGTGCAGTAGCCTGGTTCTGCTGCTCGTAACGATTCTCCTGCTTCTTCAAATCAAGCTGGTTGATCTGCGACTGTTGCTGCTGTTGGCTTTTGCTCTGGCTTTTGCTTTGCGCCTGCTGCTGACGTTGCACCTGGAATTCCCGCGCCTGAAGTTTCAACAGCGATTGATACGCCGCCTGCTCGGCGGCGAGCGCCTTCGGCAGCGGCTCCGTGGCGTCTTTCGCGGCGGTGAGATGCTCCAGCGCCTTCTCCATGTTCTTGAGCGCGGACTGCATCGCCTCCTTCATTTTGAAATCTTCGATCTTCGCCTCCGCGCTCTCGGCCAGCGCCAGCGCCTCCTGCTGCGCCTGCAAAATCACCGGCGCGTTCTCCAGATAATTTTCCGACGGCTTCGCGCCTGTCTCCTGCCGCTGGAGTTTCCACGTCGCGTTAATGATCTGCTTCTGCAATTCACCCAGCTTCTCCGCCTCGCTTTTTTTCTCCTCTTCGCCCGGCTTCTTCTCCTGCGGCTGGTTCTGCGACTGCATGTTTTCGCCCTCGCGGAAAATCTGCTCGAAGGGCCGGACCTCGGCGAAATACATGTCGCTCGACGTGCGGCGCAACTGCCCATTCGGTCCGATGTCATCCGCCCAGATGTAATACGAGATGAACTGATCCACCTGCGCGTGAATGTCTTCCAACTTCAACATGTGGGTGAAGTTCGTCTTCATCTTCGCCGGCGCATTGCCGCCCAGCGCCAGCGCGGTGCCCTCCGCGCCGCCGACGGAGTAGGTGAGTCCATACTGCTTCAACCCGAAATCATCCTGCGCCTCGCCGTTGAAAAACATTTCCTGCAACGGCGACACACGCTGATCACCACGCGGCGCGATGAACTTCAGCGTGGGCCGCGCATTCGTCAGCGCGTCGAAGGTGAACGTCGTCGCCAGCTTGTTCGAGCGCCCGTCCGCGTCCACGAGTTGCAGTTCGTAGCTCTGCGTTTTCTCCAGCTTGAAGGCGTCGAGCCGCGCCTGCGCCTGATTCGAGATCACGACGAGCGTGAGAATGGTTTGATCTTTCGCAACCAACTGTGCGGTCACGACGGGCTTGTTCAAGTTCAACGTCAGGTCAATCGTCGAGCCTTCCACCGCGCTCACGCGCTTGGTGTCCTCGATGCGCTTGGGCGGCAGTTCGGTGTAAGCGGGGTAAGTGATGTTCGCGTCCGCGCGCTCCAATCGCGGATGCTCATACACCGTGACTTTGAAATCCGTCGTGCGATCCGCGCCGTACTCGATGCGATAGCCGAGCGGCCCCTGGATGTTCGGAATGCTCCCGCCGAAGACCGGGTCATTGAGATTCTTCGAGAGCGAGATGCGCTTCGCCGTGCCGCCATTCGTCGTGATCACGAGCACCGCTTCCGGCGGCACCAGGCCTTCGAACTTCGCCATCACGATCAAGCCGCTGCCGCGTTCCACGTTCGCGTCGCCGGGCGTGACCGACACGCGGACCTCAATCACTGCTTTGCGATCCGGGCCACCCGCTAGAGCCGCCGAGGATGACGACATCTTAGGCACCGTGAACATCACCGCGACCAGCGCGATGAGCGCCGCAAAATACGCTGCGCGCGCCCAGAACATGTGGCGCGCCGGCACCGCGCTCAGTTTCTGCTCCTGCTTGATTGCGCCAAGCGCATCACCGATGAGCCGCTCCTGGAGATAACCGAGTTGCCCCGTGGCCTTATCCCGCTCCTGTTCCACCGCCGTGAGCAGCAGCGTGTGAAGTTCCGGTTTGCTCGTCTCAATCTTCCGCGCGATGTCGCGGAAGTCCGGCACGGAACGCCGGGAAATTTTGGAAGCAATCACCCACCCGATGAGCGCCAGCACCCCGACGCCAATGATCAGCACCGGCGCGGGCAACGGCAGGAAATACCGCGACGCCGCAAACACGCCGAGCGCGATGACGGCGACGATGCCCCACGCCACCGCGAGCGCGACGAGCAGCTTAAAGCGCTGCCGTTGCCGCGCGAGCGGCTCCAGTTCGCGTTTGAGAAGAATTTCGGTCATAACACGATCCTCAGATCACTTCGGACAAATCCGTCTTTTGGCTGAGCCACACTATCCCCGCGCCCGTCCCGCGCGGCAACCCCGGAGATTGCCGCCACCAGCCGCTCTTTCAGACGGAGGCCGGGCGGTTTTCGCCGAAGAATTTTACATGGCACCGGACGGACGGCCGTCCCTACCGCATCTCCACCAGCCGTGCGCCGCCCTCCAATTGCGTGAGCACGAATGGAAAGCCTCGTTCAAATTGTGCGAGGAGCGTGGGGTTTGACGCATTGCCGATGCGAACCCAGACGACTACCGGCCCGCTGCGTCCACGTCGCACCCATTCGGCGAAATCTTCATCCTTGGTGATGACCACGCAGTTCTGCTCCGTGGCGAGACGCCAGATGGGGTTGTCCTTACTCTGCGCCAGTCCAAGTTCGAGGACGTGTTGGGCGGCGTGTCCTTCGGCGCGCAGCCAGCCGGCCAGTGAGGCGGGCAATTGGTTATCAACCAGGAAGCGCACGGCTCACGCGGCGACCACCACGGGATAGTTCACATGGTCGGCGGCGAATTCGAGGCAGGCGCGGATGTCGTCCGGCTCCAGAAAAGCGTAGTCGCGCAAGATTTGCTCCGGGGTCGCGCCTCCGGCCAACATGTCGAGCACATCTTTGACCCGCAGCCGGTAATGCCGGATGCACGGACGCCCGCCGCATTGCTCGGGATCAAACGTGATGCGCTCGGCGTTGTTCATGGTGGGAAATTAGCTTTGCGTATAGACAGCGGCAAGACGTGATTGGTTTTTCAAGTTTCAGGATTTAATCACGTCCGTGTTCAACAGAACGTGACGTTCAGAAGTGTCAAACATGACTGGGACAGTGAACTTGATTCGGCTGACCATTGTATCTGACTTCGCGCGAGTGGTATCGATATGTCCACCTACTTTAGCTGCATCAATCTCTGCCAAACCGAAGACTTGTATCCTGCCGCCAAGTGATCCTTCAGCTTGCGCGTTTGTTTCGTCACGGTTTTCAACCGTGACAGCAATATCGAACTCAACTCTTTGCACAGGATCGGCCAGGAATCCTTGACGTTCGACGGTTGTAAGCTTGGTCGTCGGGTGATTATCGGATGCAGGCGAGCTGTGTTGCTTGGTAACACAGACTGCTGCCCCAATTCCACTGACAGACCTTCCAATCTTCTGTTCCGTCCCACCAGTTCTCTGTTGGGCATCCCTAACACCCTCAACAATGCTCACAAGGCTGGCAGAAATAAAATCTTTGAGGCTAATGGAGTTCATATTGATTTACGCTGCCGCCGGAGCCTGGCGCGAGAGTCGCGCCGCAACCCACGTCTCCACGATCAGCACCACGAGCGTGGCGACGATGAGCCAGCGCCAGAGCCTCTGCTGGTTCTCCAGTTCGGCGGACTTCATCTGCGCTTCGCGGCGGGCGATTTGTTCGGGCGTGGCCTCGGTTTTCACGCGGAGCGGCACGCCGAGTTTTTCCAACTGGTCGAGTGCGAGCGGTGTGGTGCGCGATTCCTCGGGCGAGAGATTCACGGCGAAACGGAACGGCGGCTGCGTTCCCTCCACCGCGTAAACTCCCGGCTGGTCGGTGTCGCTGAAAGTTTTCGCACCAGCCGTCAGCGTGGCGGTTGTGCCATCGGGTTTGCGGAGCGTGAGCGTGTTCGTGGCGTGCAACGCGGAGACATCCACCGGATCGCCGACGTGGAAGTCGAGCGACTGCGCGCGGATCGCGCCGCTCAGTTCGAGCAGCGAGAAGAGCAGCGGCACGAACTTCGACGAGAGCGCGAGCTGGCTGTCGCCGGGGTTCCAGCCCGAGGCGAGCGTGAAGAGACTCCCCTTGCCCACGTTAATCTGCGCGAGCGCGGGCGAGCCGTTGTCGAACTTGGCGACGGTCTGCACGTTTGTCGTGGCGAACTTCAACTGACGGCTTTTCCAGAAACGGATTTTCGTGAAGTCATTGAACCGCGCGTCGGCGAAGGAACTGAACAGCGGATGCGTGAAATCAATGCCGCTGAACATCGCGTAGCTGGACGCGTTGCCCGGCGTTTCCTCGGCGGTCACGGTGGAGCCGATGAGTTTGCCTACGTTGTCCGCCTCGGCGGTGGAACGCAGGACGCACAGCACCGTCGCGCCGTTGGTCAGCAAAGCCGACACGTCGCGCAAGGCGTCGCCGGCCAGCGGTGCGCCGATGACGACGAGGCTGGCGTTGCGCGAGGCCGGGATGTCCGCGTCGGGCTTCGCCACGGTCACGCGCACTTCGCGCTGCGCGGTCTCGGGGAACGCGCGCTTGAGGTAATACAAAAGCTGCTGCGGATTGGTCTCGGCATCGTTGCCCACGAAGACGATCTCGATCTGCTCGCGCGGCGGCGTGAGGGCGAACGCGCGGTTGTCGAAGTCCGCCTCGTCGCCGCCGAGCACCAGCGTGTCCTGCCCCGCGACCTTCGGCATCTCGAAGCTGCGGCTCTGGCCGGGCGGCACATACACGTCCATCGGGTTGGTGGAGATGCCGCTCCAGCGCAGTTGAAACTGTTCCTGCCGCGACTCGCTGGAATTGAACACGCGCACGCGCACCGGCTCGTTCGACTGCGCGGTCACGGTCGGAGACGCGGCGATGAGTTGCAGTCCGGCGTTCGTGGGTTTCTTCGTCTTCACCGCCACCACGCTCACCTGCAACTGCTTCGGCCAGTCGAAGCCCTGCAAGCCTTCGAGCCGCGCGCCATCCTGTGTGTCCGAGATCAGCACGACGCGCCGCGTGACCGCCGGATTGCCGCGCTCGGCCTCGATGGCTTCGACGGCGGCGAGCAGGGCGTTGCCCAGGTGCGTGCTATTCCAACTTGGTTTGAGCAACGCCAGCCGTGACTCGGCCAGCACTTTGCGTTCGTTCAGCGAAACTTTTTTCCACTCCTCGAACGTCACCAGCGGACGCGGCACGCGGTCAAAGCTCACGATGGAAATTTCATCCTGCGCCGTGGCGTTGCGGATAATCTCGCGCGCCTTGTCCCGCGCCTCATCGAACATCCCGTCGCGCCTCATGCTCGCGCTGGTGTCGAGCAGCACGACGGTGCGCGCAGTGGTGCCCGTCGCGTTCGAGGCGATGAGCGGGTTGCGAAGAAACGGTCGCGCGAAGGCCAGCGCCAGCAGCGCCAGCACCGCACAACGCAGCAGGAGCAGCAGAATGTTTTCGAGCCGACTCTTTCTAGTCACGCGTGGCGGCGTGGGCTGGAGAAACATCAGCGAGCTGAACGGAATCTTCTCCTTCGAGACGCGCCGGATGAGGTGAAAGATGATCGGCGCGGCGACGGCGAGCACGCCGAGAATGAAAAGTGGAGCGAGGAAGGTCATGCGGGGAAAAATCCAAAGTCCAAAATCCAAATCCCAAACAAACTCCAAATTCCAAAGCTCCAAGCCGGCCTGAAAAACCTGCGCCGGGTAGCACAGGCTACCAGCCTGTGCCGCCGGGCTACCAGCCCGGCGGAAGATTGAGGGCGGCGCAAGACAGACCAGCCTGACTTCGACAAGAGGCCGCTCGCCTTCCGCTGGGCAGGTTGCCCAGCGGAACGGGCTGGTAGCCCGTTCCACCCAGCGCGCGGACAGGCTCTCCCGCAATCATCAAACTCTCCGCAGCTCATTGGAATTTGCCGCTTGGAATTTGGAATTTGGAATTTCATCCCGTCGTTCACTGCAAATTCCTCCGCACCACCTTGCCACGCTGCATCCGCTCGCGCAGGAAATCAAACAGCGCCAGTTCCAGCGGCTGGTCCGTGGTGAGACGGTGGTAGGCCGCGCCGAGTTTCCGGCAGGCGGACTCGATGCCGGCATTGTGCGCGGTGAACTTGCGCAGGTACTCCTTCCGCGCCTGCTCGGGGTCTATGTAGATTTCCTTGCCCGACTCCACGTCGAGAAACAGCGCGGCCTTGTCGAAATCAAACTTCACTTCCGCGGGATCGAGGACATGGAAGACCACGACCTCGTGGCCGCACGCCGTCAACGACGCCAGGCTCGTCTCGAAACGATCTACCGTGGCGAGCAGATCGGAGACGAGAATCATCAGGCCGCGCTTGCGCGTGAGTTCCACCGCGCGCTCCAGCGGCGAAATCAAATCCGTGGTCGTCCCAGCCGACGCCTTCTCCAGCGCGAGCATCAGGGGGCGCAAGTGGCCGGGACGATTCCGCGCGGGCAGGTAGTCGCGCACTTTTTCGTCGAAGGTCAGCAGGCCCACGGCGTCACCTTGCTTGGAGAGGAAGTAGGCGAGCGTGGCGGCCAGCGTGTTCGCGTAATCGGACTTCGTGTAATCGCCCGAGCCGTAGCCCATTGAGCGGCTGGCATCCACGAGCAACTGGCAGCGCAGGTTCGTCTCGTCCTCAAACTTTTTCAGGAAGTAACGGTCGCTGCGCGCGAACAGTTTCCAGTCCACGTACTTCGGATCATCGCCCGGCGTGTATTGCCGATACTCGGTGAACTCGACGGAGAAGCCGTGATAGGGACTGCGGTGCATCCCGTTCCAAAAGCCCTGCACGATGACCCGCGCGCGCAGTTCGAGATTGCGAATCCGCATGAGAGTTTGCGGATCGACGAAGGACTTCGCACTCGGCGCGCTCGAAATTTGGACGGCCACGCGCGGAAGCTACAGGAGCCAACGGCGAGAGGTCGTGCAAAAAGTTTCTGAGCGGAAGTGGAGCGCGGGCGTCTCGCCCGCCATGACGACGAGCGCGTTCCTGCGGGCGGGACGCCCGCGCCCCGGCGCGGAGCTGGCTACGGCAGTTGCCGGGCGCGGTAGAAGCGCTGGGTAAAGTTCGTGTCCAAGTCCGTGAAGGGAATCTTGCCGACGCCATTGGTCATGGTCATCAAGTCTGTCCAATCCACAAAATTAGTGGAGGCTTGAATGACAAAACTGCCGTTGGCCGAATCCCGCACGGTGAAGGCGAACTGACCGTTGGTGTTTCGCTGGAGATCAGCAATCGCCGTGACGGCGGGCAGGATAGTTCCATAACCGAACACCACGAATCCATGCACCCGACAGCGGGCGAATGGCTCGTCGTAGTCTTGCGGTGTGGAGTTGGTCAGCACGATTTCGTAGCTCGTCTCGGAGAAATCCACCGAGGTCCAATTCGTGGGAGCGAAGCGATTCGTATCCGCCGGACAAAAGAGCAAAGTGGGCCAGCCGAAGATCGGGTAGCCGATGTCGTTGGTCATCTCGCCCAAACTCAACGGGAGGCGGTCGCCAGCGCCCCAGAGGTTCGCGGCCAGATTAATCATTCTAAGCCGTGCCCGGCACAGCAGCTCGTTCAGCGGCAATAACGAGTGCGGCAGTGGAACAGACAGCCGATGTAACCCGATTTTTGCCGCGCCCAAGGCATTGCTGATGGTGAGGCTGTAAAACCCGGCATCGTTGGTCGCCGCGCTGGCGATGACGAAGATCGCGTTGGTCGCTCCGGCGATGGGCGTGTTGGTGCCGAGGTAGTTCGTGCGCCAATAACCCTCGCCCGATTCCTCATGCGTGATCACGAACACGACGTTCGTGCGCCAATAGGGGTCTTCGCGGTTCCACTGGATGTGCAATGGCTCCGCGGCATTCGTGAGGACAAACTCGAAGCGAACCAGAGAACCAGTGGATGCCCATTGAGCGAGCGGCGGGGCGAGGATACGCGGCCAGCCCGGATTGAAACCGGGAATGAAATCCGCCGAGCCATCAATGCGCCCCGTGTTGCGATGAATCTTGCAGCGACAGAAAATGGCCGACGGGTCAGCCGGATTGGTCGGGGTGATCCATTCGTAATCAATCGAACTCCAGGCGAACCCGGCCCAGTTGGTCGCCGCTGGCTCGCGGCGATAGTTTGAGGGACAGAACACATTCGCCGGTGTTTCCAGTTCGTTCGTCAGCACGGAAAACCCGGATGGAAAGCTGCCGCCATTCACGGAATGCCACATTCGGGCGGCTAACCCGATCTGCTTCAGTTGGTTCACGCAATTGAGCGAGTCCGCACTCTCGCGAGCCAGCCAAAGCACATCGGGAACCGGCAGGCTCTGGCCCATACCCATGCCTGTGAACAGCACATGAAGCAGAATCCAAGTGGAAGGGAAGGCAGCTCTCATCAACGATGGAACCATGAGTGAAGTCTGCCGGAAAGCAAGCGAGCATCGCCCGGAGGTGACCAATCCAAAGGAGTTGCGGACAGCCATGTCCGCAGACCGGGAACGGGGACGGGGATCGAGCCATTCAGCAAAGCGAACGGCGGACATGGCTGTCCGCCGCTCCGGCGAATTTCCACACTCGAAGCGGCTTCAGCTCATCGCTACTGTTCCAACATGAACCTTGGGCTGGAAAACAAAATCGCGCTGGTCACGGGCGGTGCGTCGGGCATCGGTGCCGCCATTGTGCGCGTGCTCGCGGGCGAAGGCGCTCGCGTGGCGTTCGTGGATCGAAATGAAACTTTGGGCCAGCAACTCGCCGACGAAATGCATCAGTCGAAACGCACCGCTCGCTTCATCGCCGCTGACCTGATGATTGAAGCTGACTGCCAGCGGGCCGTCATGGAAACGGTGCGGCACTTTGGCGGTCTCGACATTCTCATCCACAACGCCGGGGTGAATGATGGCGTGAGTCTGGAGCAGTCACCCGCCGAGTTCATGGCCTCGCTCCAGAAGAATCTCTTTCACGCTTTTACCATCACGCACTTCGCCACCGCTGAATTGAAGAAATCGCGCGGCGCGGTGGTGAACGTCGGTTCCAAAGTTGCCGTCACGGGCCAAGGCCACACCTCGGGCTACGCGGCGGCGAAAGGCGGCCTGCTGGCGCTCACGCGCGAATGGGCTGCCGCCCTCGCGCCCGACGGCGTGCGCGTGAACGCCGTGGTCCCCGCCGAGTGCGACACGCCGCAATATCAAAGCTGGTTCGCGACACAGGCGAATCCGCAGGAAGCGCGCGCGGCGGTTGAGCAGTTGGTGCCGCTCGGCCAACGCCTGACCACGCCGGAGGAAGTGGCGGCAGCGATTGTGTTCCTCGCCAGTCCGATGGCCTCGCATACCACGGGACAAATTCTCTTTGTGGACGGCGGCTACACGCATCTCGACCGCGCGCTCACACAAAGCCGGCACGTCTGGCGCGGGTGAATTTGCTCCGCACTATTTCTTGCCCAGGCAGTAGAGGCTTTTGCCCGTCCGCACAAATACCTGGCCCTGCGAAATCGCCACGCTAGAGCGGAGACTGTTGTCGCCCTCGTCGCCCATCGCCGCAGAAGAGAGGAGTTTGAAGCCATCGGTCGCGGCGGAGACGACGAAGACATTCCCGCGCTGATCCATCAGATAAATTTTCCCGTCTGCCGCCGTGGGCGAGGCTTCAAAGACCGCGCGCGTCTCCAGCGGACCTGCCCAGAGCACTTTGCCGTCCGCCGGCTCGACGCAGAGGAGTTGTTTCTTGCCGCCGTTGAGCACATAGAATTTTCCGTTGTAGAACAGCGGCGTGGGCACGTCGGCGGTCACGTCGCGGTCGGTGCTCTGCCATTGGATGGAGGAGTCGGGGAGTGTGCCGTTACCGCCGAGTTTCACGGCGAAGATGGGCGCGTTCTTCGGCCCGCACGCCAGTGCCACGCCCGAGCCCGCGACGGGCGATGGGACGAGACGCCAGTGGCCAATCTTCTGCGGGTTCCACGTTCCCCAGCGCCAGAGTTCCTTGCCCGTCTCAGGATTGTGGCCGGTGATGCAGTCGCCGCCTGTGATCAAAATCTCTGCGCGGCCGTTGTGCGTGAAAGGGATGGGCGTACTGAAGGCTTCGAGTGATTCCGAGACAGCTTCCGACGGGCGGATATGCTTCCACAAATCCTGGCCGGTCTTCGGATCGAGCGCGAGCAGGTAGGAATCGTTCTTCTCCCCGCCGCGGCCGTTCACGGCCACGTTGCGTTGCAGCACTTGCAGATAAAGTTTTCCACCATGCAACAACGGGCTGGCGGAGTAGGTCCACTGGTAGGCGAACGCGCCGTGGTCTTTCTGGATGTGGCGCGACCAGATTTTCGCGCCCTTCATGTCGAAGCAAACCAACTCGCCGTTGCCGTAGTAGAAATAGACGAACTGCCCGTCCGTGACCGGCGAGGGCGAGGCGAAGTTGCTCTTGTCATCCTGCGTGATGCCCGGCCCGACGTCTTGCTGCCAGAGCACGGCGCCGGTCTTCCGGTCGAGGCAGAGCGCGACGCGGGATTTCTTGGCTGCGTCAATCGAGTTCACGAAAACACGGTCGCCGAAGACGGCGGGCGTCGCGCCGGACGGGCCGGGCAGTGGCGCGCGCCAGACCACGTTGTTCGACTTGCTGAATTCGGCGGGCAAATTCTTCTCCGTGCTGGAGCCGTTGAAGTTCGGCCCGCGCCACTGGGGCCAGTTGTCGGCGTGGGCCAGCGCGGCGGTGAGCAACAGGACGAGCGAGATTGATTTCATAGTTTTGGGCGCGTGAGCGGCGCGATGGCAAACTGACGGTGGAAAAACGGCAGGCATTCAGAACCGGCGGGGAAGTTCTGCTGGCACCGTCCACTCCGCCCGAACGCCGAGGTGGCGGCGGCGCAGCCGCCGGGGTAGCACAGGCAACCTGCCTGTGCCGCGCGGCTACCAGCCGCGCGGAACGGAGGAGGATGTGGAAAAGTTTCGGGC
>JAYVQC010000002.1:0-3256 GCA_043757045.1 Akkermansia sp. | reverse complement strand
GAGCCGTGGCTTCCAGCCCGGCGGGCCAGGCCGCTCTGCGCCGAGACGTGGAAAAGGTTCGAGCACGGCGGGCTTATTCACACTGGGGCCGGGCGGCTGGAAGCCGGCCCTCTCTGGCCGGCAAGGATGCCCGCCGCCACCGCCGCAGACAACGGTGCCATGATGCACCCGGCTGAAAAGCAAAATAGCGGCGCGTCGCCGCGCCGCTCTGGTAAAACGAGGGAAGATTACTTGGTCGCCGGTTGCACCTTGATCTGGGGCGCCGCGCCCGCGCTCGGAGCGGGACGGAGCGAAGGCGCGAAGGGTGCATTAGGCGCGGCCCCGGCGGGCTTGGGCGCTTCGATACCGAGCAGTTCCATTTCAAAAACCAGCGTGGCGTGCGCGCCGATCTTCGGCGGCGAGCCGCGTTCGCCGTAGGCGAGGGCGCCGGGGATGTAGAGTTCCCACTTGTCGCCAACGTGCATGTTGGTCAGCGCCTCCTGCCAGCCGGCGATGACGCCGAGGACGGGAATGGTCAGCGGCTGGCCCCGCGTGTACGAGCTGTCGAACTCGGTGCCGTCGGTGAGCGTGCCTTTGTAGTGGGCGGAGACGGAATCGGAGGGTTTGGGCTGCGGGCCTTTGCCGGCCACGAGCACTTTGTATTGGAGTCCGTCGGGCATGGTTTTCACGCCGGGCTTCTTGGCGTTTTCTACGAGCCAAGCTTCGCCGGCCTTGCGGTTGATTTCGCCTTCGGCCTTTTGCTTTTCACTCCGTTTGTCGCGCAGTTCCTTCTGCCAGGCCATGAGGGTCTCGCGCACTTCGGCGTCGGTGAACTTGGGCTTGCCGCCGAGGGCGTCGCGCATTCCGGCGGCAACCTGGTCGAGGTCCGGGTCTGCGCCCTGGTTTTTCAAGCTGGTGCCGATGTTCGCGCCGAGACTGTAGCTGATCTTGTCGCGCTGTTCTTTGGCGGAAGCGGCGGGTTTTTCATCGGCGGCGAGCACCGCGCCCAAGCCGAGGGCGAGGAGGAAAAATGTTGGCAATTTCATAGGCGCGGGACAGTAGCGGGGGAAGGGGATGAGTCAAGACGGTGATTGAGCCAGGGAGGAATGGGCGCGGGCCGGTCACCAGCTTACGCGGTCGCTGACGCTCAACCGCCCGGCGCATTTCAATACTACGTGAAAATTCCCAGAGCCTTTGGCATTTGAGATTTGAAGTTTTGCGCGTGCGCTCGCCCAGCAAACCTGATTCGTTACCCGCCATGTCGGTCAAAACCGTGTCAGGTCATGGCGGCGATGCCGTGGTCCAGTTTTCCGTGTTCACTCCGAACCGCGTCGGGCGTCTGCACGAAGTCGTGAAACTGCTCGCCTCGCGCGACGTGCATGTGCTCGCGCTCA
The DNA here is from genome assembly GCA_043757045.1 of Akkermansia sp. Taxonomy (GTDB): domain Bacteria; phylum Verrucomicrobiota; class Verrucomicrobiia; order Limisphaerales; family SIBH01; genus JANNGC01. Next base: position 1,883 of record JAYVQC010000002.1, on the reverse strand, counting down.
CCGTGCTCGACACCACGGACAGTTCCATCGTGCGCCTGGTGGTGGACGATCCGGATCGCGCGCGTGACTTGTGGCAGGAGCACGCCTTCGCCTTTACGGAAAGCTCCCTGGTCGCGGTGGAAATGAGTTCGCCACAGGAACTCACGCGGCTGATGGCGGCGTTGTTGAGCGCGGAACTCAACATTCATTACCTCTACTCCTTCATCCCCAGCCCCGGCGGCAAATCCATCCTCGGCCTGAGCATGGATGACAACGAACTCGCCGAGCAGGTGCTCAAACAACATCAGTTTGTGCTGCTCAAGCAGTCCGACATCTCGCGTTGAGTCGAACCGGCAAATTCCAAAACGTAATCGGCGAAGTTCGTGCCGCCGCCAACTTGCGCCCTCACCGCGCCCCGCCCGAACCTGACTTACAGCCCTTTCACATCCCAACCCTTGCGATATTTGCGGCGCACGAACTGGTTCGCGTCCTTCACGTTGAAGGTCATCTTCTTCGCGTTCCAATCCAGCGTGGTGTGCGGGAAGCGTGACGCCACGCTGCCGAGCAGCACCGCCTCAGTGAGCGGGCCGGCGTAGTCGAAGTTCGCCGACGTCTTGTCCTTGCCGAGAATCGCGTCCACGAACTGATGCCAATGGTTCGCGCTCTCGGTCGCGGGCATTTTGAAATCCGCAAAGTTCTCCGCCGGGAAAAGCTTCGGACGATCCACATGCGGGATGAGCAGCACCCCTTGCGTGCCGATGATGATGCTCCCCTGATCCGTGAGCTTCCACGGTTTTTCCGGCGGCGCTTTATGGTTCCGCACCAGCTCCTGCACTTCGAGCGGCGGACGCGCGTCGCCGTCGTACCACGTCACCTTCACGGTTTTGCCTTCGGTGAATGGCGTGCCCGGAAAGACGTAATGAATCACCGCATCCACGGCCCACGAATGCGCGTTCGGCGCCGGGCCTTCGCTGCGCACGGAGAGCGGCGCGGTGAGCGCCAGCGCCTTGAAGACGGGATCGTAAATGTGGCAGCCCATGTCGCCGAAGGTGCCGGTGCCAAAGTCCAGACGCTTCCGCCAGTTCCCCGGATGATACCACCCGCCGCCGATGAACGGCCGCTCCGCGCAGACGCCGAGCCACGCGTCCCAGTTGAATCCGGCGGGCACGGGATCAACGCGGTCCGGTTTCGCCGCCGTGTCGCCCCACTTCTTGCTGCTCCAGGTGTGGACTTCCTTCACCTTGCCAATCGCGCCGGTCTGCACCAGCAGCACCGCCTGCCGATACACGTTGCTCGAATGAATCTGGATGCCCATCTGCGTGACCAGCTTCTTCTCACGCGCGAACTCTGTGAGTTGCCGCGTCTCATAAAGATCATGCGTCAACGGCTTCTGGCCATAGACGTGCAGGCCGCGCCGCATCGCGCTCATGCCGATGGGCGCGTGCATGTGGTCGGGCGTGGACACGTTCACGCTGGTCAAATCCTTTTCCTTGTCGAGCAACTCGCGCCAGTCGGCGTACACGCGCAGGTCGGGGAATTTCTTTTTCAAGGCCTCGCCGCGCGCGGGTTCCACATCGGCCACGGCCACGAAGTCCACGCTCGCGTGCTTCGTGATTTCGCCGAAGTCCGTCGCGGCCATGCCGCCCGCGCCAAAGCTCGCGTGCCGCACGCGCCCGGACGGCGGGGCGGAAATCAGGCGCGGGACAAAGAAGGGCAGGGCGAGGGAACTGGCCGCCACGGATTTCACAAACGCGCGGCGGTTGAAGGAGCGGGTGTTTTGCATGTTAGGAGAAAGAGACAAGGCTGCGCGGCGAATTATTCAGGGGAAGGTGCCGCACGCGAAGGACGCGAAGGACGCCAAGAAACCAGAACCCACGCCAGATTTGCGTCCTTCGCGTCCTTCG
>JAYVQC010000001.1:0-41072 GCA_043757045.1 Akkermansia sp. | reverse complement strand
CCGTTCACTTTTTCGAGCGCCTGATAAATCGGGACTGTGCCGATGGGCACGGGCGAGTTGCGGAGAATCCATTCGCGCGTGGCGTGGATGTTCTTGCCAGTGGAGAGGTCCATGACGGTGTCCGCGCCCCACTTGGTGGCCCAGCGCATCTTTTCAACTTCCTCCTCAATGCTCGACGCGACGGCGCTGTTGCCGATGTTGGCGTTGATCTTCACGAGGAAATTGCGCCCGATGATCATCGGCTCGGACTCGGGGTGATTGATGTTGTTCGGGATGATGGCGCGACCGGCGGCGACTTCGGCGCGGACGAACTCGGGCGTGATCTGCGCGGGAATACGCTGGGGAAAGCGCGCGAAAATGCTCGGCGTGTAAGCGCTCTTGGGCAACTGACTCGAACCCGCGTGCTGTTTGTCGAGGTCGTTGCGGAGATTATCCTTAGCCATGTCCGCGATTTTCGCGCGCCCCATGTTTTCGCGGATGGCGATGAACTCCATCTCCGGCGTGATGATGCCCGCGCGGGCGTAGGCGAGTTGCGTGACGACCTTGCCCGCCTTCGCACGCAGCGGGCGACGGCGGTTGCTGGTCAGGCCGGGGAATTCCACGAGGCGATTTTTTTCCGCCTTGCTCGCGTATTCGGCGTGCTTGCCGGAGAGATAGCCATCGTCCTGCGGCTTCACCTCGCGGCCATCAATCTCCTCCACATCACCACGCTTCAAAATCCAGTCGCGGCGAAGCGCCGGCAAACCTTCGTCCGACGTGCCGGTGAAAGCCTCGTCGCCCCACGGTCCCGAGCAGTCGTACACGCGCACGGGTTCGTTCGCCGTGACCGTGCCAGTGTAAGACTTCGTCGGCGACACCTCGATCTCCCGGAGCGGCACGCGGACGTCGGGATGAATCGTGCCAGCCACAAAAACTTTTTTGCTGGCGGGCAGTTGTTCGCTGCTATGTGGCTCGAATGAATCTTTGGTCGCGATCATAATTTTACCAAGGGAAGCCGGGAGAGTGGTTCAATCCTTGCGCCGGCATTATCCGGATCAAGTGACGGGTCATTTGCACTCGCGTGCAAAACTCTCAGCGTCACCGCAAAAAAACTATCGCGATGATTTGGCTCCCCGAGTGCGGCGACGATGTGGGCCGGGGTGGGGCAAGTCAAGGCACGCGAAGCGCGGCGTTTTCGCCCGCGCGGCGGAGAGGAAGTTGGGGTGGCCGACGGGATTCGAACCCGCAACAGCCAGAATCACAATCTGGGACTCTACCATTGAGCTACGACCACCAACCAAGGGCGAAGAAAGTAGATTTCTCGCCGGGAGCCGTCAAGCACTCCGCTTGGAAGACTCGAATTCGCAACGCCAAACCCGCCCTTGCCTCATGCCAGCAATTCTCGTAGGACTCCCGCGCGGCTCACACCCGCGCACAAAACTATGTCATTACTTGCAGGAAAACTCGGCATCGTCTTCGGGGTCGCCAACAAACGCTCCATCGCGTGGGCCATCGCGCAGGCCTGGCACAAGGCTGGCGCGCGCCTCGCCTTCACTTACCAAGGCGAGCGGTTGAAAGAAAATGTCGAGGAACTCGCCGGCACCTTCGGCGCGGACACCCTGCTCATGCCGTGCGACGTGACGAAGGATGATGACATCAACCTAGTGTTCAAGACCGTGGGCGAAAAATTTGGCAAGCTGCACCTGCTCCTGCACTCCGTGGCCTTCGCGCCGAAGGAAGCGTTGGAAGGCGAGTTCGTGAACACCACGCGCGAGGCCTATCGCATCGCGCATGACATCAGCGCCTACTCGCTCGTGGCGTTGGCACGCGGCGCGGCACCCTTGATGACCGAGGGCGGCAGCATCGTGGCCATGAGTTACTACGGCGCGGAGAAAGTCGTGCCGCACTACAACGTGATGGGCGTGGCCAAGGCCTCGCTCGAAGCCAGCACGCGCTACTTGGCCTACGATCTGGGTCAGAAGAAAATTCGCGTGAACTGCATCAGCGCCGGGCCGGTGCAAACGCTGGCCGCGCGCGGCATCAGCGGTTTCAGCTCGATGATGAAACACTACGAGGAGCACGCGCCGCTCAAGCGCAGTTGCACGACTGAGGAACTCGGCTCGACCGGCGTCTTCCTCGCCAGCGACGGCGCGGCGGCCATCACGGGTCAGGTGCTGTACGTGGATGGCGGTTATCAGATCATGGGCATGTGATCGTGGGCTGGCGGGCGCTGATTAGAAAATCAGCGTTTGAAGCTACCCACCTGCTGCCCGCCTCACACCCCGACCCACTTCATCCCGAAGCGCAGCCAGAGCGGCAGCGTGGCAAAACTGGCGAGTGAAGTGCCGAGCACCACACGCAAGGCCGTCGCCGGATCGCCGCCGTAGTGTTTCGCCATCACGATGGGGAAGACGGCGCACGGCATCGCCGCCTGGATGACAATGATGCGTTTCAACTCCAGCGGGCAGGGCAGAAATTTTGCCAGCAACAGGAACAGCACGGGCAGCACACCGAGACGTAACAGGCAGCTCGTGGTGAACAATCTTCCGCCGCGCGCGCTGCGGAACTCGTGCGCGTAGTCGGCCATCGTGGCACCAATCATCAGCACGCCGAAGGGAATCGCGCACTGGCCGAGCAGGTGCGTGGTCTTGCGGACGAACTCCGGCACTTCGTGGCCGCCGAGGAGAAAGTTCAGCGCGAGCGTGGCGACGATGGCGATGAGCGGGACGTTAAAAATCTTCCGCCAGTTTTCTTTGAACGACCCGCCGCCCAGCGTCATCAGGCCGAGGCTCCAGATGGCGACTTCCACGCCCACGTTATGCACGAAGAGCACGGCCACGGTCTGGCCCGCGATCTCTTTCGGAAACAGTGCGAGGATGAGCGGCAGCGGCACATAGCCGTAATTGTAAGTGGCCACGACGAAGCGAAAGGTGCGGCGCGCGCGGTCGTCGTCGAGTCCCGCCGCACGTTGCAGCAGGTGCGCGAACGGCAGGCCCAACGCCACGGTGGCGAAGCCGACGAGCGGCGGCAGCCAGACGTTGCCGGGTTGCGCGAAGGCGGCGTTGCCGAGAATGGAATCGAAGATGAGGCACGGCGTCAGCACGTTGACGGTGACGCGCAGCAGGCTGGCGTCGGCGTCGGCGGTAAGCCAGTTCGCCTGGCGCAGCAGCGCGCCCGCGCCCGCGATGCAAAAGATCGGGAGGACGGCGGTGAGGACAGTGAGGAATTCGCTCACGCGTTTTGGAAGATGTGTTTGATGAGTGCGTCGAACTCAGCGGCTTGGAGCGCACGCAGTTCGGCGATGAGCGCGGCGTCCTTCCCCTGCTCGGCCACCTCACAGTCGTCAATGAACGCGAAGGGGTTCCACGCTCCCTCGTAGCGGCGTCTCGGCAGAGCGCCGCCATCTAAATTTTGATCAGCGATCAGTTTCGCAAACGCCGGATGCTTCCCCACGCGATGGAACCAATACTTGGCGTTGCCGTAGTCCGGCTCACGCCGGTGCATGATGCCGTGCAGCCAGCTCCCGTCGCGCGTGCTGATGTCCTGCGAGAGCGTGTGCGAGGCGTCGAGGTGGTCGTGCCAGAGCAACGCGGCGCTCTTGAGCAAGGGCTGAGTCGCGAGAGAAATTCTTTCAGCGGCGAAAAAGGTTGTGAGCTTCCGCGCCAGTTCCTCAGCGATCGCCACGCCGGCACGCGGCTTTGGCCCGAGCATCGGCGGCTCGGCGGTGGCGATCAGGGTTTTGAATCGGGCGAACTGTTCGGCGGCATCGGCCATCGGCGGGACGCTACGAAGCGCGCGGGATGGGTTCAAAGATTTTCGCGGAGCGCGGGCTTTCCAGCCCGCAGCAATGTCCGACGACCGGGAGTGTTCGTTAGAATCAAACCTGTCTGCCATGACACGTTGCTGCGGGCTGGAAAGCCCGTGCTCCGGCATCATTACTCCACCCGGTACAAATCCGTCTTCGTCCGCAGGATGAGCGCATTGTCCGTGACCGCAGGCGAAGCCATGAAGCCGCTGGCCAGTTTGTTCTCCGCCACTTTCTCAAACGTGCGCCCCGGCTTGAGGACCGTGGCCTTGCCCTCCTCGCTGAAGAAATAGGCGTGACCGTTTGCATAAATCGGCGACGCAGAATAATTGCCACCAATGCGCTCGGTCCAAATCTCTGCACCGGTTTTTGCGTCCACCGCCGTGACGATGCCGCCGTCGTTGTTCATGTAAATCACGTCGTCCACGAGCAGCAGCGATGGCTTCTTCGATGCCGCCTTCGTGAATTTCCACGCAAGATGCGTCGCAGTGACGTCGCCCTTGCCACCGGGCTTCACAGCGAGCAACTGTCCCTGTGACCAGCCGCTGGGAAAATAAATCAGCCCCTGCCCGATGACGGGGCGCGTGCCGCCCGAGTGGCTCGTGCGCTCCTCGATGCGCCAAAACTCCTCGCCCGTCAGCGGCTCGTAGCCATAGCACGCATTTGCGCCCTGGCTGATGAGCAGCGGCTTGCCATCGAACGTGGCGACGTGCGGCGTGGCGAAACATTTGCGGAAATCGCCCTCGGCCTTGGGCTGGCCGTTCGCTTCGAGGTCTTTGAAATCAATCGAGCGATCTTTGCGCCACACGGTCTTCCCGGTCTGCTTGTCGAGCGCGATGATGAACTGCGCGTCGCTGCCATCGAAGTTCATGATCAACAAGTCGCGATAAAGAATCGGCGACGAGCCGGCCCCGCGATAGTGGTTGCACTCGATGTCGCGGCGTTCCCACAAAACTTTTCCCGTCGCCGTGTCGAGGCAGGCCGTGCCGGGCGAACCGAAGGTGATGTAGATGCGCCCGTCCTCGATGACCGGCGTGGGCGACGCGGGCGAATTCGCCGCGTGATGAAACTGCGGGCGCTCGACCTCGAACCGCTTTTCATCCCGCAGAATTTTCCCAGAGTCCGCGTCCACGCACACGACGAACAACTGCTTGGCGTCCGGCGTGGCGGTGGTGAACCAGATTTGTTTCCCCCACACCACGGGCGACGACCACGCCTTGCCGTGGATGGGCGTCTTCCATTTCACGTTGTTTGTTTCGCTCCACGTCACCGGCGGTTTGGCGTTGGCGAGGGCGTGTCCGTTTTGATTCGGACCGCGGAACTCGGGCCAGTTCGAGGCGGACGCGAGCGAGCAAAATCCGAGGACGAGCAAGTTTAGGAAGCGCATGGGAAAAACTTCACACCACACGACGGCTTCAGGCAAGAACGGGATTGGCCGTCTTTCGGTTCGTGTCGTTCCGGCTTTCGGTTTGACGGTCCTTCGACCACCCACTGCCTATCCGGTTGGTTGACCAAGGAGCGCCGAGCATGGCTCGGCTCGTTTGGCAACGCCGTGTTATCAGGCCGAGCAATGCTCGGCGCTCCAGCACGGACTGCTTTTGTCAACCAACCGGATAAGCACGGATCACCCTGAAAAAAATTGAACATTTTTAGGTGTCGAAAATCCAAGCATTCCGAACCGCAAGAATAAGCGGGTGCGCCGCTTTACAAGGCGGCGGTGAGTTGCTATTTGCAGCCCCGCTTTCGCCCGGCTCACCCGGTCGGAAACGGTTCACACAGGTTCCAACGAGCCATGATTAAAGTCGAAAATTTGGTCAAGACCTTCGGCACGAAGCGCGCCGTCAACGGCGTGTCCTTCACCGTCGAGCGCGGCGAAGTACTGGGCTTCCTCGGGCCGAACGGCGCGGGCAAGTCCACCACCATGCGGATGCTCACCGGTTTCATCCCGCCCACCGAGGGCCGCATCACGGTCGGCGGGCATGACATTGCCGAGCACCCGATTGCGGCCAAGAAACTTATCGGCTACCTGCCGGAGAGCGCGCCTGCTTACACGGACATGACCGTCTCGGGCTTCCTCTCCTTCGCGGCGGAACTGCGGGGCTTGCGCGGCGACGCGAAGAAGCGCGCCGTGGATCGCGCGGTGGAAATGTGCTTCCTCGAAAACGTCCGCCATCAAAGTGTGGACACGCTCTCGAAGGGCTACCGCCACCGCACCTGTTTCGCGCAGTCCATCATTCACGATCCGGAAATTCTCGTGCTGGACGAACCCACGGACGGCCTCGATCCGAATCAAAAGCATGAAGTGCGGCAGCTCATCCGCCGCATGGGCGAGAAGAAGGCGATCATTTTCTCCACGCACATTCTCGAAGAAGTCGAGGCGGTGTGCGCGCGCGCCATCATCATTGATCGCGGGCAGATTGTGGCGAACGGCACGCCGCAGGAACTCAAGCAGCGCAGCGAGGTCGCGGGCGCGGTTTCGCTCCGCGTCATCGGCGTGGGCGCGGACGCGGTGAAGCAAAAGCTCGGCGGCGTCAGCGGCGCGAGCAAAGCCGCCATCGTGAAAGAAGAAGCCGGCGTGGTCTGGGCGCGCGTGTATCCGAACGATAAGTCGGTGAACGGCACCTTCGCCCGCGCGGTCGCGGAAGCGGTCACGCAGTCGAACTGGAAGTTCGAGGAACTGCACACCGAGGAAGGCCGCTTGGATGAAGTCTTCCGGCGCATCACGCTGCCGGACACGGCGAACGGTGCCACCAGCCACGACAACAAAGTTACCGGGAGCCATCAGTGAGATGAAATCCGAAGACCGAAGACCGAAATCCGAAAGAGATCCGAAGGCCGAAATCCGAATGAGCGGACGCGGCACGAGCGGCTTTGCTTCGGATTTCGGCCTTCTTTCGGATTTCGGATTTCGGCCTTCGGATTTTTTCCCACTCACCCCACATTCATGAACGACTCCATCCGCCACATCTGGACCATCGCCAAGCGCGAACTGAACGGCTACTTCTCGTCGCCCGTCGCGTATGTCGTCATCGTCATCTTCCTGCTGCTGATGGGCTTCTTCACCTTCATGCTCGGCGGTTTTTTCCGCGCGGGCGAGGCCTCGCTGCAATTCAGTTTCTTCCGCTGGCATCCTTGGCTCTACCTGTTTCTCGTGCCAGCGGTCGGCATGAGATTGTGGGCGGAAGAACGGCGGCAAGGCACTTTGGAATTGCTGCTCACCATGCCCATCACCGCGTGGCAGGCCATCGTGGGAAAATTTCTCGCGTCGTGGCTGTTCCTCATCATCGCGCTGGCGCTGACGTTTCCCATCGTCATCACCATCAGCTACCTCGGCGACCCGGATGCGGGCGCGGTGTTCAGCGGCTACGTCGGCAGCGCGCTGCTGGCGGGGGCGTATCTGGCGGTGACGTGTTTCACCTCGGCACTCACGCGCAACCAGGTCATCAGCTTCATTCTGTCCGTGGTGATTTGTTTCTTCCTCATTCTCTGCGGCTGGGAACCGGTCACGGACATGCTGGTGAATTTTTCTCCCGCGCTGACCAAACTCGTCGCGAGCTTCAGCGTCATGCCGCACTTCGCGGGGTTTCAGAAGGGCGTGATTGATTCGCGCGACCTGCTGTTCTTCCTGTCGGTGATTGGCTTCTCGCTGTTTCTGAACGGCGTGGTCATCCGCAACCTCCGCGCCGGCTGATTATGGGCAAGAACGCCAAACGTCGGAAGGAAGCCAAGCTGCAAGAGAAGCTGAAGCGAACGGCTTCGGGCGGCGGCTGCCATGAAGGTTGCAATCATCACCACCATGATCATGCAGCGCCCTCAAATGTCGCCGTAACCATTCCGCAGAGGCTTTTGGAAACCACTGACCGATGAAACCGACGGCCAAAAATTTTAACGACGCACTCCCAGGAAATGGGTGGAACGGGCTACCAGCCCGTCCCGCTGGGCAACCTGCCCAGCGGAATGGGAGTGAGCATCATTGCTTCGAGTCGTGCTGGTCTGACCTGCGCCGCCCTCGATCTTCCGCCGGGCTGGTAGCCCGGCGGCACAGGCTGGTAGCCTGTGCTACCCGGGGCCGGGTTGGTGCGAGTTCTTCGCCACAGTTCATCCGGCCAAAATAATTTCTACCGATGAAACAGAAAAAAACTGAAACACTGTTGTACTCCGCCGTCGGCGTGGCCGTGATGTTCGTCGTGGTCGTGGCGATCAACCTGATTGGCAACACCGCCAAGGTGCGCGTCGATCTCACGGAAGGAAAACTCTACACGCTCTCGCCCGGCACGAAGGCGATTCTCAAGAAGGTGGATTCGCCGGTCGAGGTGCGCTTCTATTTCTCGCAAAGCGAAGCGCGCCTGCCATCGCAAATCAAGACTTACGCCAGTGAGGTCGAAGATCTGCTCGAAGAATTCCGCGACGCGTCCGGCGGAAAAATCACCATCAAAAAAATTGATCCGAAGCCGGACAGCGACGCCGAGGAAACCGCACAGGCGGACGGCATCGAAGGCCAGCCGATGGGACCGTTGGGCGATAATTTCTACTTCGGCCTCGTGGTGAGCCTCGACCCGGAGAAGGTGCCGGTGGCGCTGCAACTCGAACGCGAACGCCTGCTCGAATACGACATCGCCCGCGCGGTCGGCCAGGTCATCGCCACCAACAAACCGCTCGTCGGAGTGATGACCGCGCTGCCGATGTTCGGCCAGCCGGCGAATCCGATGATGCAGCGCATGGGCCAGCCAGGCGGCGGTCAGCGCCCGTGGGTTTTCATCCAGGAACTGAAGCGTGACTACACCGTGCGGCAGGTGCCGATGGACGTGGAGAAAATTGACGACGACATCCAGGTGCTCGTCGTGGCGCATCCCAAGAACATCACGGAGCGGGCGCAGTTCGCGATTGATCAGTTCGTGCTGCGCGGCGGCAAGCTGCTCGCGTTGCTCGACGCGATGGGCTTCCTCGACCGCGACCAGTCGCAGCCGAACAATCCGCTCGCCGGCATGATGCCGGGCGCGGGTTCGACGCTGCCGAAATTGCTACCCGCGTGGGGCGTGACCTTCGACACGACGAAGGTGGTGGCGGATTTGTCGTTCACCAAGAAGCTCTCGTTCAATCAGCAGGAGCAGCCGCAGGATCGCCCGACGTTCCTCTTCATCAATCCCGACGGCATCAACAAGGAAGACGCGCTGACGGGGCAGTTGGACAACTTGTTGTTCCCGGAAGCCGGTGCGTTCGGCGGCACGCCCGCCACCGGTCTCGCGCAAACGGTGCTGCTGCACAGCTCGAAAAAATCCGAACTGGTGGACGGCATGACGGCGCGGTTCTCGCCCGCGAAAACGATGGGTGAGTTCAAGTCCTCGGACAAAGAAATGCCGCTGGCCATCCGGTTGAAGGGCAAATTCAAGACGGCGTTTCCCGAAGGCAAGCCCGCCGCCGCGCCTGCCGAGGGCGAGGAGAAAAAGGACGAGAAGAAACCGGCGGGTGATTCGCTCAAGGAATCGAAGACCGAGAGCGTGGTCATCCTCGTGGGCGACGTGGACTTCCTCTACGACATCATTGCGTTCGACCAGCAGATGCTCCAGTTCGGCGTGGCCAATCCGGCCAACGGCAACTTCGCCTTCGCGCAGAACATGATCGAGCAGTTGTCCGGCGACGTGAACCTCGTCGGCACGCGGTCACGCGGCGCGCTGCGCCGGCCGTTCACCGTCGTGCAAAGGATGCAGGCGGAGGCGCAGGATGAATTCCGCGAAACGATTACGAAGCTGAACAAGGACCGCGAAGTGGCGCAGGCCAAGTTGCGCGAACTGCAAGGCAAGAAGGAACCCGGTCAGCGGCTGATCGCGTCACCCGAGCAGATGGCGGAAATCAAGCAGCAGGAAAAACGCGAGCGCGAGATCGGGCGCGAAATTCGGGACATCAACAAGCGCCTGCGCGAGCGCACCGAGTCGTTGGAGAACAAGGTGAAGTGGGGCAACATCGCGGGCGTGCCCGTGCTCGTGGCCGCCGCCGGAATTTTCCTCGCCCTCATCCGCAAGCAACGCACCAAGGCACAGTGAACAGTGGCACGTTGAAATTCTCCCGAGTTGGTAGGGCGTCGCTGTCCTCAGCGCGCCGGAGTGAGGCTCAGGCAAGTTCCAGCGAGCTTCTCCGCTTCGGACGCGGCGCGGTGAGGACACCGCGCCCTACCTGCCTCCGGTCATTCTTGAGCACCGTGTTCGGATGCACCGGCTTTCAACTTTCGACCCGCAACCTGCAACCCATTTGAAGGCACCATGAACCGCAAGCAACTCACACTTTTGATTGTTCTCGGGACCGTCCTCGGCGGTCTGGGCTACGTCGTCTATTCCAAAAAGCAGCGCGGCTACGAGCGCGGCACGGACGGTGAGCGCGGACAGAAAGTTCTGAGCGGCGTGCCGGACAGCGCGATTCGTGACGTGGCGCAAATCACGCTCAAGCAAGGCGCGAGCGAGGTGAACCTGGCGGTCGCAAACGGCGGCTGGACGGTGAAGGAGCGCGGCGGTTATCCGGCGAACTTCAACAACATCAGCGAACTCGTGAAGAAGCTGTGGGACTTGAAAGTGACGCGCGCGGTCGAGGTCGGGCCGTCGCGCCTGCCCGTGCTAAAATTGACCAAGGCCGACGGCACGCTCGTGGAGTTGAAGGATGACAAGGGCAAGTCCATCGCCGCGCTCACCCTCGGCGCGCAGCAGACGGCGAAGGCGGCGCAGGAAGATTCGCCGATGGGCGGCGGCTCGTTTCCGAGCAGCCGTTACGTCATGCGCGGCGACGACCTCAAGACGGTGGCGCTGGTCAATGACCCGTTGAACATCGAGACCGCGCCGGAGAACTGGCTGAACAAGGACTGGTTCAAGGTGGAGCGCGTGAAATCCGTGGCCGTGGTTTTCCCGAACGCGACGAACAACTGGAAGCTGGGGCGCGAGACAGATGGCGCGGAGTGGAAGTTCGCCGCGACGAACGCCGCCGAAATTCTCGACGGCAGCAAGACCGGGGCGTTGAACAACCTGCTCGGCTCGGCTTCGTTCAATGATGTGATCGCCGATCCGAAACCGGAGACGACCGGATTCGACAAGCCGGTCATCGCCACGGTGGAGACGCTGGATGGGTTCACCTACGTGATCAAAATAGGCAAGACCATCGGTGACGCGGAAGGTGGCAATCACGCCTTTCAATTCAGCGTGAGCGCGAACCTGCCGAAGGAACGCACGCCGGGCAAAGACGAGAAACCCGAGGACAAGAAGAAGCTCGACGACGAATTCGCCGCGAAGCAAAAGCCGTTGCAGGAGAAACTGGCGGCGGAGAAGAAGTTCGAGAACTGGATCTACACCGTGCCGAAGTGGAACCTCGAAACCTTGCTGAAAGAGCGCAAAGACTTCCTCACCGAGAAAAAGGACGAGGCGAAGCCGCCGGGTGCGCCGTAGTTCGTTCCTCAATCCTGATAGGATTGAATCATCAAAGCCCAGGGTTGCGCCGCCGAGGTGCTACCCTGGGTTTCGTGTCTCAGAAGATTTTTCCAACCCTGAAGGGGTTGCAACAACGCATCGCGCACGCCTGTGATTCAACTCCTTCAGGGTTGAGGCGTTCATTACGCCGCTGACCCAGGGTAGCGCGGGCCGCGCAACCCTGGGCTGTGGTGATAGAATCCTTTCAGGATTCAGAATCGGGCAGAGAACAAGTCAAAAGGCGGAACGGCTCGTTGCGCGAGCCGCCGGGCCGTGTAGTTTTCTCCCACAGATTCAGGGAAGCCACAGATTTCTGATTTCTATCTGTAGTTGTTCTGAATCTGCGGGAACCTCATCAGTTGCCCCGCCCTGCCCCGCCGCATAGCCTCCGGCCATGCACTTTCGCTCCCTCGTTTGCGCACTGATGATTTCGCCGCTGGCGTTCTTCGCCGCCGAGCCGCCGGCTTCCACCAATCTCTACGAGCGCCGCGCCGCCCACGATCCGAACGGCATCGGCCTGTTTTACATGGGCCGCGAGATCGCCCATGTCATGGGGCATCAGGCGGCGGAATGGCTGGAGCGTCCCGAGCGCGAACAGGAGGAGAACACGCAACTGCTCATCGAGAGTTTGAAGTTCAAACCCGGCGAACAAGTCGCGGACATAGGGGCGGGCACCGGCTACCTCACGCGGCGCATGGCGAAGAAAATTACCCCCGGTGGCCGCGTGTTCGCCGTGGAGATTCAGCAGGAGATGCTCGACTTGCTGACCAATAATCTCACCCGCATCGGCATCACCAATGTTGTCCCCGTGCTCGGCACCATCACCGATCCGAAGCTGCCCGCCGGCACGCTCGACACCATCATCATGGTGGACGTGTATCACGAGTTCGACCACCCGTTCGAGATGACGGCGGCGATGTGCCGGGCGCTGAAGCCGGGCGGGCGCATGGTGTTCGTGGAGTTTCGCGCTGAAGATGCTCAAGTGCCAATCAAGCGCGTCCACAAAATGTCCGAGGCGCAGGTGAAGAAGGAGATGGGACCGCATCCGCTCGTGTGGAAGGAGACCATCGGTGCGCTGCCGAGGCAGCATGTCATCGTCTTCACGCGCCGATGACTTTGGAGCGCCGAGCATTGCTCGGCACGAGTTGCGTTTTTCCCTTTACGCCGAGCAATGCTCGGCGCTCCAACTACGCCCCGCTCCGCTTCTGCCGGATTAAATCCAAGAACTCGGCCCGCGTCCTCGGGTCATCGCGGAAGCTCCCCAGCATCGTCGAGGTCACGGCGTAGGAGTTCTGCTTCTGCACCCCGCGCATCATCATGCACAGGTGTTGCGCCTCGATGACCACGCCCACGCCCTGGGCGTTGATGAGTTTCTTGACCACCTGCGCAATCTCGAAGGTCATGCGCTCCTGGATTTGCAACCGCCGCGCGAAGACATCCACGAGGCGGGGTAGTTTGGAGAGGCCGATGACCTTCTTGCGCGGCAGGTAGGCGATGTGGCACTTGCCGAAAAACGGCAGCAGGTGGTGCTCGCACAGGCTGTAGAAATCTATGTCCTTCACGATGACCATTTCATCCGAGGTGGCCTCGAACAGGGCCTCGTTGAGCACGGTGGCTGGGTCGGTCTCGTAGCCGCTGGTGAGGAAGGACATGGACTCCGCCGCGCGCTTGGGGGTGCGGAGCAATCCCTCGCGCTTCGGGTCTTCGCCGACCAGTTGGATTTGGCGGCGCACCAGTTCGGCAAACTCGTTTTTCTGTTTGGGCGTCATGGGAGGCGAAATTCGCGCACCGCCCTCAAGCCGTCCAGTTTTTTGCCCACCGATCGGGTGGAGGTCCGTTTCCGCCAACTTTTTTTAAGCAAACGTTCAGACGGTGGAAAAAAATCTTCCACTTTGTCACCAAAGGGACTAAGTATTTCCGCAGCCCAAATAAAAACCGAAACCCAGCGCCAACTGCTTTGCACAAATGGTCTTAGTCTAAATACGTCTCCACATGAAAAAAACATTAACTCCCCTTCCCCGTTCCGGCGGTCGCTCGCGCACTGGCCGGTGGTTCCATCAAGCCCTCGTCACTGCGGTGACGATGAGCGCCGCCATCAGCACGCAAGCAGCGATCCCCATCGTTCTGGGTAACAACCCCACGATTGATTTCTCCACCACGCCCGCTCCCACCGAGTGGGCTACTTACGACATCACCGTTGGCGCGGCGGGCACCTACACCACGCCTGCGGCTTTGGACGCTGGTGCGCAGACGATTGATGCGGCTGTTGTCACGACCGCTGTAGGCGTGACGGCGGCCAACGGAACGGCCCGACTGGCCAGGCACAACACCGCTGGCGGCTATCTCGTCACCCAACCCACCGGCGTCCCGATGGCAGTGTTGATGGCCCGGTTGCAAAACAACACCGCTGGCGACCTCAACGTCTTGAACATCACGTACAACTACACCATCCCGGTGGCCCCGGTCACCGATGAATGCCCCGGACAGCGCGTCTTTTGGAGCCTGACCGGTGCGCCCAATTCCTGGACCTTGATTCCCTCCCTTTCCGGTGTGACCACGGCGGGCTTGATCACCGCGAGTGTTGGCGTCGGCAGTTGGACAAGCGGCTCCATACTTTACGTACTGTGGCTGGATGACAACAACCTCACTGGTGCCGACGGTGCTTTCACCATCGACAACGTGGTGTTTAACTCACAGGTTTTGGGCCCCATCAACATCACCAGCAATCCCACCAATTTCACGACGGCGGAGCGCGGTGCGGCTGCCTTCACGGTGGTGGCCAGCGGCTCGCCACAAGATTTCCACTGGCGGAGCAACGGTGTGCCGATTGCCGGCGCGAACACCGCGACCTACAGCATTCCCTCCGCGCCTTTCTCCGCGAATGGCTCCGTTTTCAGTTGCGTCGTTTCCAACTCGCTGGGGGCCCAAACCAGCGCCGGAGCCACCCTCACCGTCACGGCGGATACCACGCCTCCGACCGGCGTGTCTGCTTCCGCCAGCACCAACGGCACCGTCGTCACCATCGTCTTCACCGAGCCGATGAACCCGATCTTCAACGAACTCGGCAACTTCCGCTTCTACCTCACCGGCACCGATCCTATTGCCACCGAGTTCTTTCCCGACTTCGCGACCATCGTGGGCAACACGGCCACGCTCACCTTCAACATCTCCCCGTTCACCGATGGCGTGAACTACTCCATCGAACTCCGCGACCTGTTTGACACCGCCGCCACACCCAATCTCATCGCTCCTTATCCCACGGTGCTCCCCATCCGCCGCGATCTGCTCCTGATTGAACTGACCGGTCCCAACAGCGTGTGGCGCTTTGCCCCCGATACAGAAACCAATCTTTTCGACACCGGCTGGGAAACCATCGGCTATACGGAGACGGGCTGGTTGAGCGGCGAATCCGGCATCGGTCGCGACGCTTCGGCGAACGTCCCGCCGCTGGTCACCGGCAACCTAGCCAACACCCCGCCCTACCCGATTGCGGACAGTCGCGCTGTGTTCTTCCGCCGTAACTTCTACCTGCCCGCCAGCACCGTGGGTGCGACACTGCGCTTCCGCCATTCCTTCGAGGACGGCGCGGTCATTTATGTGAACGGTGTGGAAGCCCGGCGTGTGAACGCACCGGCGGGCCCGCTGTCCGTGACCAGCCGCGCACCAGCGGGCGCGGCAGAACCCGTGGTCCCCTCAGGTGAGCTTTCGCTCACGACTTCCAACCTCGTGGCCGGTGACAACCTGATCGCCGTGGTTGTCCTCCAAAACGGTGCCACCAGCTCGGACATGGAAATGGCCATGGAACTGGTGGCGACCATCGGCACCTTTGCCGCTGGCCCACCCTCGATTGTCACACAGCCGGCCAACCAGACCGTGGTGGAAGGTGGCAACGCTAATTTCTCAGTCGTCGCCGATGGCGCACTGCCGTTGCACTACCAGTGGAGTCGTAACGGCACGCCAATTGCCAACGCGACCAACGCGACCTTGAGCCTGACCGGCGTGTTACCGAGCCAGGCAGGCAACTACCGCGTGACCGTCACCAACAACCTCGGCTCGAGCAACAGCGCGATTGCCATCCTCACGGTCAATGCGGATCTCATCAACCCGGTCTTCGTCAGCGCCACCGGCCCCACGAACATGAATATTGTCGTCGTGACCTTCTACGATCAGGGCGGCTTCAACCTCGCCGACTTGCAGAACCCGGCCAAGTATTCCATCGGCCTGACCGCAGGCGGCGGCGCGCTCGCCATCTCCTCGGCGGTGGCGGCGGCGGCCGGCACGAACATGGTCGTGACCCTCACGACCGCCACGCCCCGCCTGGCCAACCAGAACTACACCGTGGCCACGACGCTTACGGATCGCTCGGTCGCCCTGCATCCGATGACGCCGGCCTCGCGCTCCGTGGTGGCGACCGTGATTATCTTTGGGTTCAACAAAGTCTGGCGCTTCGACGAGACGGGAAACAACCTCGGCAGCCTCTGGTCTGGAGTGGGCTACAACGACAGCGCTTGGCCCTCCGGCGCGGGCTTCTTGGCCTTTGAAAACTCGCTCGCCCCGCTCACCCTGTTCACCAACCTCGCGGGCGGCACGGGCACCAACACGTCGCTTAACCTCACGAACCAGACTTTGGCCGGCATCAGCGGCACGAACATCACGTTCTACTTCCGCACCACCGTGGCCAGCCTGCCCTTCAATCCCAGCACCCCGGGCAATAGCATCCAAGCCGTCTCGTACTTCGACGACGGCGGCGTGATCTACGTGAACGGGGCCGAGGCCCTGCGCTTCAATCTCACCAACTCGCCGGTGGCGCTGAACTACACCAACCTGGCCACCGCCGGCTCGACCGAAGGCGCGGGCGGTTTGATCACCTCGAACCTCACCGGCTTCGTGCAGGGCAACAACATCATCGCGGCGGAAGTTCACCAGAACGCGATTAACAGTTCTGATGTCGCCTGGGGCATGCAGCTCGAGGCGACCGTCACCACCTTCGGCTCCGGCTGCCCGCAGCCGCACATCTCGCAGAATGCCGGCACCGGTCAGGTCACCATCACTTGGACCGGCTCGGCGACGCTGGAGGAAGCAACCGTGTTGGCGAACCCGAGTGCGAACACCGTCTGGGTGCTTTCGCCCCGGGTAAACGGCGTGGCCTTCACGCCGTCCGGCACGACGAAGTACTACCGTCTGCGCTGCCCGTAAGACGTAATCGTCAAATCTAGAACAGCAAAGGCTCCCGGCAACGGGAGCCTTTTTTGTTTTCCTCGATCCTCTTCTCGCTACACTCCGCGCCGTGAACACCAAAATTCTCTACTCGCTCGCGCTCGCCGCGCTCGTTCCCTCGCTGGTTTTTGCCGCTGCGAAACCGTCGCTCAAACTCGTGGCGGAAAATCTCGTCTCCCCCACCGCGCTCGTCCCCATTGATGGCGGGCGCTGCCTCGTGGCCGACCAGCTCGGCCAGGTTTATCTGCTAAACAAGGACGGGAAGCTCGCGGAGAAAACCGTTCTCGATCTCACGGGCCGCATGGCGAAGTACAACACCAACGCCTTCGACGAACGCGGGTTGTGCGGGCTGGCCGCGCATCCCAAGTTTGCCGCGAACGGAAAAATTTACGCTTACTACAGCGCCCCACTGCGCGCGGGAGCCACGACGAATTTCGATCACACCGCGCGCCTCTCGGAGTTCACCATGGCCAAGGACGGCACCGCCGGCGGCGAGCGCGTGCTGCTGGAAATTGACATGCCCTACTTCAACCACCACGGCGGACGCCTGGCCTTCGGGCCGGATAGCTACCTCTACGTGAGCGTGGGCGACGGCGGCAACGGCAACGACGTGGACGCGCCGGCCAAGAACGGCGTCCAGGTCCACGGCAAAGCCCCCGAGGGCAACGGCCAGAGCAAGGCCACGCTGATGGGCAAAGTCCTGCGCCTCGACGTGGACAAAAAGGACGCGGGCCACGAATACGCCGTGCCGACGGACAATCCGTTCGTGAACGGCGGCGGACGGGCCGAGATCTTCGCCTACGGTTTTCGCAATCCGTGGGCCCTCTCCTTTGATCGCGGCGGCGAGCGCGGACTCTTCGTCGCCGATGTGGGCCAGGATTCGTGGGAGGAAATTGATCTCGTGAAAAAGGGCGGCAACTACGGCTGGAACATCCGCGAGGGACTCGTCTGCTTCAATCCCAAGGACGCGCGCAAGCCACCGGAGGAATGCCCGAAAGTCGGCGCGGGCGGCGAGCCGCTCATCGATCCCATCGTGGCCTACAAAAACTTCCGCAACTTCACCAAAGACCCGGACGCGAAAGGCATCAGCATCACCGGCGGCTACGTCTATCGCGGCCAGGCGTTTCCTGAACTGACCGGCCAATACATCTTCGGCGACTGGTCGCGGAATTTCGTGAAAGCTGACGGCGTGATCTACGCGGCCAAGAAAGGTGCGGATGAAAAGTGGACGATGGCCGCGCTGGAACTCACCGGGAAAGCGGACGGCGCGATTGGCCAGTTCATCCTCGCCTTCGGTGAGGACGCGGACGGCGAACTCTACGTCCTGACCAACACCACCAGCGCGCTGCGCGGCAAAAATGGCAAGGTGTGGAAGCTGGTCGCGGAGTAACGATTGGTTGTTTTACGACGGCGGCGCTCGGGCGGAGCGCCGCCGTTTTTTTTGCGGTAATTCACTCCGCCGCCAACGCCGCTTCCACCGCCTTGACCAGCGCGGACACGCGCATCGGGAGCGGAAAATCCGAAGGCGCTTCCAGCGTGTAGCCGAGTCGCGTCTGGTTTTGAAAAAGATAAAACGCCTCAGGCCATTCTGGGCGCAGGGCCGGATCGATCTCGGGGCGGATGATGCCGTCGCGCGCCTCACGCCCGTCAATTAACTCGCTCGTATCAATCGGACACACCGCGCGCGCCGCCTCGATCATCCGGGGCGCGCGCGACGGACGGTGGTCGGGGTTCAATTCATAAACGTAGAAGCCGTGCGCCTCCCAGTCCTCGTGCAGGCAGAACGTCACGTCGAAGACGGGCTGGCGTTGCAGCCACGCGACGTGAGCGCAGATTTCGGCGGAGCGCAGGCTTTGGTAATCGCGATTCAAATCGAGGCCGGCGGCGGACTCACGGGTGTTGAGCGGGAAGCCGGTGGGATTCAGGCAGGCGCAGAGCCAGATTTCGGCATCCTCAGGCCAAAGATTATCCCGCAACAGCTCGCGCACGGCGAGCGGGCCGGCCGGCTCGTCGCCGTGAATGCCGGCGGAAAGATAAATCTGGCGGCGGCGCGCGACCGGCGCGGCGCGGCGAAACGCGGGCAGGCTCCACTGCGGCGTGACGGCGATGTCCTCAACTTGCCAGCCGTGCGCGCACGCCCAATGACGCTGCTCTTCCATCACGGTTTCGATGGCGATGGTTTCGCCGAAGTAACGTCCGGCGTTGCGACCGAGCCGGGCGTTAACAGGCGCCGTGAGCGCGGACGAAGAACGAACATTTTCCATGCGCGCGAGAATTTAGTGGCGGCGCGACACGGCGCAAGTCCGTGGTGGTGCGACGGGGACCGCAGGTTTCATCGGGCCGGCCCTGCCGCGCCAGGGACTGCCCATCGAGCGCATAAGATTTAACTGGTTGTGAACAGCGGCCCGTCGGCACTGGCTTCAATCCGCTTGTCCGCTCTCCCTCCGATGATAGCTTTCGCGCCGTGAACGATACGGACGCTGCCGAACGCAAACCACTGAAGATGGTGGAGTGCGGCGCGTGCCGGGTGAAGGTTTTCATCCCGTCGGACCTCCAGCCGTTCGAGAGCATTCCCTGCACGAAGTGCGGCCATCCGGTGCTCATGCCGATGACCTTCCGGCAGTTCGAGCTGCGCTCCATCATCGCCTCCGGCGGCATGGGCACGGTGTATCGCGCGTGGGATTTGAATTTGAACCGCGAGGTGGCGGTGAAAATGTTGAAGCGCGAAATGGCCTCGGACGAGGAGGTGCTCCAGAGTTTTTATCGCGAAGCCCGGGCCAGCGCGTCGCTCAATCACACGAACATCATTCACATCTACACGTTTGATGAATTCGAGGGACAACCTTACCTCGTGATGGAACTCGCGGACACCGACAGCCTCGACAAGCAGATTGACCGCGAGGGGCGCGTGCCGGAACTGCGCGTGCTCGACGTGGCGATCAAGATCGCCTCCGCCCTCGACACCGCGCTCAAGCGCAACCTGCTCCACCGCGACATCAAGCCCGGCAACATTCTCTTCAACGCCGACGGCGAGCCGAAGCTCGTGGACTTCGGACTGGCGCGCGACGCCGAGGACGAGTCCGCCGACAGCGGCGTGATCTGGGGCACGCCGTATTACGTGGCGCCGGAAAAGATCCGCCGCGAGCGCGAGAACTTTCACTCCGACATGTATTCGCTGGGCGGCACGTTGTATCACGCGATCACCGGGCATGTGCCGTTTGAAGCGCCCACGGTTGAGGAAGTCATTTCCGCGCACGTCAGCACACCGCTCACGCCGCCAATTGATGTGGTGCCGGAGATCACGCAGGCCACGAGCGACGCGCTGATGATCGCGCTGGCGAAAAATCCCGCCGAACGTTTCCGCACCTACGACGAATTCATCATGGCCTTCGAGGCCGCGCGCAGCCAGTTGCTGATGCAGCAGTTCCAAGGTCAGCAGGAGCCGGACGCCGGGGCGCGAGCCGAAGCCAAAGGCTGGTGGAAACGGTGAAGCTCCAGGGCCGTCCTCCAGCGCGCCCGCACGTTGAGGAGAAAATTTCTGGCGAACACAGGGACCGGCGGTTGCGCCCGCTCCAGACGGCCTGGCCCGCGCGCCGTTGACTTGCCTTCCTTCACCCTCATACTTCGCGCGATGAATTTCGACATCTCGCAACTCCTCGAGAATTGGGATTATCAACCCGGACAAATTGTGGTGCGCCGCCTCAAAGGCCGCGACGGGTTGGTGAAAATCCAATTGCGCGTGGACCTCGGCCTGCTCCAGATGAACGCCGAGGGTCGGCCCGACGGCAAGCTGCCGCTCGGCCATCCCTCGCTCTTTGAGTATCAGCAGGCGCGCTTGCAGAAGCACATGGCCGAGCACGGCAGCGACGACGGCTTCAAGCTGGGCGCGGAGGATGTTTCCAAAATCCAACTCGAGGCGCTGCAATTTCATCACCGCTACATCTGCCTGCTTGAATTGAAGGACTACGCGGCCGTGATCCGCGACACGCAGCGCAATCTCGCCGTCTTCGATTTCGTGGCCCGCCACGCCGAGAGCGACGATCTCTCCTGGGCGCTGCAACAATTTCGTCCGCAACTCCTCCTCATCCAGGCCCGCGCGCGCGGCAATGAGAAGCTGGACGCGAAGCGCCATCGCGAAGCCGTGCAGGAAATCGAGCGCGCCATCACCGAGGTCAAACAGTTCTTCACCGAGATCGGGCGCGGCGACGCCGAGCCGACCGGCGAAGTGCAATACCTCGAAAACTGGATCAATGAGATCAACACCTCGCGCCCGCTGAGCAAGCGCGAGAAACTCGAGTCCGCCTTGAACGACGCCGTACGCGCCGAGAATTATGAGAAGGCCGCCGAGGTCCGCGACAAGCTCCGCAAACTTCCCGAAGAATAAATCATGACCCTCACCGAACAGCTCCAGCAGGAAATCAAAACCGCCATGCTGGCCAAGGACGCCCCCCGTTTGCAGGCGCTCCGCATGTTGAAGTCCGCCCTCGGCTACGTGCAGATCGAGAAGAAGGTGGACGCGCTCTCCGACGCCGACTTCCTCGCCGTCGTCCAGCGCGAGGTGAAAAAGCGCCGCGACTCCGCCGAGCAGTTCACCACCGCCGGACGCACCGAACTGGCCGCGACCGAGACGTCGGAGATCGCCGTGCTGGAAATCTTTCTTCCCAAACAACTACCGCCGGAAGAACTCGAAGCCCTCGTCCGCGCCACGATTCAAGAACTCGGCGCCACGGACAAAAAACAAATGGGCGCCGTGATGAAAGCCGTCCAGACGAAAGTCGCCGGACGCGCCGACGGCAAGACCATCAGCACCCTCGTGGGCAGGTTGCTCCCGTAACCCCTGGAGCGGCGGACAACCAAGTCCGTCGGCGCGTAATCAAACCTGTCCGTTTAATCCCTGGCAGGTTCGACAGTCCAGCCGGACACCAGAGACAGACGCGCCCGCACCAAGGTCATTGCCAATCCGCATCCGTGTCCGTTCAAATCACGCCGTGCTGGTCATCGCGAATTATGAAGAGGCGCTTCGTCCGCTCGGGCTGGGGACGATGGAGGGGGGTGAAATCTTTTCGCGGAGAAGTGATCAAGAATCACAAGGGCCGCCGGGACATCCAGCGCATCCAGATCGAAAACGAAGGCCGGACGCTCACCCTCTTCCTCAAGCGAAACCGGCAGCCGTATAAGAAGGACGGCCTGACTTCGCTGTTCACGCGCGGCACGGTCGGGTCGCTCTCGCGCATCGAGTGGGAGAATTCGCTGGCCCTTCAGCGCGCCGGGCTGGCCGTCGCAGAACCGGTGGCGTGGGGCGAAGAATGCGGGCCGCTGTGGGAGAAGTTTTCCTTCATCCTCACGGCGGCGGCACGCGGGGAAACCACGCTGGATAAATTTCCGAACTCGAAGCCGGATGCGGCGGAGCGGGCGCGCGTCCTGGACTCGCTCGCGTGCTTCGTCCGTAAGCTGCACGACGCGGGCTTCGCCTCGCCGAACCTGTTCACGCGCCATCTTTTTCTGACGCGCGGGGCGGAGCCACAGTTCTGCCTGATTGACATGGCGCGGCTGGACCGGCGGCCAAACATTTCCCCCGCCTTGCGCGCACGCAACCTCGCCGCGCTGCACGTCACCACGGCGCTGCGCCAACTGCCGCGGAGCGCGCGACGGCGTTTCTTGAGGCGCTACGGCGGGCTGGATTTACACGCGCGAATATTGGCCCGCGCCACGCATTTGCTGACGCGCAAGAAGTTCAAAGATTTTTTCCGGCCGCAGCAAGTTCCGCGAAGTGCATCCAGGCAGGACGACGCTGTCCTCAGCACGCCGGAGTGAGGCTCCGGCAAGTTCCGCAACGCCTCGCCGATTACGGCGCGGCACGATAAGGACACCGCGCCTGACTCCGGTCATTTTTAAGCACGGAGTTCAAAGGCGCCTGTGCCTGCGCGCCGGGGAAACAATCTTTTGACGGCTCGGCGCAACTTTGACTAGCGTGCGGTGTATTTCCAAAGCGGATACGAAGAAAGCTGAGAGCTGAAATGACTGAACCGCACATGGCTCGCGACGGGGCGAGAATTTCTGCTTTCAGCTTTCCTGATTTCCGCCATTAGAAAATGTCATTTGTTCCACTCAACAATGTTTTTGCCCAGGCGGCGCAGACCAGCGCCGAGCAGATTGCCGATTGGGCCAAAGCGTGGCGGGTCGCCGTCGAGGCGGGCACGCAGGAGTCGCTGGTGGACTTCATTTGCCGCGAGAGCGGGATGAGCGAGGAACACTTCCTCGGACACCTCGCCACGGTGCTCAAGTGGCCCTTCATTGACCTGCGTTCCACGACCGTTCCGACCGAGGCGCGGAACGCCATCTCGACGAAAGTCGCCTTCCAGTACAACGCCATCCCGATTGACACGCAGAATGGATCGCTCGTCGTGGCGGTGAGCAATCCGTTCGACACGGGGATGTTGAACTCGGTGCAGTTCGACGCCGGCAAGCCGGTGAAATTTGCGCTCGCCACGAAGGCCGAGATCGAAAAGGCGCTGAAGAAATACTACGGCGTCGGTGCCGAGACGCTCGACGAACTGGCGAAGGACGACGACGACCCCATCGAGCTGGATCTCGGCGACAAGGAAATCACCGAGGGCGACCAGGAGGCGAGCGTCATCAAGTTCGTTAACCAGATCGTCTGGGAAGCCCACAAGGATCGCGCGACGGACATTCACTTTGAGCCGGCGGAAGATGAGTTGCGCATCCGCTACCGCATTGACGGCATCCTGAACCAGACGCCGATGCCGCCGCAGTTGAAGCGCTACCAGGCGGCGATCATTTCGCGCATCAAGGTGATGAGCGGCATGAACATTGCCGAGAAGCGTCTGCCGCAGGACGGCCGCATCAACGTCCGCATCAAGGGCGAGGAAATTGACATCCGCGTCTCGACCGTGCCGACGGTGTACGGCGAATCCGTCTCGCTGCGTTTGCTGACGCGCGGCAAAATCTTTCTCACACTCGACAAGCTGGGCTTTGATCCGAAGGAAGAAAACGCGCTGCGCGAAATCATCATCAAGCCGCACGGCATCTTGCTCGTGACGGGACCGACGGGCGCGGGCAAGTCCACCTCACTCTACGCCTTCCTCTCCACGATCAACTCGATCACCAAGCGCATCATCACGATTGAGGAGCCGGTCGAGTATGAGTTGAAGGGCATCAATCAGATCGCGGTGCGCTCGGACATCGGGCTGACTTTCGCCGTGGGCCTGCGCCACATTTTGCGCCAGGATCCGAACGTGATCATGGTCGGGGAAATTCGCGACTTGGAGACGGCGGAAATCGCCATCCGCGCCGCGCTGACGGGTCACTTAGTTTTCTCCACGCTGCACACGAATGACGCGCCCAGCGCGTTCACGCGCTTGATTGACATGGGCATCGAGCCGTTCCTCGTCGCGTCGTCCGTCGAGGCGATCATGGCGCAACGTCTCGTCCGCACCATTTGCAAGACCTGCTCGAAGTCGCAGAAGGTCGAGCGCAGTTACTTGCGGAAGATTGGTTTCCCGGAAGACGAAATCGACACCACGGATTTCCGCAAGGGCACGGGCTGCGAGAATTGCCGCCTGCTCGGTTATCAAGGCCGTCTCGGCATCTATGAATTGCTGCTCGTCACGGAAGCCATCCGTCCGCTCGTCATGAATCGCGCCACCGCCTCGAACATCGCGCACACCGCCGTCGCCAACGGCATGAGGTCGCTGCGCATTGACGGCTGGACCAAGGTGAAGGCCGGCATCACGACCATCGAGGAAGTGCTGCGCGTGACCCAGACTGAAGAACACATGAAATCACTCGTCGAGGACAACGCCACCCAGATGTGGGTGAAGAGTTAGTATGGCACGTTGGAACTCCGCGAACGTCCTGCACCTCGCAGGCGACCAGAAGCGAATCTGGCAGTTTAACATCCGTGGCGACGGCCCCAGCCTCTCGCGCGAAGAGAACAAACTCCCCACGGAATCGCTCCCGGCCAAGCTCGTCAGCAAGGACTGGCAGACGCTCTACCAGCCGAAGCTGAACGTCGCGTGGCTCCCGGCGGACAAGGCGTTCCTGCGTGTGCTGCAACTCCCGCCTGCGGACAACATCGAGGAAACCACTTCGATGATTGATTTGCAGATGGAGAAAATTTCTCCACTGCCGGTCACACAGATCGTGTGGACGTTCGAGCTGCTGCCGCAGCGCGAAGGTCAGGCGCAGACGGCCATCGTCGTCATCGCGGCGCGGAACCTCATCGAAAATTTTCTCGGCACGCTGGAAGGCGAAAGCTACCTCACCGACCGCCTCGAAGTGCCGTTCCTCGATCAGTTGCTCGCGACGAAGATCGAGGCGAACGGCGTGTGGGTTTATCCCGGACTCGGCGTGGCCCCGGACAATTGCGTCGTGGCCTGGTGGTATGGCGGCGCGTTGCAGAACGTCTCGCTGCTGCATCTGCCGGCGGAGGAGCGCGGACAATTTTTGCGCGACCAGATCGCACAGATGGCGTGGGCGGGCGAACTGGAAGGCTGGATCACTGCCCCGCCGCGCAGGTTCCTCGTGGCCGATGGCGAGACGGCGACGGCTTGGTTGCCATTGATGCAGGAAGGCACCGACCAACGCGTGGAAGTGGTCGCTCCCCTGCCCTCCGCTGAACTGGCGAAGCTGACCGCGCGCCGCGCCACGCGCGAGAAGGCGCCGAGCGGCCTCGTGCCGGCGGAATTCACGGCGCGCTACCGGCAGCAGTTCGTGGATCGCATCTGGATGCGCAGCCTTTTCGGGATCGCGGTGTTGTATCTCCTCGGGGTGTTCTTCTACCTCGCCTTTGTGCAATACATGGATTTTCAAGTCGGCAAGACGGAGCAGCAGGCGCGGAACCTTGCGCCCGGTTATACGAACGCGCTGCGGCTGCGCGACCAGGTGCGCGTGATGCAGGATCAATTGAATCTCCAGTTCGCCGCGCTCGAAAGTTACAAGGCCATCGCCACGGAAATTCCCGAAGGCATCCAGGTGGACGGCATCAATTTCAGCCGCGGCAAATCGCTCTCGCTCTTCGGGACTGCGCCCGCGGATGCCGCCACAAAGATCAACGAGTTCAGTGAGAAGCTGCATGCGCTCATCTCGGACGGCCAGCCGCTCTTCAAGGCCGGCTCCCCGCCCTCTTGGACGCGACGCGGGGCGGACGCGACGTGGAACCTCGCGCTCGAACTCACCAAAGGAGAGGGCGGCGAATGAAAAAGTCCCTCTTCGACAAGCTGAACCTGCGCCCGAACGAGCGCCGCCTGGTCATCGTCGTGCTCATCGTGGTGTTCATCATTTTGAACTTCATCTTCGTGTGGCCGCGCTTTGGCGACTGGGGGAAGATCAAGGCCCGCCGCACCATTGCCGAGGGGCAGATTGCGCAGTTCGAGCGCGAGAGTGCGAACACCAAGGGCTACCAGTTGAAGATGAAAGATTTGGAGACGCAGGGCGCGGCGGTCGCTTCCGAGGAACAGGCCGTGAAGATGTCCACCACCGTGCAGAACCAGGCCGCGCTCAGCGGCGTGCAGGTCAACCGCTACGATCCCGTGCGCCAGACCGCGCTCTCCATTGGCGGCAAGACCAACCAGTTCTTCGAGGAGCAGAGCGGCATCATCAACTTTGTCGCCGAAGAAAAGGCGCTCGTGGATTTCCTGCACAACCTCGGGACCGGCGGCTCGCTCATTCGCGTGCGGAGCATGACGCTCAACCCCGATCCACCGCGCAACAAGTTGCAGGGCAACCTCACCCTCGTGGCGAGCTACGCGAAGAAAGCCCCGCCGCGCTCCGCCGTGCCCGCCGCGACGACGGGTGCAAAACCCGCCACTGCTTCAACAACTTCTGCGGCCAAGCCCGCCTCTCCGTTCGCGAAGACCAACGCGCCGGCCAAAACCAATACCCCAGCAAAGAAATGAAAACCGTCGTGACGAATCTCATCGGGTCGCTGCTCCTCGTGGCGACGTTGGCGCACGCGCAAGTTCCACCCCCCGCCACGCCGGGAGGCACGCCGCCGCCCGGCGGGACGCGCCCGAATGCGCCGTCCGTTTTTGGCGCGTCCACAAATTTCAACCGCTTCCCCCGCGTCCCCGGCGCGACGCCCGGCAACGTCGCCGTGCCCGCCGGACCCGGCGTCCCGGCCAATCCCGGCACGCCCGGCGTGAACCCGAACATCGCCGGAGCCATCGGCGCGGGCGGCGCGAACACCGGCGTCTCGAACATCGTGCCCAAGGGCCTGATGAAAACGAACGACATGATCCCGGCGAACATGATCAAGTTCCAGGAACTGGAACTCGGCCAGTTCCTCGAGTTCTACGCGGAGCTGACCGGCAAGACCCTGCTCAAGTCGCCGCAGGTTCCCACCACCACGAAAATTTCCATTCAGAACCAGAGCGCCCTGACCCGCGAGGAAGGCATCAACGCGCTCAACACCATTCTTGGCCTCAACCAGATCGCCGTCATTCCACAGGGCGAGAAGTTTCTCAAAATTGTCCCGCAAGCCGCCATCGGCCCGGAAGCCACGCCGTTCTCCACGAATACCTACGAGTCGCTGCCGGACGCGCAGGGCGTGCCCATCGCGCAGATCGTCACGCTCAATCATCTCACACCCGAGGACGCCCTGAGCATCCTCCAGCCCTACACGAAGTTGCCGCAGGGTCTGCTCGGCGTGAAGGGCAGCCCCGTGCTCGTCATCCGCGACTACGCGGAGAACGTGAAGCGCATGTTGGAAATTCTCGCCAAGGTGGACGTGGCCCTGCCCGTGACCATCGAGACCGTGGTCATTCCGATCAAATACGCCACGGCGGGTGAAATCGCCGGTGTGCTCAGCGGACTCGGTGCGACAACCGGCTCGGGTATCAGCGGCGGTGCAGGCGCGGGAGGCGGTGGCTTCGGCGGCGGCGGATTTGGTGGCGGCGGTCTCGGTGGCGGTGGCGGTCTCGGTGGTGGTGGTGGCGGCGGATTTGGTGGCGGCGGCGGACTCGGGGGCGGCCAATATGGCGGTGGGAATCGCGGCGGCGTCGGCAGTCAATATGGCGGCAACAGCGGCGTCAACCGCAGCGGCAGCCTCGGGGCCGGCATCGGCGCAGGTGCAGCGAACCCCGGCGCGCTCAACCGCACCGGCACCGGCATTGGTGGCCGCCTGAGCGGAGCCGTCAATCGCGCGGCGGGCGGCGCCGGCGCGAACGGCGATTTCGTCCTCATCGGCAACGCCAAGATCATCCCCGACGAACGCTCGAACGCGTTGCTTATCTTTGCCGAACGCGCCGACCTCATCGTCATCAGCAACATCATCTCGAAGCTCGACGTGGTGCTGCCGCAGGTCCGCATCGAGGCGCTCATTCTCGAAGTCAATCTTGGCGACGGCAAAAGCCTCGGCGTGAGCATGCGGCAGAACAACCGGAGCCAGGGCGACCTCGATTACGCCGGCGGCTCCGTCTTCGGTCCCGGCTTCGTGAACCCCAAGACCCTCACCGGCTTTTCCGGCGCGTCAAACCTGCTCGGCGCAGGCTTCAACTACTTCGGCAAGATCAATCAGGACTTCGACTTCGCCCTCACCGCCGCCGCCAACGATTCGCGCATCAACGTCCTCTCGCGTCCGAGCATCGTGACCTCGACGGCCAAGCCCGCGACCATTTTCGTCGGCGAGACGCGGCCGTACATCACCGGCACCTACAACAACGGGTTCAACAGCGGCGGCAATTCCTCGCAGTATTCGCAGCTTTCCATCGGCATCAGCCTGAACGTCATGCCCATCATCAACCAGGACGGCCTCGTGGTCATGGACATCTCACAGAACATCTCGCAACCCGGCGACGACGTGCAGATTGACGGCAACGCCGTGCCCTCGACCATCGAGCGCAACGCCCAGTCCTACGTGGCCGTCCACGACCGCGACACCATCATGCTCGGCGGCTTCATCTCGACCACCAAGAGCAAGTCGAACGGCGGCGTGCCGTTCCTGAAAGACATTCCCGGCCTCGGCATGTTGTTCCGCAGCAGCAGCGACAGCACGCGCCGCGTGGAGCTGATGGTTCTCATCCGCCCGACCGTGCTGCCCACGCCGGAAATCGCCGCCCTGCACGCCGCCGAACAGCTCGACAACTCGCCCGGCATCACGAAGGCCCAGCGCGAGGAGGCGGAATACCAACGCAAGCTCATGCAAAAGGAGCGCAAAGAACGCGAGCAGGCCGAACGTCGCGGGAAGTGATTTTTGGCGGCGCGCGGTTGTAGGTGGGGCAGGTCGGACGCCGCTGTGGGCGGCGCGCCGGGTGAGGCTTCAGCAAGTTCCTCAAGGCTTTTCGCTGCCCAACCCGGCGCGCGCGGAGCGACGCACCCTACCACGCCCATTTTTTTAAGAACCGTGTTCAGATACGCCTGCTGTCCGCCCCAACCCGGAAAGTGTCTCGACATTCGCGACGCCCTTTGCTGACCTACGCTCCGAAGAATGCGGAAGACCAAACTCCACCTTTCCCAACCGCAAACTCTTCTTGGTCGTTTCCAGAAGCCAGATGCGGAGGTGCAGTGATTATGAAAAACCCAAACCGTGCGCCGCTCATGCGCCAGACCCTTATTTGGTCGGCGATCTTTTTTGTCGCGCTCGTGAATGCTCTCGCGGCGGATCGCGTGCCGAAGGCGCACAAACTTCAAGTGACGGACCCGGCGGTGGCCGCGCGCATCGTGTCGAACGGCGGGCGGCTGTTGGTGGACTACGGCAGCTATCAGCTTTACGAAACGGACGCGGTTGAGCCCGCACTGTTGAAAACGTCGTCCACCGAAGTGCGCGACGAGTTCAACATCATCACACTGAACGCCGGGGCCATTGACACCACGAAGGCCGAGGCGCGTGCGCTCCGCAAAGTCGTCGGCACCTTCACCGGTCAGCGGTTGCATCTCGTGCAATTCGTCGGCCCGCCGCGCCCGGAGTGGATGGCGCAGATCGCGCTGACCGGCGCAGAAGTGGTCACGTATCTGCCGCACAACGCCTACCTGGTCTATGCCAGTGCCCAGAGCCTGACCGCGCTCCAGACGCTGGCGGCAAACACCACGCACATCCAATGGGACGGTGTGTATGCCGACGAATACAAGGTGCATCCCGACGCGCGCGCCGTGACCGCGAAAGGCGTGCTGCGCGCGGTGGCGAACACGACCTACGCGATTCAGATGGTGGACGACGACGCTGAAAACGCCACGACGCTCGCGCTGATTGACGCGCACAAAACCGCACCCGTGCGGCAGCAGTTCAAGGCGTTGAAGTATCTGAACGTGATCGTGGAACTGCCCTCCGACCGCGTGGCCTTCATCGCGGCGCGACCGGAGATTGTTTCCATCCAGCCGTACGCCGCGCGCCGGAAGTTCGATGAGCGGCAGGATCAAATCATCGCGGGAAATTTGTCCGTGAGCACGCCGACCGGTCCCGGCTATCTCGCGTGGCTGACGAGCAAGGGTTTCACGCAGAGCCAGTTCACGGCCTCGGGTTTCATCGTGGATGTATCGGACAGCGGCATTGACAACGGCACGACCACGCCCGGGCATTTTGGATTGTATCAATCGGGCAGTCCCACGCTCGCCAGCCGCGTGGCCTACAGCCGGCTCGAAGGCTCGGCGAACCCCGGCAGCACGCGCGCGGGCTGCGACGGCCACGGCAATCTCAACTCGCACATCATCGCGGGCTTCAATGACCGGGGCAGTTTTCCGCACGTTGATTCGCTCGGTTATCACTACGGTCTCGGCGTCTGCCCGTTCGTGAAGGTTGGCTCGTCCGTGATTTTTGATCCGGCCAATTTCACCAACCCCAATTACTTCAATCTCCAGGCCCGGGCCTACAACGACGGCGCGCGCGTGAGCGCGAACAGTTGGGGCGCGAACACGGCGGGTGCTTACGACGTGGACGCGCAGAGCTACGATGCTTTGGTGCGCGACGCGCAGTCGGCAAGTTCCTTCACCAACGTCGCGGGCAACCAGGAGATGATCATCGTCTTCGCGGCGGGCAACGCGGGTTCGGCCAGCGGAACCGTCGGCTCGCCCGGCACGGCCAAGAACATCATCTGCGTCGGCGCGGCGGAGAACGTGCATCCGCACACCACCTCGAACGGCGGCAACAACACGGCGGGCAACGATGGTTGCACCACGCCGGACACCGAGGCGAACAGCGCGGACGATATCGCGAGTTTCTCCAGCCGCGGCCCCTGCCGCGACGGGCGCAAGAAGCCGGACATCGTCGCGCCCGGCACGCACGTCACCGGCGGCGTGGCCCAGTCGAGCACGAGCACGAACGGCAACGGCGCGGCCCTCGCGTGCTTCAACGGCACGGGCGTGTGCGCCTTGCCCGGCGGCGGCACGGCGGGCAGCACGAATAATTTCTTCCCGCTCGGCCAGCAGTTCTTCACCACGTCGTCCGGCACGAGTCACTCGACCCCGGCCATGGCGGGTGCGTGCGCGCTGATTCGCCAGAACTTCATCAACCACGCGCTGACCACGCCGAGCGCGGCGATGACGAAAGCCTTTCTCCTGAACTCCGCGCGCTACATGAACGGTGTGAGCGCGAACGACACGCTGCCGTCCAACAACCAGGGCCTGGGCGAGGCGAATCTCGGCATGGCCTTCGACGGAGTGGCGCGGCTGCTGCGCGATCAATTGCCCGGCGACAAGTTCACCGCCAGCGGCCAGACGCGCACGTTCAGTGGCGTGATCACCGACACGACGAAGCCGTTCCGCGTGACGCTCGCGTGGACGGACGCGCCCGGCAACACCACGGGCAACGCCTACAACAACAATCTCGACCTCGTCGTGACCGTGGGCGGGAACACTTACAAGGGCAACGCGTTCAGCGGCGCGAACTCCATCACCGGCGGCAGCGCGGACTTTCGCAATAACGTCGAGAGCGTCTTCCTCCCGGCGGGCGTGGCCGGGGGCTTCTCGGTCACGGTCAGCGGCACGAGCATCAATTCCGACGGCGTGCCGGGCGAACTCCCCGCGTTCGATCAGGATTTCGCGCTCGTCATTTACAACGCGGTGACGGCGAACGGGCCGGCCATTACGTCCGTCGGCGCGAACCTGAACGCGGAAAGCTGCGTCGCGCCAAACAACGCGGTGGACCCGAACGAAACGGTGACGATGAATTTCGCGCTGCAAAACATCGGCAACGTGAACACGACGAATCTCGTCGCCACACTGCTCGCCATCGGCGGCGTCACCGCGCCCGGCGCGGCGCAAAACTACGGCGCGCTCCTCGCGGGCGGCGCGTCGGTCATGCAGGCGTTCACCTTCACGGCGACCGGCGCGTGCGGCTCGAATCTCGTGGCCACCTTGTCGCTGACCGATGGCACGACCAACCTCGGCGTGGCGACGTTCACGATTCCGCTCGGCTCGTTGTCCGCCATCTTCACGCAAAATTTTGACAGCGTGACTGCGCCCGCGATACCGCTCGGCTGGACGACTTCCGCCGGGGGCAGCCAGTCCAGTTGGGTGACAGTGACGACGACCAACGACACCGCGCCGAATGCCGTGTTCTCCCCTGCCCCAGCCAAGGTGGGTTCCAATCAGCTCGTCTCGGCCACGATCACGCTGCTGCGCGGCGCGTCGCAACTCACCTTCCGGCATCGTCATCAATTCGAGAGCGGTTTCGACGGCGGCGTGCTGGAAATAAAAATCGGGACCGGTGCGTTTGCGGACGTTCTCGACGCGGGCGGCACGTTCGTGAACGGCGGCTACACGCACACGCTCAATGCGGGCAACCCGCTCGGCGCGCGGTCGGCGTGGAGCGGAACGGATTCCATTTTCCACACCGTGATCGTGGCGCTGCCGTCCGCAGCGGCGGAACAGAACGTGCAGTTCCGCTGGCGCGCGGCCACGGACGGCAGCGTCTCCGGCGGCGGCTGGTGGGTGGACTCGGTGGCGGTGCAAGGCACGCTCTGTTGCAGCGGTTCGTTCGCGCCTGTCGTGACCTCGCAACCGCAGAGCCAGACGATTGCACTCGGCGATCCGGCGGGTTTCTCCGTCAGCGCGATTGGCGCAAACCCGTTGTTCTTCCAATGGTTCCTGAACGACGCGCCGATCCTGGACGCGACGAACCACAGCTACAATCTCGCGAGCGCCACGACGAATGATGCGGGAAATTATTTCGCCGTGGTCACGAACGCGTCGGGCTTTGCGACCAGTTCCATCGCGTCGCTCACCATCGTGGTCGCACCGCTGATCACCACGAACCCCGCGAGCCTCACCGTCATCACGGGCAGCACGGCGGGCTTCAGCGTCACGGTGATTGGGGCCGCGCCGTTGTCGTATCAATGGCGGCTCGAAGGCACGAACCTACCGGGCGCGACGGCGGGTTCCTACAGCCAGAGCAACGTGCAGTTCACCGACGCCGGTTCCTACACCGTCGTGATCACGAACTTCGCGGGCGCGGTGACGAGCACGCCCGCGCTGCTGACCGTGAACACGGGCTTGGCCAGCGGCGCGGTCATCAGCCAGATTTACGGCGGCGGCGGCAACAGCGGAGCGACGTATCAAAACGACTACGTGGAACTCTTTAACGCCACCGGCGGCGCGATCAGCCTGAGCGGCTGGTCGGTGCAATACGCGAGCGCGTCCGGCACCAGTTGGACCGTCATCCCGCTCGCCGGCAGCATTTCGCCGGGACGTTATTACCTCGTGCAACTGGCCTCGGGCGGCGCGGCCGGCAGTGTCTTGCCCA
This sequence comes from Akkermansia sp., assembly GCA_043757045.1. Classification (GTDB taxonomy): domain Bacteria; phylum Verrucomicrobiota; class Verrucomicrobiia; order Limisphaerales; family SIBH01; genus JANNGC01. The sequence goes on along the minus strand of JAYVQC010000001.1, from coordinate 7,933 downwards.
CGCCCGACGCGACGGGCGGCGCCAACATCAGCGCGACCGACGGCAAGCTCGCGCTCGTCACGAATCAGGTTGCCTTGAGCGGGGCGAATCCCTTGCCGAACTCTGCGATTTTTGATTTCGTCGGCTTCGGCACGGCCAGCGCGTTTGAAGGCGCGGGAGCCGCGCCCGCCGGCGGCAACAGCACGGCGATTCTCCGCGCGGGCGCAGGGAGCACGGACACGGACCACAACAACGCCGACTTCCTGACCGGCCCGCCGAACCCGCGCAACTCCGCGTTCGGCGCTCCGCCGTTCATCGATCTCGCCGTGCTCGTCAGCCACAGCGGCAACTTTGTCCAAGGTGCGCCGACGGCCACTTACACGATCCTGGTCACGAACATCGGCTCGCTCGCCACCACCGGCACGGTCAGCGTCGCGGATGTTTTACCAGCGGGACTGACGGCGGTTTCGTTCAACGGCACGGGTTGGAACACGGTGTTGAACACCTTGACCGCCACGCGCGCCGATGCGCTGGCGGCGGGCGCAGCGTTCCCCGCGCTCACGTTGACCGTGAGTGTCGCGAGCAATGCCCCGGCACTCGTGACGAATGCCGTCACCGTCTCCACCGGCGGCGATGCGAACACCGCGAACAACACCGCGCTCGACATCACGCCCATTGCCCCGCCGGGCAGCACGAGTTCTTACACCGGCGTGCTCGCGGGCTGGGATGTGAGCGGGCAGACGAGCTTCGGCGTTTCGCCGCTCGCGCCGACGACGAACGCGCCGAATGTCGTGGTCGTTGGTTTGACGCGCGGCTCCGGGGTGGCGATTGGCGGCGCGGCCGCCGCGCGCGGTTGGGGCGGGAGCGGTTTCGACGCGGCCTCGGCCAGCGCGGCGATCACGGCGAATGACATCGCGACATTTTCCGTCGGAGCCAACGCAGGCTACAACCTCTCGTTCAGTTCCGTGAGCCGCTTCGATTACCGCCGCTCCGGTTCCGGCCCGCCGAGCGGCGTGGTGCAGGTGCAAGTCGGCGCGAGTGCGTTCGTGAACATCATCACGAACAATTTCTCGTCGTCCTCCGGTTCCGGCGCGTCACTCGCCGCGATTGATCTGACCAGCATCGCTGCGTTGCAGAACATCGGGCCGGGCACCAACGTCACCTTCCGCATCGTGAACTTCGGCGCGTCGTCCTCCGGCGGCACCTGGTACATTTATGACGTGGCGAACACTACCGCGCCTGACCTCGCCGTGACCGGTACGGTGACGCCGCTCGTCACCACCTTGCCGCCCGCCGCCACGCCGGTGCTCTCGTTCACCACGGTCGCGAGCAACCAAATCCAGTTCACAATCAGCGGCACGGCGGGATCGAATTACGTGGTGGATGTCTCGACGAACCTGCCGGGGAACTGGACGCCGGCGCACACCGGAGCCGCGCCGATTCTGCTGACGCGCCCCGCGACCAACGCCCAGCAGTTCTTCCGCGCGCGGGTCGCGCCGTGACGGAGAAAGCCGACGCGCCGGAGAATTCGAGTGCATCTGGACACTGTTCCTGCAAACGCGGTAACAGGTAGGGCGTCGTGGCTCCGCGCGCGCCGGGCTGGCACCGGCAGCACGCGCTGGAACTGGCTCCTACCTTACCCCGGCGCGCGCGGAGCGACGACGCCCCACCAAGCACGGGGTCCGGATGCACCCAGAAAATTGTTAAGCCCGTGTAAAAGAGAGCGGACATTCCCGGCCCGCCCGCTATCGTCCGCCCCGTGACCGCCACCGATTCGCGCACGCGCCTGCTCGTCATTGATGACGACAAAAAGCTCTGCCGCCTCATCGCCGAGTATCTCATGCCGATGGGCTACGACGTGACGCTCGTTCACACCGGGCCGGACGGCGTGGTGCGGGCGACGAGCGAGACGTGGAGCGCGATCATTCTCGACGTGATGCTGCCGGGCCTGGACGGCTTCGAGGTGCTGAAACAAATCCGCAAGTCGAGCAACGTGCCGGTGCTCATGCTCACCGCGCGCGGCGACGAGGCCGACCGCATCGTGGGGCTGGAAATCGGCGCGGATGATTATCTGCCCAAAACATTTTCCACGCGCGAACTGCTGGCGCGGCTGCGCGCGGTGACGCGCCGCTCCACACACAGCACAACGAAAAGAACTTCCGCCGACGCGCCCGAGCCGGAACTGGTCGTGGGCGCGCTGCGGGTGGACCCGAACACGCGCACCGCCGTCTTCGCCGATCAGCCGCTCACACTCACGCCGGTGGAGTATGATTTGCTGGCCAGCCTGGCCCGCGCGCGCGGACGCGTGAAGTCGCGCGAGCAGTTGCTGGAGGAAATCCGCGACCGCAACTACGAGGTCTTCGACCGCAGCATTGATGTCCATATCTCCGCGCTCCGCAAAAAACTCGGCGACGACGCGAAGGAGCCGCGCTTCATCAAGACGGTGCGTTCGGCGGGCTACATGTTTATCAATCCTGGCCATGAATGACCGAACTCAAATGAAGCATGAAGCAGGGAGCGGCGCACGCTTCTCGCTCCCTTCGTCATTCGTCATTCGTCATTTCACAACGTGATGCGCCTCCCTCTCTACAGCAAAATCCTGCTCTGGTTCTTCCTGAACCTGCTGGTCGTGGGCGGCGCGGTGTATGTCCTTTTTCTGCGCCAGTTCCACGCCGGGCCGGAGGTGCTGTTGAACGGGCCGGCGGGCGAGCGCGTGCGCGCCGTCGGGCAGCTCATCACGGACGAATTGAACGCCCGGCCGTCGGGCGAATGGACGGCCATTCTGGAACGTTTCGGCGAAGCTTATCAGGTTCGCTTCCTCCTCTATCGCAATGACGGCACCCAACTGGCTGGTGAGAAGACGGTGCTCGCGGAACCGGTGCAGCAGAAAGTTTTTCCGCCCGGCCCGCGCCGCGAAGGCCGTCCGCCACGCGACACCCAGCCCGAGCCGGGCTTCGACGCGCCGTCGCGCGGGGGACGTGACCCGCGCGGCCCGCGTGGGCCGACCGAGCGGCCGCGCATCCGCGAATCGTTCCTCGTCCGCACCGAGGAGCCGCGGCGCTACTGGATCGGAATGCGGACGGCGGTGATGGAGCGTCCGCAGCCGCCCGTGCCGGCGACGGTCTTGATGGTCAGCGACACGTTGCGCGCGGGCGGTTTGTTCGTGGATTTCGCACCGCTGCTCTGGGGGGGCGGCGGCGCGGTGATATTCTCCGTACTCTTCTGGCTGCCGCTCGTGGGCGGCATCACGCGCGCACTGGCCCAGATGAATCACGCGGCGGCGGAAATGGCCGAGGGCAAGTTCGACACCCGCGTGAACGAAAAACGCCGCGACGAACTCGGCTCACTCGGGGCCGCGCTCAACCGCATGGCCGCGCGCCTCGGCGGCTTCGTCACCGGGCAGAAGCGTTTCACCGGCGACATCGCGCACGAGCTTTGCACGCCCATCGCGCGGATGCAGATGGTGGTGGGCATCCTCGAAGAGCGCGCCGATCCGAAGGACCGGGCTTACGTCGAGGACATGCGCGAGGAAGTGCAGCACATGTCAAATCTCGTGAACGAGCTGCTCTCATTCTCCAAGGCCTCGCTGGCGGCGGGCAGCGTGCGCCTGCAAACGGTGCCGCTGCGCCCGCTCGTGGAGAAGGCCGTGAAGCGCGAAGGGCGCGACGGCTCCGAGCTGTGCAACGAAGTTCCCGAGGAACTGCTGGCGACGATTGATCCGGAATTGATCGTGCGCGCCGTGTCCAATCTTCTGCGCAATGCCGTGCGCTACGCGGGCGAAGCCGGGCCGATCACCGTCACCGCGCAGGCGCTGGAGGGCGAAGTGGAATTGCTCGTGAGCGACAGCGGCCCCGGCGTGCCGGAGGACGAGTTGCCAAAACTGTTTGATCCATTCTACCGCGTGGACACCTCGCGCGCGCGCGAGACGGGCGGCGTCGGCCTGGGGTTGAGCATTGTGAAGACGTGCGTGGAGACGAGCCACGGCGCGGTGACGTGCCGGAACCGCGAGGGCGGCGGCTTCGAGGCGGTGCTGCGGCTGCCTGCGTGAAAAGAATGGGCCGGGCGGCGCTGGAGTGGGGCCGGTGCCCCCGCCGGTCGCGCGGCGGGCGAGGGCGCCCGCGAGACTAATGACAGCCGGGGGCGGCTGTCCCACTACCCAGTTGAACGGGCCTTCCGACAAAACACTTTCCTCATCGCGCGCGCTGTCCCTAACTTTGCGCCATGAATCTCGAAGACAATCTCGGCGACGTCATCCGCAAGGCGCGTAAAGCCTCCAACGTGGCTCCGGAAACGGCGGCCCAGGCGGCCGGCCTTTCCACCGAGGAACTCGCGGCGCTGGAATCCTCCGGCGTGCCGGCCGGCTCCATCAATTATCCCGCGCTCGCCCAAGCCCTCCACCTCCACCCCGGCAAACTGGAAGGCCTCGCGCAAGGTTGGACGCCCGCGCCGCAGGACACCGACCGCTGGCGCGGCTTCCGTATGATCACCACCGAGGGCAACGGCATGACGGTGAACTGCTACCTCGTCTGGGATGAAACCACCCGCGAGGCCGCGCTCTTCGACACCGGCTTCAGCGGCGAGCCGATTTTCAAAATCCTCGACGAGGAGAAACTTGAGTTGAAGCACCTCTTCATCACGCACACGCACGAGGACCATATTGCGGCGATGGAACCCATTCGCGCGCGCCATCCCGGCCTGCTCCTGCACACCGACGCCAAGAACGCACCGCCCCAACACCAGAACCGCCGCGAGGATCGCATCCAGGTCGGACGCCTCAGCATCACCAATCGCGAGACCTGCGGCCACGCGGATGACCACGTCATGTACCTCGTGGAGAATTTCCCCGGCGGCGTGCCGCGCCTGGGCGTCATTGGCGACACCATTTTTTCCGGCTCGCTCGCGACCGGTAACATCTCGTGGGATCAGCTCAAGGAACGCGTGCGTTCGCAAATCTTCACCCTGCCCGACGACACCCTGCTCGGCGCGGGTCACGGCCCGCTCACGACGGTGGCGGAAGAGAAGGCGCACAATCCGTTTTTTTGAGCGCGGCCAAGTGTCCCCGCCGTCCGGCCAGGAAGTGAATATAAACGGCGATTAACATTGTTTAGTCACGACCACGCACAGACGCTCGACCATGAGCAACAGCCTCCAACAGCACGGCATGACGGAAGTTTATAAACAACTCCGCTTCAGCATGAAGAAGAACGGCCTCGAAACCATTGAAGTCCAGGTCGTCCGCCAATCGGGAAAATTCCGCATCACCTTCACCGGTTCAGCGGAACAGGTGACGAAAGCCGAAGCGATTCTCGCGGCCTGGTCCTGAGCCTGACCCTCTCCCCACGGCTTCGTCATGGGGAGAGGGAGACAGACCACAGGATTTGCGAACCTTGGACAGAGGCTCCTTCTCGACCACGGCAGACCCGACCGTCACCCCCCGCGCCGCATCACGAAAAAGACCGCCGCCATGATCGCGAGGCTGACGAGCGACATGAGCAACGCGCTCGCGACAAAGTAGGACACCCCGATCATCACCACGCCGCCCACGAGCGGCACCGGCTCCCGCTGCTTCTTGCCGTAGATGAAATACCCGACGCCCACCGATCCCCAGATCAACGAGGCGAACAGAAAATTGGCGTCAAAGAGATTCATGAAAGGTTCCTGGACGGCTGGCTGACAAATTGGTGTTGAGTTCAGAGACTTTCACCCTCGCTGGTAAAGATACTTCTGAAACCCGGCGAACACTTTGCCAATCTCGTCCGGCGCACCCAGGTCGGCCACCGCGTCGGCGATGGAGTTCTGGTATTTCAGGCGGAGCAACGGGGTGAGTTTCTCCTGATCCAGTTCCTCCACGCCCACGCTCACGTAGTGTTGGAGCACGAAGTCGAGGAAGACCTGCTGCTTGGCGCTGAACTGCGTGTTGATATGGACGCGAGCCTGCGCGGCGCGGACTTCACGAGTCTGTGGCGCAACCTGGTAAGCAACATTCGCCAGCACGTCGAAGATGTCGCTCTTGCCGGCGTCCATTGCCTTCTGCATTTCAGCCAGTTGATCGTGGCCGAAGCCGCGTTCAGCCAGTCCTTGCAATAGTTTCTTGCGCGTATCGGGCGCGCTCCAGATGGCGCGCAATTCCGCTTCGTCGTGGAAGAACTCCGGCAGCTTGCCGAAGAGCAGTTCCATGAACTGCGCGGCGCTCATCGGTGTGCCGTCGGGATGCCAGAACGTCGTCATCATCATGTGCTGGATGGTGCGGGCTTTGCCGTCGGCGAGTTTCACCTTCACCCGCTTCCGGCAGATGCACGGACGCTGACCGCACTTCGGGCACGGCTCCGGCGGGCACGCGCAAGGAATCTCACCGCACACCGGACACGCCACGGGCGGCACGACGACGCAGACGCACGGCCGCGCGCCGCACTTGGGGCATTCTTCCTCTTCTTTCGGGGGGCCGTCCCACTCCTCATCATGGAAGTGCAGATGCGCCTTCACGAAGTCGTAAATCGTGAAGTAATCCTTCCCGTCGTAGAGCCGCGTGCCGCGCCCGATGATCTGCTTGAACTCGATCATCGATTTGATGGGCCGCATCAGCACGATGTTGCGGATGTTCCGCGCGTCCACGCCGGTCGAGAGTTTCTGCGACGTGGTGAGGATCGTCGGAATCGTCTTCTCGTTGTCCTGAAAATCCCGCAAGTGTTGCTCGCCGAGTTCGCCGTCATCCGCCGTCACGCGCTGGCAATAGTTCGGGTCCTTGCTCGTCTTGATCTGGTTGATCAAGTCGCGCACCAGCAGCGCGTGGGCTTGGTTGGCGCAAAACACCAGCGTCTTTTCGTTCTGGTTGATCTGCTCAATGAAAATTTCCACGCGCTTCTTCTCACGCTCGCGAATCACGATGCTCCGGTTGAAGTCCGCCTCTTCGTAAAGTTTCCCCGTCTCGATCTCGCCTTCGACCACCGTGTCGTCCGGCGTATAGACGTAATAATCAATCGTCGTCTGAATCTGCTTCACCTTGAACGGCGTGAGGAAGCCATCGTTGATGCCCTCTTTGAGCGAATAGATGTAAACCGGCTCGCCGAAATACTTGTAGGTGTCGGCGTTCTCCTGGCGCTTTGGCGTGGCCGTCAAACCGAGTTGAACCGCTGGCGCAAAATATTCCAAAATGCCGCGCCAGTTGCTTTCGTCATTCGCGCCGCCACGATGACACTCATCAATGATGATGAAGTCGAAAAAGTCCGGCGGGTAATCGCCGAAGTAGGGCGACGGCTTGCCGTCTTTCATTGGCCCGCTCATGAAGGTCTGGAAAATCGTAAAGAAGATGCTGCCGTTCTTTGGCACTTTGCCCTTTTTCCGAATGTCATCCGGCGAAATTCTCACCAGCGCATCTTCGGGAAAGGCGGAAAAGGCATTGTAAGCCTGATTTGCCAGAATGTTGCGATCCGCGAGGAACAAAATGCGCGGACGACGCGACGGCTGGCGGCTTAAATTCCAGCGTGAATGAAACAGCTTCCATGCGATTTGAAACGCGATGAATGTTTTGCCCGTGCCCGTGGCGAGCGTGAGCAGTAGGCGCGACCTGTTTGCAGCGATGGCTTCCAACACGCGTTCAATGGCAATGTCTTGATAGTAACGGCCCGGATGCGACCCGCCCTTGTCCTCGTATGGCACGGCCGCAAAATGATCGCGCCAACTGTTTGCTTCCGCGAAAGTCATGTTCCAGAGTTCATCCGGCGTCGGATAGTTCGTGAGGTCGTCACGCTCCTTGCCAGTCTCCATGTCTATGCCGTAAATACCCTTGCCGTTCGTGGCGTAGGTGTGGCGGATGGCGAGCTTGCCCGCGTAATTTTTTGCCTGCCCCACGCCCTCTGTTAATTCCAAATCCAGCGCCTTTGCCTCCACCACCGCCAGCTTGTGATTGCGATACACCAGCACATAATCCGCCGTCAGCGATTTGCCGCGCCGACCA